>JAJFJG010000050.1 GCA_021774265.1 Nitrosomonas sp.
TATGACACACTTATATTTATAAGGCAAATTCAGTGGTCAGTGTCTGAATAAAATTTTTCTGGCGAGTAGTAGCTTGTGCAGAAAAATAATCAGAGTTGGCATGCCTAAACAGAATTCTTTGCTAGTGATAGCAAGATGACATGCAACATTACTTCGAGGGGAAGATCTTGAGTTCGACAATAACCAAGTTGAACGCTCCGCTAACGCAAGCGTTTGATTCTCAACCTTCAAGCGAGACAAAAACAACGGCAACGGCGACAATCAATGTGCAAGCGCAGCGATTAGCAGATTTTAATACGCTGGCCGAAGCATTGGAATACGCTGCAGGAGGAACAACCGGATATAACTTTTATGACGCAAAGGGAAATTTGCGCTCAGTTCTTCCGTATAGCAAATTAAGGCAGAATGCGCGCATATCAGCGCAGCACTTATCAAACTTTGGCTTGGAACGTGGTACTCGTGTGGCTATTATTGCCGACACATCCCCTGAGTTTTCTGAGTTATTTTTTGCGTGTCGCTATGCAGGGTTAGTCCCATTTGCAATGCCTGTCCCAGTGAATCTTGGCAGTCATGCAATTTATGTTCAACAATTGCGTGGTATGTTGAACAGTGGTCAAGCTGCGATTGCGATTGCGAATGTCGATTATGTGAGCTTTCTTAAAGAAGCTGCAGAAAAGTTGGAAGGATTGCAGTGGGTTGGTACGCCGAGCGAGCTAGCAACATTGCCTGCGATGGATATTGAATTTCAACCCAATGATCCTGATGAAACTGCTTATTTACAGTTTACATCTGGTAGCACAAAGGCATCACGTGGTGTCATTATTACTGAGCGGGCTCTAATGAGCAATATGCAAGGTATTGTCCGCAATGGTTTAGAGATGAAACCAACTGATCGTGCCGCATCTTGGCTACCGTTCTACCACGATATGGGTTTAGTTGGACTCGTGTTGGCGCCGATGGTTTCTCAGGTATCAGTGGACTATCTTGCAACGCGTGATTTTGCTATTCGTCCATTGCAATGGCTGCGTTTAATTAGTCGTAATCGTTGTACTATTGCATTTAGCCAACCTTTTGGATTGAAACTGTGTACATTACGTGTGCGCGAATCAGATTTAAAAGAGCTTGATTTAAGTTGCTGGCGTGCGGCCGGTATTGGTGCAGAGATGATTCGACCAGAAACCTTAAGAAGCTTTGCAGAAAAATTCGCAACAGCTGGTTTTGACGAGTGTGCGTTCTTACCTTGCTATGGGCTTGCCGAATCGACACTCGCAGTTACATTTTCGAAAATAAGCAAAGGTGCACAAAGCATAAAGATTGATGCTAAAACATTAGTCGATAAAAAAATGGCTGTTCGGGTTCAGGCTGATGGTAGAAAGCATAATGAGTTTGTTAATTGTGGTCGGCCACTGCCGGGCCATACTGTAAAGATTGTTGATGAGTCTGGTGACGAATTGCCAAGCATCATGGTCGGCAGTGTATTGGTGCATGGTGAAAGCGTTATGGCAGGTTATTTTAACAACCCTGAAGAAACTAAAAAGGCGCTTAAGCCGGGTAACTGGTTAGATACCGGAGATATCGGATTCTTGTTTGAGGGCGATTTGTATATTACTGGCAGACGTACTGATGTCATTATTGTTAATGGTCGTAACATTCGGGCGCAGGATATTGAAGAATTGGCCGAGTTGCAGCCAGAAGTTAGAACTCGTGAAGCATCCGCGTTTGGTATCAATGCAGAAGATGGCGCGACTACAATTGTTCTTGTTATTGAGTGCCGATTAACTTCTACGACAGAGCGTCAATCACTTAATAGCCGATTGCAACAATTGGTTTATATGGCGTTTGGTGTCAATTGCCTTGTAGAGTTAGTACCACCTCATACATTGCCACGAACATCATCTGGTAAATTGTCACGCTTCGCAGCACGTCAAGGGTTTATACAGCGGACAAGTATATCTGAGCAATCACCAGCAGTTGTAGAATCAGGAGATAGATAACTAGTAATGCCTGAAATGGTTGCATTAACAGGCGCTACTGGGTTTATTGGTCGCGAAATTCTACGTAAACTTGTTGGCAATGGTTACCACGTGCGTGCATTAACACGCAAGCCACGGAAAGTTGAAAAATATATCCATTGGGTTCTCGGAGATCTGAATAATAAAGCGGCATTGCACCAGCTGGTTGATGGTGCTGATGCCGTGATTCATTGTGCTGGGTCGGTACGTGGTAGTTCCTTTGAGAATTTTGTGAATACTAATGTTGATGGCACATCGAATCTTGTTCAAGCAGCAGAACATCAAACAATAAAACCGCGTTTCCTCCTTATATCATCTCTCGCGGCAAGAGAGCCCGATCTTTCCTGGTATTCCAAAAGTAAGCAAATGGCTGAACAGTGTGTGATTAACTATTCGGCAAATAGTCAATGGGTAATTTTTCGGCCAACCGCAGTTTATGGACAGGGTGACAAAGAATTAAAGCCGGTTTTTAATGCAACACGGCATGGTTTACTGCCAGTAGTTGGTGAAACATCGAATAAAATAAGTTTATTGCATGTTGATGATTTTGTGGCTGCCATTCATTGCTGGCTTTCTATGAGTGTGTCTATCAGTGGTATTTACGAGTTAGACGATGGGAATGAAGGCGGTTACAGCTACGAGTCCATTGCAGCCATTACGCAAGAAGTTTGGGGGCGCCCTGTCCGTTGTATTAAGGTGCCAATTTCTGTCGTTAGCTTGGTTGCAAAAATAAACTTAATGCTTGCGAAAATTTTTCATTATGCGCCGATGTTAACGCCAGAGAAAGTAAAGGAATTGCAACATTCAAACTGGTTATGTGATAATAGTTCGCTACTAAATGCGATGCCTGGCTGGAAACCGAAAAATAACCTGCGCAGTGCTTTGCCTCGGCTATTTTGAGATCTACGAAAAACCTCATTATTTAAAGTGATATATGGCAGAAAGTGACTACAATGAAACCCTGCAACAACTTTGCCAGCGTCTAGATAGTTTTACTGGTTCTGACATAAAAGTATCTCCTGATATGAGCCTTGTCAATCAATTGGCGATTGACTCTATCAAGCTGCTGAATTTAATTATGGAAATTGAAGATACCTTTGATATTTCAGTACCAATAAACGCACTTGTCGACGTCCAGACAGTTCGAGATCTTGCTGATTTAATACATAAAATAAAAACTGAGTCCTAATGAATCTCTTAAATAAGCTAGATGCAGCTGCTGCGTTAAGGAAGGCACAGTTGCCAGAAGCCGTTGGTGCTTTTGGTATTCCTATTGAAGAAGTTTATTCATCAACAGAAGCAAGAATTGGCGAAAACCGTGTGCTACTTTTTGGCACAAATAATTATTTAGGGTTGTCCTTTGCGCCTGAATGCTTAAAAGCAGCACACGAAGCCATTGATAATGAGGGAACTGGGACTACTGGTTCGCGTATGGCCAATGGTAGCTATTTTGGGCACCGAGAACTTGAGAGAGAGTTTGCTGACTTTTATCAGTGTCGTGAAAGTATTGTGTTTACGACAGGTTACCAAGCAAACTTGGGAACAATCGCTGGTTTAGTTGGGCCAGGTGATGTTGTACTGATAGATGGTGATTCTCATGCCAGTATCTATGATGGCTGCACATTAAGTGGCGCTGACGTTATTCGCTTTCGACATAATGACGTGGCTGATTTGGACAAAAGATTGCGCCGCTTAGGTGAACGTTCTGCTGTAACGCTGATAATTGCTGAAGGTATATACAGTATGCTGGGTGATCAAGCGCCGTTAGTAGACATTATCAGTGTGAAAAATAAATACAATAGCCTTCTTTTATTGGATGAGGCACATTCACTGGGTGTGTTAGGAAATACTGGACAAGGTTTGGTGGAAAAAACCGGGATGATGGAAGGTGTCGATTTTATTACCGGAACATTTAGTAAAAGTCTCTGCAGTATTGGTGGGTTTTGTGTCAGTAATCATTCACAATTAGATCAATTACGTTATATTAGCCATCCATATATTTTCACTGCTTCTCCATCACCGGCAACTATAGCTTCGACACGAGCAGCTTTGAAGTTGTTGCGTAATGGTACGAAGTTACGAGAGCAACTTTGGAAAAATGCGCACCAGCTTTACTCAAAGATGAGTGAGATTGGTTATAAACTTGGCCCTGAACCCGGCCCTATTGTCGCTGCTATACTTGATAATCCGAAGCAAGCACTCGCACTCTGGCAAGGTTTACTTGAAAACAATATTTATGTGAACCTGATTTTGCCACCTGCAGCACCAGAGAATAAGTCGCTGGTACGTTGTAGTATTAATGCAGCGCATACAAGTGAACAAATGCAACATGTCTGTGAGACATTTGCCAAGCTATATACCGAAATAGGGATTGATTAGAGATGCGAAATCGTTTTCCGTTACTATGCAGCGGAGGTCATTGAGTCTTGCGTAATAAAGATTGAATAGATTTGGTTAATTGATTCGGTGTCATCTTCTTGTCTGAAATATTAACAACATGATCTATTTCAACTAAACTTGGTGGTTGCTGCGATATAAAGAGTGTTGTTCGTTCTTTCATTAATGTTTGTAATGCGTCTTGTAAGCGCTTTGTTTCGGTATGAGATGTTGTTGGGGATGTGAATGTTTCATCAATTATCAAGATTGATGGGTTTCTCAGTAATGCACGTGCAATGGCGATATGCTGGCATTGCGTATGTGTTAAGTTAACATCATGACTACCAAGCTTGGTTTGTAATCCATTTGTCAATCCACGGACAAATTCTGAAGTATTAGACATATAAGCAGCTGAAGTGATTTTTGCTTCATTCGTACATTCCATAGCGCCGTATGCAATATTAGTCGCGGCGGTGTCATCGAACAATAGAGCTTTATGCGAGATCAGGGCGATGTTGGCATAGAGGCTATTTAAATCTAGCTTAATCAAGTTCTGGTTATCAAACAATATTCTTCCGTAGGTAGGCTGGGTTATGCCAAGCAATAAATCTGTGAGTGCATTCTTTTCCTCTTCTGACGCACAAATTAATGCAATAGTTTGCTTAGGTTTTATAGCGAAGGAAAAATTATCAAGTACCGGTTGATCGGTTATTTCACTCATGTAGCTAACTTTATCGAATGTTAGTTTACCGCTTGGTCGTTCAATTAAAACACTGCCTGTGTGTTTCACTGATTCGCTGTCTAAGAATGAAAAAATTCTCTCAAGTGATTGCCGTCCTTGCAGTAGAAAACTATTAATCGATAGTAGTTGATTTAGAGGCGAGAAAAGCATGACTGCAGCTGTCAATAAAGACGCTATTTCTCCTGTCGTAATTTTGTCGTGATGTGTTTGTTGGAAAAGAAAATATCCTATGGTTGTGAGGATAATAATAGCGACAATTTGCCCTAACAAGATACGCAATGTTTTTATGTTAATGAACTGTAGATTGAACTCGTGCATTTGTTTGGCTTTGTTCCTGAAACGCTTCTCTTCCTGTGATTGGCCACCATGAACGCGAATGGTTTGGTATTTTGAAATGGATTGACATAATGCTTCGAGGACATCGTTTGAAGCATTAATTATTTGGTTATTAGTTCTGTCCAAATAACCATTAATTAGCTGAGAAACCAAAAGTAATACTGATAAGATCGTTAAGGTAAAAAGCGTAAATTCCCCGCTGAGATAAAACATCCATGTTAATAGGAAAGCGACTGTCAATGTGTTTTTAACAAAGCTAGTTGATGCATTAATGATGGCCTGAGAGCCTGAGTTTACATCGGTGATGAATCGATGTTCCAGATCATTTTCGGTCATTTTAATATAGTGGTTGATCGGTAATGTTAATAGCTTGTTGAACATGGCGACACGTAGATCTACGCACACTTTATTGCTAGTTGTGTTCATGGTGTAGGTGCTAATAAAACTAGCTGTTCCACGAGCGATTAAGAACGCCAATACCACCCATAAGAAATCTTGTGTTAACACTAGCCCCGCGTTAAGTGGAATTTTGTCAAACATATATAAAACGAGTGCCGGTAGAGCCGACACAGTTAAGGCCATTATTGCCATACTAATGAGTGCCAGTGTGAGTGTTTTCCAGTGAGGAACAACATATTCTAATAAGCGGTGGTAAAGCGGCGTATTAATTATTTTTTTCTTATTTTGCATTGGCGCGAAATGGTGACAGAAATTCTGAGAGTAAAAAGCAACACTTTTACTTAACATTATCTACCGTGAATTAAAATTTGTATGTAAATCACAGGGATATTCAGTATTTATAATTTTATCTTATTACGATCTTCTGAAGTGTATCCCTATAGTACAATTATTTTCTTTTAATATTAACTTTGGTGTCGAATTGTCCTATGGGTAAATCTTAGAATGGTAACAAATAATGTTGTTGGAACAACAAGGAAGGGAATTATTCTGGCGGGTGGCTCAGGTACGCGGCTCTATCCAATTACACAAGTGGTTTCCAAACAATTAATGCCGGTGTTTGATAAGCCGATGATCTACTATCCACTCAGCACTCTAATGCTGGCGAGTATTCGTGACATTCTCATTATTTCAACGCCGCAGGATATATCTCGTTATGAGGAGCTGTTGGGCGATGGCGGTCAATGGGGTTTGAATATATCTTATGCGGTGCAGCCATCTCCTGATGGGCTTGCACAAGCTTTTATCATCGGTGAGTCTTTTATTGGTAATGATTGCTCGGCGTTGGTCTTAGGTGACAATATTTTTTATGGGCATGATTTTCATCATTTGTTGGCTAGTGCTATGGCACGTACCGAAGGTGCTAGTGTGTTTGCCTACCATGTGCAAGATCCTGAGCGCTATGGAGTGGTTGGGTTTGATACCAATGGGCGAGCCGTTAACTTAGAAGAAAAGCCGAGAGACCCAAAGTCAAGCTATGCGGTTACAGGGTTGTATTTTTACGATCAGCAAGTAGTAGGTTTGGCAAAAAACCTTAAGCCGTCTGCACGTAATGAACTGGAAATAACCGATCTGAATCGACTTTATTTGGAACAAGATAAGCTCAATGTCGAAATCATGGGCCGTGGTTATGCTTGGTTGGATACAGGTACGCATGAGTCGTTATTGGAAGCGAGCCAATTTGTGGCGACAATTGAAAACCGCCAAGGCTTGAAGATTGCTTGCCCAGAAGAAATTGCCTATCGGCAACAGTGGATAGATGCCGAGAGGTTGGAAAAACTCGCAGTGCAGCTTGAAAAAAATGGTTACGGTCAGTATTTGCATCAAGTATTAAAGCGCGAGCATATCCATCATGGAACATAGGGGACGTATGTTATGAATGTGACTCGGTTGGCGATTCCCGATGTTTTTTTGATTGAGCCGCGAGTGTTTGGCGATGACCGTGGCTTTTTCTTTGAGAGTTTTAATCAGCGTCAGTTTGAACAAGCCATTAATCGTGACGTAACGTTTGTGCAAAGTAATCATTCTCGCTCTGCACAACACGTTCTGCGTGGATTGCATTATCAAATCAAACAGCCTCAAGGCAAATTAGTACGTGTTGTGGTGGGTGAAGTGTTTGATGTGGCCGTGGATATTCGCCGTTCTTCACCAACATTTGGTCAATGGGCGGGCGAGATTTTGAGCGCGGAGAACAAGAAACAACTGTGGGTACCTGAAGGCTTTGCGCATGGTTTTGTAGTGCTTTCCGATAATACCGAATTTCTTTATAAAACGACTGACTATTGGGCGCCAGAGCATGAACGCTGTATTTTGTGGAACGATCCCGATCTAGCTATTAATTGGCCGGTCAGTGCTGCGCCTATACTCTCGGACAAAGACGCCGGAGGATCAACTTTTAAAGCAGCGGAAGTATTTTTATGAGCATTACTAATCAATTCTGTACTAAAAAGATAAAGACATAAAACGACAGATGGCCAAGCAAAAAACAATTTATTCTTGTACAGAATGCGGCGGTCAAACCCTAAAGTGGCAAGGCCAGTGCCCACATTGTCAAGCTTGGAATACATTGGTTGAAACTATTGCAGAAAAGACGGTGTCACGTTTTAGCCCTGTTTCTGAAATAGATAAAGTTCAAAACCTTAGTGAAGTCGAGGCTGGCGAGGAGCCGCGCTTTTCGACGGGTGTGGCCGAATTGGATCGTGTATTGGGTGGAGGCCTAGTGCATGGGGGGGTGGTGTTGATTGGTGGTGATCCCGGCATTGGTAAGTCCACGTTGTTGCTGCAAGCATTATCACACATGTCTGCCTCGCATAAAGTGTTGTATGTCAGCGGCGAAGAGTCCGCACGGCAAGTCGCCTTGCGTGCCAAACGTTTGGTGCTCAATGTGGCAAATGTGCAATTGTTGGCTGAAATTCAGTTAGAGAAAATCCAGTTAACCCTAGCCAGGCATAAACCCGATGTTGCGGTCATCGACTCAATTCAAACCATATATTCCGATGCTTTGCAGTCTGCGCCCGGGTCAGTCGCGCAAGTACGGGAGTGCGCCGCACAATTAACTCGGTTTGCCAAAGCGAGTGGCACTTGTATTATTCTCGTGGGGCATGTGACCAAAGAAGGCGCACTAGCTGGCCCGCGTGTGCTTGAGCATATGGTGGACACTGTGCTGTATTTTGAAGGCGACACCCATTCCAGCTTTCGCATGATTCGTGCGTTTAAAAATCGTTTTGGTGCGGTGAATGAACTGGGTGTTTTTGCGATGGGCGAAAAAGGTCTACGCGAAGTCAATAACCCATCAGCCCTATTTCTTTCGCATCATGACGAACAAGTACCAGGTGCTTGCGTAATGGTCACACAAGAAGGCACGCGGCCCTTGCTGGTGGAAATTCAAGCATTGGTCGATGAAGCGCGCGCACCAAACCCCAGACGACTGACCGTGGGGCTGGAACAAAATCGACTGGCAATGTTGCTGGCTGTGTTGCATCGTCATGCTGGCATTCCCTGTTTTGATCAAGATGTGTTCGTGAATGCCGTCGGTGGCGTAAAAATTACCGAACCCGGCGCTGATCTGGCCATTTTGCTGGCGATTGTGTCATCACTCAGAAACAAACCGCTGACTGAAAAAATGGTTGTCATCGGCGAAATCGGCTTGGCCGGGGAAATTCGTCCCGTTCAACGAGGCCAAGAACGACTTAAAGAAGCTGCCAAGCTCGGCTTTAAACAAGCGATTATTCCGATAGCGAATAAGCCCAAGCAAGCGATTGCAGGTATGGAGATTATCGCAGTGGGACGTGTCGGGGATGCGGTTGCTAGGATGTACTAATGCTGTGGGTTATTCATTCTATAAATGACTTAACGGACTTGTAAAAGCATGCCTCAATGTATGCGCTGTGACCTATTTAACAAGCGCGATTTTTGTCTGGCCTCTGCCTGATTGCCTTGTTCCGTGCTTAATTTATGAGATGAATAGATACTGCCAATCCAATTCTTTATTAGCATTAAGGTATTTACGCGTCAGCGCATCCAGCTCATATGATCAGAAAGAAAATTAGGAATCTATATAGATGACTAAAAGAAAGGATATCACTGAAGTATTCACTCCGAGACAAAGCGAAGTAAATACATCAATGTATGTAAAGCGTCCATTACATGAAAAAGCATTGGCTCGATCTCTGAAAAGAAATTCACATACACTTATCTTTGGCGATAGCGGAAATGGAAAATCTTGGTTGTACAAAAAAGTACTCAGTGATAACGCGATCCCTTATGTTGTAGCTAACTGCGCAAATGCATCAAGATTTAAGTCTATAACCCAAGAAATATGCAACTGTCTAATTGAGCCGGGAACAGTAATCAAATTAGGATTTAGTGAAGAGAAGGCAGCAGAAGTAAGTGCCTATTTCGCTAAAGGGGGCTTAAAGCATAGTACGGACTATGAGGTGTCTCAGGAAGATCCACTTCTGAAAGCATTTAAATTATTCTCAGATGTAGGAGGCAATAGGAAAATAGTCGTTCTTGATAATTTGGAGTCGATATTTCAATCGAAAGAATTAATGGATGAGCTGGCAGATATAATAATACTGTTAGACGACGAACGCTATGCGGCCTGTAATGTCAACTTGCTTATTGTTGGAATTCCGAATGGCGTATTACAATATTTCACAGAAACGAAAAATGTTGAATCTGTTGCTAACCGTATACAAGAGATTGAGAAAGTTGTCAGCATTGACTCCGGTCAAGTCATGGAAATCGTCAAGAAGGGGTTTGAACAACTAGAAATAAAATTAACCGGGGGAGCGTTGATCGAACTCTCCGATCATGTGTGGAACATAACTCTTGGTATAGCCCAACGTGTCCATGAGTACTGTGAGTGTCTAGCATACGAGATCGAAGAGAATGAATGGAAATATGAGAAAGACTTATTAAAAAAATCAGATCATTCATGGTTAACGCAAGGACTAAGGCAAAGCTATCAAATAATTGAGAGTCACCTTAATAGTAGAGAAACTGCCGTTGCGCGTAGAAATCAAATTATCTTTTGTATGGCAAAGGTTCGCAGTCATCAGTTTGACTCAAGTGTTATAGACGGGCTAATCAGAAAAGAATTTCCAAGGACTGTACTTGTAACTAATATGGGTATTGGCTCAATACTTGGTGAATTGGCTGGCGGAGATAATCCTCTCTTAATTTAGACAGTCTCTAGTCCAAAATACTTTGACGACGTACAAGATAAACCGGTAGAAAAAGAAAAGGTTAATGTAATACTTGATGCCGCTCGTTATTCTCCTTCAGGCGTAAATACTCAGCCTTGGCAAGTCGCTATAATAACGGGGAAAGCCAAACAACGGTTACAAAGTAAAATTGAAACCGCCTTTCGTGCTGGAGACAAAGGCAAAGCGGATTATTCATACTACCCGACTAAATGGATAGATCCGTACAAATCTCGAAGAAAAGACTGTGGCTTGCTTATGTATCAAACACTACAAATTGATCGTAACGATAAACAGCGACAAACAGACCAGTGGGCTGCAAACTATCGTGCATTTGATGCACCCGTTATGTTACTTTTTTTTATGGATGATCAATTGCAAACGGGATCTTATATAGATTATGGTATGTTTATACAGTCTGTTATGTTAGCTGCTGTTGGCCTTGGTTTAGCAACCTGTCCACAAGCTTCTATTGCTGATTACCCTGCAATAATAAGATCAGAGTTAGGCTATCCAAATAATAAAATTTTATTGTGTGGAATGGCACTTGGCTATGAAGATAATGAAGCCGTTGTAAATAATTACCGTACAACAAGAGAAAATGTAGAATTATTTGTAGACTATTTTGATTGAGGAGCCTTAAATATATAGTGTAGCAAGCGGCTCCAGGCTGAGTAATCAAGGTGTAGGGCTAGGCATCAAGCCGTCAATAGCCATTCGATTGAAAGGCTTGTAAATAAGCGCTGTGAACCATGGGGAAGGCGCTATGAATGAGATGTACTGGAACATGATGAGTATATAATGCAACGACGACTCTGGGTTTTAGGTATTTTCACTGTTGTTATCTTGTTGATGACAGTCCTTTTTTCGCCCATTCCTCAGTCAGTTGCATATCATCAATTCGCCGATCAAACATCATTCTTTGATATTCCAAATTTTCTAAATGTTGTTTCTAATTTAGCTATCTTAGTCAGTGGGCTGATCGGTGTGCTATTTGTTTTGCAATGCTATCGATCACCAGGGCAGCGTTGTTTTATTAATAGAGCAGAGTGTTGGCCTTATTTGGTTATGTTCCTGAGTGTTGTGATGACTGGTTTTGGGTCGGCATATTATCATTGGGCGCCGGATAATGAAGTATTGTTGTGGGATCGATTGCCTATTGCGATAGGTGTCACAGCATTGCTTGCTGCAGCATTGATGGAGCGGATTAGCGTTAGAGTTGGTCTTTGGGGGTTGCCTGTTTTGGTTGTTCTGGGAGTTGTCAGTGTGTTGTATTGGTATTGGACGGAGAAGCTAGGTGCTGGAAATCTAAATTATTATATTGTGGTGCAGTTTTATTCGTTGTTGTTGATTATCTTGTTGGGCATATTTTTTTCGTCTAATTACACGCGAGCCAGTGATATGAACAAGGTTATTGCTTTGTATGCCGTTGCTAAAGTCGCTGAAACATTTGATCAGGAAATTTATGACTTGGAGCAGATTGTTAGTGGTCATACTATCAAGCATTTACTGGCTGCAGTGGCTATTTATTTAATCGTGCGTATGTTGCAAAAGCGTCGTGTGTTGCAAGCTGAGTAATGGCGATAATTGTGACAGAGATTAATAAAAAGACCCGGTTTTGCCGGGTCTTTTTTAGATAAATGTGTTGCTAAATTTTATCTTGTTTTATTGATTCCAAGTGCTCCTGCGCTGTGAGTTTCCTTGGTTGTTATTAGCATATGGGCGATGACGGCCATTGCTATTGCCATTACTGTTGCTGTTAGCATGGTTTCCATTGACGTCTTGTCTCTTGGATTGAAAATTACCGTTAGGGTTGAAGTCTTGTCTAGCACCATTGCTGCTATTGCTGTTGTTCGACCATGAACGCTTACGCTTATGTTCAACGTTGGGCGTTCTTCTGAATCCGCCATTTCCACCTGGGCGTGGTTTGAAACGTGGTTCCATTCCAGGAATGACGTGTGGTGTAATATTTTGGCCAGTAAAACGTTCTATTCGCTTTAAATGTACGCCATCTTTACCGGAAGCAAATGAAATGGCGATACCTGATGCGCCTGCGCGACCAGTACGGCCAATGCGGTGAACATAATCTTCTGCAAATTTTGGCAAATCAAAATTGACAACGTGTGTGATATCGGCGACATCAATACCACGTGCCGCAACGTCAGTTGCGACTAATACGCGAAGTCCACCACGACGAAGTTTGTTTAGTGTACGCGTACGTTCACGTTGGTTCATGTCGCCATGCAGCGCGCCAGCATCAAAACCTTGGGCTGAAAGATTGTCAGCCAGTGTATCAGCGTCACGTTTGGTAGCAGTGAAAATGATGGCTTGCTTTAGTGTTACGTCACGTAAGACATGATCTAGCAACTTATTTTTGTGTGATAAATCGTCAGTGTAGTGAAGTCTTTGTTCAATGTTATCAAGCTTTGCTTTTTGCGTGGCAATTTGAATACGTTTCGGCGACTTGAGCAAGCGTGAGGCAACTTTATCAATTGCATTATCAAGTGTGGCTGAGAATAGTAGTGTTTGTCGGGTTGCGGGTGTTGCGGCAGCGATGGTTTCTACATCGTCAATAAAACCCATATCGAGCATTCGGTCAGCTTCGTCTAACACGAGCATTTCTAAGCGTGAAAAATTAATGCGTCCGCGCTGGATGTGGTCAATTAAGCGTCCAGGCGTAGCCACCAAAATATCAACAGGTTGTGACAATAATTTATTTTGTAATGGGTAAGGCATGCCACCTAAAATGCTGACAACTTTAGTGCGTGCTAAGTGTTTGCCATATTTTGATGCGGCTTCAGAAACTTGTAGTGCAAGCTCACGTGTTGGAGTGAGAATAAGAACGCGAGGACCTTTTCCGCGCTCTTTTGGCGGTGTTGCTAAAAGGTGTAATGCTGGTAACATAAAAGCAGCTGTCTTGCCGGTTCCTGTTTGGGCAGATGCCATGACATCATGACCAGCTAATAATTCTGGAATTGCTTGCTGTTGGATAGGTGTAGGTGTTGTGTAACCCGCTTCAGTAATTGCTTGGGTGATAGAGGGGTGTAAATTTAGATTTTCAAAAGACACATTAATTTCCTGATAAAGAGAAACAAAATGCGCGAGCAGAAAAAGACAGCCGTAAATAATTAGCTAAGTACCGCTAGCGCAGACATATAAAGCATCGTCGCTAACCATAGCTACTGAAAGTTTTTGTTAAAAACTTGAAAAAAGGAAGGAGGTCAGGAACGATGAAACCGGGGTAAGGCTTGTTGAGCCTTTACCGAAGGCCGGAGTATACAGTAATCACGTGTGATTGCCATGGTTAATTTAGGCTACAATTCCTGCTGTATTTAGATTTAACGCATAACATACTGAGTATTAATATATATTTTTTGTGACAGCTTTTTATTTTGAGTAATGAATTTTACTTGGTAATTGATATTTTGGCGAATTTTCGCTTTCCTACTTGTATGATGATTGTTTCTTCGCTCATGATTTTTAGAGATTTATCTTCAACTTTCTCACCATCTAATTTAACACCGCCTTGTTTGATCATTCTTATTGCTTCACTGGTGCTCGACGTAAGGCCGGATCGTTTTAAGATTTGTACGAGAGGTAGTCCGACTCCATTTTCTGCCTGAATGCACATTTGTGGCATGTCATCAGGTAATGCGCCGTGTTTGAAACGCGTTTCAAAGTCGCTCAATGCGTCTTCAGCGTCTTGTTTGCTGTGAAAGCGAGTGACAATTTCTTGTGCAAACATTACTTTAATGTCGCGTGGGTTTCTGCCTTCTGAGACTTCTTTTTTCCATTGTTGGGTGGTGCTGATGGATTCAAAAGAGAGTAATTCAATATAGCGCCACATTAGTACATCAGAAACAGACATCAGTTTGCCAAAAATTTCTTTGGGACTTTCAGTGATTCCTACATAATTATTTAGGGATTTTGACATCTTGTTGATGCCATCAAGTCCCTCTAGGAGAGGCATAGTGAGGATGCACTGTTGCTTTTGTCCGTAATGTTTCTGCAATTCACGCCCCATCAATAGGTTAAATTTCTGATCTGTTCCTCCAAGTTCCAAATCAGCCTTAAGAGCAACCGAGTCGTAGCCTTGCACTAGCGGATATAGAAACTCATGGATAGCAATGGGTTGGCTGCCGCGATAGCGTTTATCAAAATCATCACGTTCCAGCATGCGTGCAACGGTATGGGTGGCAGCCAGTTTAATGAGATCTGCAGCGTTTAGTTTGTCCATCCAACTAGAGTTGAATACAACCTCTGTTTGCTCTTGTTTGAGTATTTTAAAAACTTGCCCTGTGTAGGATTCTGCGTTTTCTGCAACTTGTTCACGTGTTAGTGGTGGGCGAGTTGAATTCTTTCCGGTGGGGTCACCGATCATGCCAGTGAAGTCACCAATTAGAAACAAGATATGGTGTCCCATGTCCTGTAGCTGTCTTAATTTATTGATTAGAACAGCATGGCCAAGATGAAGATCGGGTGCCGTTGGGTCAAATCCGGCCTTAATTCTCAGTGGACGATTAGTAATAAGCATTGATTCTAGCTCTTTCTCTACCAATAGCTCGTTACTGCCTCGTTTTATAATTTCTAGTTGTTCTAAGATTGATTTTCTCACAATAGGTGCAAAGTAATTTCAAAGAGTTACGGTTATATATATCAGCACCATTTAAAGTGATGCTGAAAGTAGATTAATACATAGAAATAAGCTGTTCCATGTTAAAATTAAAGTTGACTGGAACGATAGGAGGTATTTTTTATATGCTGTTAATGCCGTTACACGAAAAAAAGAAGATTTTAGCTTATAAATCGCCCACGTTAACAAAAAAAAGATTAGCTTGGCTTGTTTTTTTGTCTAGCTTGCCCTTGTTTGGCGTGGTTACTGCGTTTGGTACGGCGCCCAATGCCTCCATAGGAACCTTTCAAGTTGAGGAGGTTGTCCGCGATTTATCCATCCCAAATATTGTACATAACAATAATTCAAACCGGAGTTTTTGGCGCCAGGAAAATATTCAACGGGGCGATACGATAGCTGCGATTCTTACGCGATTACAAGTAAATAATCAGGATAAGTTAGCCTTCCTACGCGCTGCTAGGGATAGCCAGGCGATGCGTAAATTAATGCCAGGGAAAACTGTTTATGCACAAACAACGGCTCAAGGTGAGTTGCTGATGATGCGTTATTTCTTTGGGAATGAAGAGCTGTTTTTAATGGAAAAAACAGGTGATACGTTTCAGATGATTGAGCAGCAGGCTGAGCTTGATGCACAAATTCGTATGAGATCAGGTAAGGTAACGAGTTCTTTGTTTGGTGCAACAGATCAAGCGGGTGTTCCTAATAGTATTGCTCTCCAAATTATAGATATTTTTGAGACGGAAATTGACTTCCACCGTGATATACGTGAAGGTGATCGTTTTACTGTGGTATATGAAACACTCCATAACAACGGTGAGCAGGCTAAAACGGGAAGAATTTTAGCTGCAGAGTATATTAATAAAGGAAAGTCTCATAAAGCGTTATATTTTCAATCACCTAATGGTGATGAAGGATATTACACGCCGGCTGGTGAGAGTATGCAACGACAATTTTTACGCTCTCCTTTGGAATTCTCTCGCATTAGTTCAGGTTTCTCTAATTCGCGTTTTCATCCAGTGCTAAAAAAATGGCGCTCTCATCGCGGTGTTGATTATGCTGCACCGACTGGTACGCCGATAAAAGCGACGGCGAATGGAACGGTTTCATTTGCAGGCACAAAAGGTGGCTATGGCAAATTGATTGTGTTAAAGCATAATGGTAAATATGATACAGCCTATGGTCATTTGTCTCGTTTTGCTAAAGGGTTGCGCGGCGGGGCGCGTGTAAGTCAAGGTGATGTGATTGGATATGTTGGAGCGACTGGCTTAGCAACAGGCCCACATTTACATTATGAGTTGCGTGTGAATGGGGTTCAGCGTGACCCCGCTAAAGTGGTTTTGCCATCAGCACCACCAATTGCAGAAAAAAATCGAGTAGCTTTCTTTGAAGAAACTAAATCGTTGGTTTCTCGGCTGGATATAATGCGTAATACTAATTATGCTTCTCTTAATTAACTTCGAAATCCATCAATAGATGATACAAGAGTTATTCGTTATTTGAAACCGGCTTATTATATTGGCATCATGTCAGGCACCAGCTTGGATGGTGTCGATGCCGTATTAGCCGACTTTGCCGCACCATCCCCACAGTTATTAAAGACGCGTTTTTTGCCTTATGATGAGCGTTTGCGTAGCCAGCTGTTGGCTTTGCATCAGGCCGGTAATGACGAATTGCATCGTGCGGCAATGATGAGTAATGAATTGTCTGTGCTTTATGCTAATGCGGTCAATGATCTACTTAAGACGAGTGGCCTAGTATCAAAAGATGTTATTGCTGTAGGTTGTCACGGTCAAACCGTACGGCATTGCCCTGAGGTTGATAAGAATTACACGATACAGCTGGTTAATGCTGCTTTGTTAGCTGAATTGACAGCTGTTACTGTCGTGGCTGATTTTAGAAGTCGTGATGTTGCTGCTGGAGGACAAGGTGCACCGCTGGTACCCGCCTTTCATAAAGCCATATTCATGCGTCCAGAATACAGTCGAGTGATTCTGAATATAGGCGGGATCTCTAACATAACAAGTCTTGATCCAGGGAAGCTGGTTATAGGGTTTGATTGTGGCCCTGGTAATTTACTTATGGATGCTTGGTGTTTGCGCCATACGGATCGTCCTTATGATCAAGATGGAGAGTGGGCGTCGTCGGGTAAAATTATTTCTACGTTGCTTGATAAGTTACTTGCTCATCTGTTTTTCTCACTTCCTCCACCAAAAAGCACGGGTAGAGATATGTTTAATATGAGTTGGTTAGAGCAGTATTTATTGGGTCATGAGAAACCAGAAGATGTGCAGGCGACACTATTGCAATTGACTGCACAGACAATTGCTAACTCAATAATAGATTACTGCCCGACTTCTGAGGAAATTTATGTTTGTGGTGGTGGTGCGCATAATGGTCTGTTGATGTCTTGTCTTAGTGGGGCTCTGTCTGAAAAAAGTGTTGGGTTGACGGATCAGTTAGGAGTTAATGCAGATTGGGTGGAGGCTTATGCATTTGCTTGGTTAGCACAACAGACTATTACGGGTGTGCCGAGCAATCTTCCGGCTGTTACGGGAGCTAAAGGAAGTAGGATTCTAGGTGCGATCTATCCCGCCTGAATGGAGTTTTTAAACTGAGAATGAAGAGCCACAGCCGCAGGTACTGGTGGCACCTGGATTTTTGATTATAAACTGTGCGCCGTTTAGATCCTCTTGATAGTCAATTTGTGCCCCAATTAAATATTGGAAGCTCATTGGATCAACCAGTAGTTTGACCCCATTTTTTTCAATAATGGTGTCATCCTCATTTACTGCTTCATCAAATGTAAAACCGTATTGAAAGCCTGAGCATCCACCGCCGCTAATGAAGACTCTTAGCTTCAAATTTTCGTTTTCTTCTTCTATGATTAACCGCTTAACTTTGCTGGCGGCGTTATCTGTAAAAGATATTGGTGGAGGTGGTGAGTTAGTTTCGGTGTTTGCTGTGTTAGCAATAGTCATAATAAGTTCTCAAATGTAAGCGAAGCTTGAAAATAAGTTTCTACTATACCATTATACAAATATTAATCAGAAGACGGAGGAATTAATGTGACAAGTTTTTCAGGTTGTACGTTATCCAAGCGAATTAATTTTCCTTCAACAGAGGCACCTAGTTGGATTTCCATTGAACCATAATGAACGTCACCAAATACTTTAGCTTTTGCTTGTAGTTCTAAATATTCATCTGCTTGGATTGGACCGGTAACGGTTCCGTTGATAATGATATTGGAAACCTGTATTTTTCCATCGACATTTCCCTGGTCACTTAATACAAGTGTACTTTGTGTGTCACCAGTGGCAGTGATATTGCCACAGACATGACCGTCTACACGCAATCCTCCGCTAAAATTAATATTGCCTTCGATGTGCGTCTTGGTGCCGATAAGCGTATCAATATGGCCGCTTTTTTTCCCCTTTTTGTTTTTACTAAACATATTAGTCTCCCTTACGATGACAGTTCAGCTGTCTGTGTTAATTTTGCTTCAGAATTATTTTTTTCAAAAATTTGCACTTGTATATTTTCTACGATTGTATTCTCAGGTACCTGAAAACTCTTATCTATTCTTTTGTAATGTTTAAAATTGATTGGGAATAATTTAGAAGATCCGCTGTTAGCAAGCGCTATAATTTTCTTCTCAGAATCTTGTCGTAATGTAATTAGAAACTTTAAGTTCCCTTCAAAATCCGTAGGTCGTTGCCCGCCCTGAGTTAATAAAAGGGTATACCGATATTGTCTTTCAGATTGTCCTTGTGTCAAATTGAAACGATTGATAGAAATACCTGAAGCTGTGTCACCGCTATTTGTCATGAGATACTGAAAATAAACCAACTCTTCTTTGAGGCGGTGATTTTCTTCACCAAGTAACCTGATTTGTTTTGTTAAGTCGTCATGTACTGTATTATTCATTTGCAATTTGCGCGCAAATTTAGAAAGTACTGCGCACCTTTCTTGTGTATGGTCTTGTAGGCATGTGTTCGCATCATATAAGGCAATTAACTCCTCATTGATTAGCTCGCCGCTATTGCTAGTACTTATATCCGATGATTTTCTTCCAAAGCTATACATTCCCCAGGATAGTGTTAATAACAGGAATATAAATATAAATATGGCTAGTAAACGCAAGCTCCATGGGATGTATGGACGTATAACAACGCGAGGTGAGGTAATATTAGATTTGCTTTTTTTTAGTTTTGTCACTTCTAAGTCTCAAGAAATTCATACTCCAGGATGTTTTTGGTTACTAGCTGAGTAAACAAAACATACTTGATGCGTAATAAACCGAGTTTTTGTGGGGTAATTCTATACCAGTAAAGTTTTAAAAGAATCGGTTACTCTCCTAGGGTAGTAATGGAACGTGGTCAATACTTAACGTTTCAGGTAGTCCATACATAATATTCATATTCTGAGTAGCCTGCCCAGCAGCACCCTTGACTAAATTGTCTGTTACAGATAATACAACGACGATATCACTATTCTGAGGTCGGTGCACTGCAATACGACATATATTAGAGCCTCGAACTGAACGTGTTTCCGGATGTTTTCCTGCCGGCAAAATGTCTACAAACGGTTCATTTGCGTAACGTTCTTCATATAATGATTGTAAGTTAATATCGTGAGAGAGTTTTGCATAAAGCGTGGCATGAATGCCGCGGATCATTGGAGTCAAATGGGGTACAAATGTAAGCCCAATAGGCTTTCCTGCAACACTAGATAAGCCTTGCTTGATTTCAGGTAAATGACGGTGACCAGAAACGCCATAAGCTTTGAAGTTGTCGGCCGCCTCAGCAAGGAGCGTATGTACTTCGGCTTTTCGTCCTGCACCCGATACGCCAGACTTCACGTCGGCAATAAGGTTGTCAGTGTCAACAATGCCTGCTTCTATTAAAGGAAGAAAGCCAAGCTGTACGGCTGTTGGATAACAACCTGGGTTGGCGATTAATCGCGCATTTTTTATTTGGCCGCGATTAATTTCTGGTAAACCATAAATGGCTTCAGCAACTAATTCTGGGCTGGCGTGAGGCATGCCATACCATTTCTCCCATTCGGTTACATTTTTAATGCGAAAATCAGCAGCTAAGTCAATGATCTTAACACCGGCATTAAGCAATTCACTGGCTTGCTGCATGGCAATACCGTTGGGAGTGGCAAAAAAAACTATGTCGCATTTTTCTAATTCAGTATTTGATGGGTCGGAGAACTTAAGTGAGATGTGGCCACGTAAATTGGTGAATAAATCAGCAACATTCATCCCCGCTTCTTTGCGAGAAGTAATTGTTTTTAAGTTAACTTCTGTGTGTTGGGACAGAATGCGGAGTAGCTCCACGCCGGTATACCCTGTTCCACCTACAATGCCTACATTAATCATGGGACTCCGTTCTAGTGCAAAATTTACTGTTTCTTAGATACACCCATTATAAATAAAAAAAGCCGCCATTACTGGCGGCTTTTAGTGAGTAAAAGCAAATTATCGTTTAGAGAATTGCTTGCGCCGGCGTGCCTTCCGCAGCCCCACTTTTTTTCGTTCAACTTCACGTGCATCACGTGTCACTAAACCTGCCTTACGCAGTGCTGGCCTAAGTGACTCGTCAAAGTCAATCAATGCACGTGTAATGCCATGACGAACCGCTCCTGCTTGCCCTGACTCGCCGCCACCATGTATGTTTACCATGATGTCAAATGTCGTGAGGTTTTCAGTTAATTCCAAGGGTTGACGTGCAATCATGCGACCTGTCTCGCGAGAAAAAAACACATCAATAGGTTTGTTATTGATCGTTATTGCACCAGTGCCGGGCTTTATAAAAACACGTGCCACGGAACTTTTACGTCTTCCGGTGCCGTAATTGTAACTTGTCGTCATAATTAAGCCCTAACTTCGAGTGGTTGTGGTTGTTGCGCTGCATGAGGGTGTGTATCGCTAGCGTAAATTCTGAGTTTTTTAAGCATTGCATTACCCAGTGCTCCTTTTGGTAGCATCCCTTTTACGGCTTTCATCAGTGGGCGATCAGGAAAGCGATCATGCATTTTTTTGAAATTTGTTTCATATATGCCACCTGGATAACCAGAATGACGATAATAGATTTTATCTTCCGCTTTGTTGCCAGTGACGCGAATTTTATTGGCGTTTATTACAACAATATAATCGCCCGTATCAACATGCGGTGTGTATATCGCTTTATGCTTACCACGTAAGCGGTACGCAATGATCGTGGCCAAACGTCCTAATACTTTATCGGCGGCATCAATTACAACCCAATCATGGGTGACTTCTTGTGGTTTTGCTGAAAATGTTTTCACAGAAACTTATCCTGCCCATGTAATTTATTCTAAGGAAGCCGACGATTCTATGTGACGTAAGTCTGAATGTCAAACATAATTATGGTTTTCCCTTTCTTTCTCCAATATAAATACAGCTTTGTTTTTGGTGATAATGGCAATCAAAATAGCTGAGTAAATAAAAGTGGACAAAAGAATTACGCCAATTACCACGGCTTGAAACATTTGTAAGTGTTCGAATGATAGTGGAATCATCATCAGCATTACCACGGATAGGCCGCCTTTAATACCAGCAAAAGTGAGAACGCCCCACCAGCGAAAATTCACATTAGTCATTTTGGTTGTTTGATTGGTGATGATGGCAAATTTTCCCATCATCAATGCACGAATGACCGTGGTTGCCAGAAACATGCTGATAATTTCTATTTTATATTGCCATAGTTGAGCTAGATTGACGATCTCCGCCATCGCAATAAATAAGATGGTGTTCGCTATGACAGCTAGCAGTTGAATATCCTCTTTAGTACGGATATGGCGGTCGCGTTCGGTTACCGTTGCTTTAATTCGAGTTAAGATGCCAACAATGATATTGCGTGATGGTTTTATGGTCTGTTGTGCGGCTTGTTGCAGTGCTTCTTCATCCGCATCTAACTGCCGCGCTTCATTATTTAATGCATTGGTCATCATGTGATGTACGGTAATTGTTGCAATAATGCATGACAAAATGCCAGATAAGTGCATATGTGAATGGCCGCCAAAAACGTTGAGTAGGGTATAAAAATGTTCGGCAAGCTCAAAAGCACCGTAGCCCGTACAGAGCATAATCATCATTTCAGCAATACGATTGTCGGTTGTTTTTAATACGAGCAATCCGAGATAACCCGCAGTAATGCCTAGGACGGCGGACCCTAAAATGACGATTAAACTGATTTCTGATACATATGTGATAGTGATTTCGTTGCCATCCAGTGCGTATAAACCAATGAATACGAAAATGACCAATGCGGTTGCGTCATTAAAAAGGCTCTCACCTTCCGCGAGTATTTTTAAACGGTGGGGTAGTGTAAATTTAGAAAAAATGCTGACAACTGATACAGGGTCAGTTGCTAATACCATGGCAAACAAGACGATAATAGCGGCTACTGATAGTTGATAGTCGCCAAAAATAAAATCAGCCGTAAAAATGGCCGTAGCGACAGACAAGGCAACAGCGACAACCGATAGATAAAATAAGCTTAGCCCGTTTTCTTTTAAATCTTTTAAATTTAATTCCAGCGAGTCGGCAATCAATAATACGGGCAATAAAAATAACACTAGTACCGCAAAATCAGCCGGGTTGCCTGTGAATAACGGTGCGGCATGAAATAAATAATGAAATATAAATGAAAGACTGATTAATCCAAGCGGAGACGGGATTTTAAATGTATCTTCGAGTTGCAATGCAAAATACAGGATGCCTGCGATTGATAGCAAAATTAAAATCATTTATATTCCCCGGTTTCCAGTTGATCGTCGTTATAATCATAGCAACCCTAATCCAAGAGAGAAAAACTTGAAAGATAAATCTGTAGCGCATTCATCAGCCGATATAGTTGTTTCTAATTTTATTCGTAGCATTATTGATGAAGATAATCGCTCAGGCAAATGGCAAAGGCGTGTAGAAACACGCTTTCCGCCGGAACCAAATGGTTATCTGCATATTGGCCATGCTAAAAGTATTTGCCTAAACTTTGGATTGGCAAGAGATTACAAAGGCGTGTGTCATCTACGTTTTGACGACACGAATCCTGAAAAAGAAGCTCAGGAATATGTTGATGCCATTTGTGAGAATGTCGCATGGCTGGGTTTTGATTGGGAGGGCCGCCAACATTACTCATCAGATTATTTTGACCAGCTTTATGCTTTTGCAGAGTACCTAATTACTCAGGGAAAAGCCTACGTCGAAAGCCTTAATGCAGATGAAATGCGCGAGCATCGCGGCACGCTGACCAGCCCTGGTCAAAATAGCCCATACCGTGATCGCTCGATAGAAGAAAGTCTGGATTTGTTTCGGCGCATGAAAGAGGGCGAGTTTGCAGATGGTAGATATGTGTTGAGAGCCAAGATTGACATGGCCTCATCTAATATGAATATGCGTGATCCAGTGATTTACCGTATCCGTCATATTCGCCATCAGCGCACGGGCGAAAAATGGTGTATTTATCCCATGTACGACTATACGCACTGTATATCCGATGCTTTAGAAAATATCACTCATTCTTTATGCACACTGGAATTTGAAGATCATCGTCCACTTTATGATTGGGTGCTGGATCAGTTGGTAGACAAAGTGCCGTGCCATCCACAACAAATTGAATTTGCACGTCTCAATTTGACCTACGCCGTTATGAGTAAACGTAAATTGATCGAGTTGGTGGAGGGTGGTCTTGTTGATGGATGGGATGATCCGAGGCTGAGTACACTCGTCGGATTACGTCGTCGAGGTTTTACACCCAAGTCCATTCGATTGTTTGTTGAGCGTATTGGAGTCAGTAAAGCAGACTCATGGATCGATATGAGTGTGTTGGAAGATTGTCTACGTGAAGACCTGAATGAGTCTGCACCGCGCCGTATCGCCATATTGAAGCCATTAAAATTGATAATTGACAATTATCCATGCGACCAAGAAGAGGATTGCCTTGCGCCCAACCACCCCAAAAAGCCTGAATGGGAAAAGCGTGTCGTGCCGTTATCCAAAACAATTTACATTGAGCGTGATGATTTTATGGAGGAGCCTGCCAAAGGTTATTTCCGTCTGTCACCTGGTGCAGAAGTCCGTTTGCGTTATGCTTATATCGTGAAATGTGTTTCTGTCGAGAAAAATGTGGCAGGCGAAATAGAAGCTATTCATTGCACCTACGACCCCGATACCAAAAGCGGTACAGAAGGTGCTACTACACGCAAAGTCAAAGGTAATATCCATTGGTTATCTGTCAAACATGTGCTTCAGGCTGAAGTGCGGCTTTATGATCGCCTGTTTTCTGATCCTTATCCAGATGCCGGCGATAAGGATTACAAAGCGTCACTAAACCCCAACTCAAAGGAAATAACTGTCGCTTATGTAGAACAATCACTCGCTGAAGTGAAGCCTGAGCAGGCATTTCAGTTTGAGCGTAACGGCTACTTTATAGCAGATCGTGTAGATACAAAATTAGGGAAACCTGTATTTAATCGCGTCGTGACATTGCGGGATTCTTGGGGAAAAGTTTCTGGGTTGGCTTGAAATGTGGCGTAATATTGTAAATACATGCACTTAATGTGGGAGAGTCAAGATAATGAAAAATAATCATGATATCCGTGATGCAATTGTTGATGCTGCAATTGAATTGGCTGAAAACTCATCCTGGGAAGCAGTGCGTCTTTTTGATGTGGCTGCAAAAATGAAGATTTCGTTGGATGATATACGGCTCCATTTTCGAGAGAAAGAAGAGTTGGTCGATGCTTGGTTTGATCGAGCAGATAGTGCAATGCTTAAATTACCAGAAAATGCAGATTTCCTTGCATTGCCTCATCAAGAGCGGTTAAATGACTTGATTGTGGCGTGGTTAACTGCGTTATCAGTTCATCGTAATGTGACACGGCAAATGATTGGGGCTAAATTAGAACCAGGGCATGTACATATTCAAATTCCTGCGATCATGCGTGTGAGCCGTACCGTTCAGTGGGTGCGTGAAGCTGCGCAGCGAGACGCCACATATATGCGTCGTGCATTGGAAGAAACCGCTTTAACGATAATTTATTTAGCAACGTTTGCGTATTGGATGAATGATGTTTCTAACAATTCACAAAATACGCGTGAGTTTTTACGGCACAAATTACAACTTGCTGAGACGCTGGATCGTGCGGTATATGGTTCTCAGCAAGAAACAACTGGGTCGCCGTCTGGTGGCGTTGCAACGGAAGTGATAGAGCCGAATCGCTGATTGAGTAGATGAATGGATTCGTTGACTCACGCATTAAGTGGCGCTTTGCTGGTTCGAGCAACTGCGTCACCAGCGCAATCATCCGAGCAAATCTTGCCTTTACGTACACGTATTCTGGTTGGATTTGTAGCAGCTGTTTTTCCTGATCTGGATCTCGCGTTACGACTGATTGATACGTTAACCTATTTGAATTGGCATCAAGGTCCAACACATTCCTTAGTGATGTTGCCTGTGTGGGCATTTCTTCTGTCTTATTTATTTTCACGTCTTTCGCGTAAAAAATATTCATGGAAAGTGTTTTATTGGCCAGTCTGTATGGGCATTGCTATCCATATAGCAGGTGATTTAATAACTTCTTATGGCTTGATGTTATTTGCCCCGCTTTCAATGCAACGAATCTCTTTGCCATTAGCCTTTGTTATTGATCCATGGTTCAGTTTAATCATCATTACCGGGTTGTTTTTGTCGTTGCGATTTCCGCGGCAAAGAGTTTTTGCTGTTTGTGCTTTGGTTGGTTTGTTGTGTTATGTGGGTTTTTTATGGAGTCTGCATGAGCGTGCAATGAATATCGCAGTGGCTTACGCGGACTCACAAGCAATGAAAAAGGTAGAAATTAATGTGTTACCACAACCGTTATCAGCTTTTAATTGGAAAATCATCATACAAAATGGCCAAACATACCACGTGGCTTATATAAACCTATGGCGTGATCGAGTGAATCGACAGTATGCCTCAGGCGTATTTTTATTGCAAAGAATGATGGCCGCTTATCAGCCATATGAACAAGTTATGTGGCAACTCTACAACCAGTGTGGTAGCGGAGCCTATAATTTGCAGCTTGTAAGTCAAGCTTGGTTGCAACCTGAATTTGAGAAATTCCGAGAATTTGCAGTATTTCCAGCATTGGATCGTATAGATGATGATAACTATGAAACATGTTTTTGGTTCATTGATTTGCGATTCCAATTTCCCGAGCTGCCACCATCCTTTAGCTATGGCGTGTGTCTTGAGAACAAGCAATCAAGTTGGCGAATGCGACGACAACGAGGTATTTTTTTGATTGACTGATGCCGGGATAGATATGCCTATAAAATGCGAGTTGTTAATTCAATTCAATTCAAATTTTGATTTGAATTGAATTGTTATACAATGCCGTGCTTAGTAGTTTAAATTGGATTTGCTGAACATAGTTGAAGTGGGTAAGTTCGCGAATAATAAATTGGAGAAAATATGAAGCAAGCATCAAAACATGGTTGGGTAATAAAATTAGGTGGCGCAGTATTAATTTCTTTGCTAACGATACCTGCGCATGCGCAGTTAATGTTAGCCCATGAGGGCCACCATGATACCGCCGACTGTTCGTATCATGATGGAGAGTTTCCAGTAGGATTTAATGGCTACGAAGTACCTGATAATGATTTGCCGCCTCAGCATGCCTTCTGTAAAAATATCCCAACCCCAGGAAAAGTGAATTTAACCGTAGAATTGTTTGACTGGGATTCTCGTGAGATACCGCTTGCTGTGCGCTTAGTAAAAGTCGGACATGATGGCCATGGAGGTCATGATGACAGTCATGCTGATGCAGTACACGAAGAAGCAAAAGCGGTTGAGGTAGATGAAGATGGTCATGAAGCTAATGAGCATGCAGGTCATGGTGATCACGAAGGTCATGATGATGAAGCCGCGCATAGTGTGGCTGTCAGTGATCACGGTATTGTGTACATGCCACCACAAGCGCATCGCTCTGGTATCATTGCAATGTCCACAGATCTTCCTGATAGAGGCGATTATGAAATTTTACTGGAAAGACATGACGATGCGGGTAATATAACGGTTGCTGCACGCGTTCCGTTTGCTGTAGGGGGTAGTGGTGGTCACGGAGGTCACGGCGGTGGTTTTGGTATGATGGAAATTGTGCTACTGATTGTCGCAGTAGGTGGCGGTGCGTTCTATTACATGCAACGTAAGAAATCTACTGAGGGATCAACGGATAAGTCTTGATCTTGTCAGTTTTTGCTTGTAATTGACTTAATAAAGTATACCTAATTGTCTTGACAGTCCCTAAATGACTAAGTAGTCTCGCGATTATGGCTGTTAAAAGAATTAGGATTATTTCCATGGTATTAAAAGAAGTGGACGAGAAGAATCCATGGGCTATGGAATGTAAACGGAAGTAGCA
>JAJFJG010000006.1 GCA_021774265.1 Nitrosomonas sp.
ACTAAATATGTAGCGCCCGTTTATCCACAGCCAAAGCTGCCTCATGTAGCGTTTCCGATAATGATGGATGTGCATGAATAATTCTAGCCAAGTCTTCGCTGCTTGCTGAAAATGCCATGGCCACAACCGCTTCAGAAATCAACTCAGAAACATGTGGACCCATCATATGAACACCTAAAATCCTATCATTAGTCGCATCAGCCAAAACTTTCACAAACCCAGCTGCTTCTCCTAGCGCACGTGCCCGACCATTAGCCATAAACGGAAACTGACCGACTTTGTAGGTAATTCCTTCTGATTCCAATTGTTGCTCTGTCTTACCGACCCAAGCAATTTCAGGTGAGGTATAAATAACCCAGGGTACCGTATTAAAGTCCACGTGTTCATACTCCCTTTCGTCTCCCTTCTCTATTGCTGATATAATTTCTGCCACGGCGACACCTTCTTCCGATGCTTTATGTGCCAACATGGGACCTCTCACCACATCACCGACTGCATAGATATTGGTTACGTTAGTGCGGCAATAATCGTCGACAATGATAAAACCACGTTCATCGGTTTTAACATCAAGATTCTCTACACCTAAACCCGCTGTATTAGGCACTCTACCCACAGCCACGATTAACTTATCAAGTTCCAGTTTTTGCGGATTATTGTCTGCGTCAATGTACTCAACAACCACACCCTTCTTCTTAGTTGTTTTAATTTTCTTGATATCTACTTTTGTTTGAATCGATAAACCAAGTTCTTTACTAAAAATTTTATAGGCTTCTTTTGCAATTTGTTGATCTGCTGCCATCAGAAATTCAGGCATAGCCTCAAGTATCGTTACTTCAGATCCAAGTCGGCGCCAAACGCTACCCATTTCAAGCCCAATCACACCCGCACCAATCACGCCAAGGCGCTTAGGTATTTCTGTTAATGCCAATGCACCTGTATTATCAAGAATACGATCATTATCGATGGGAATAAGTGGTAATTGACGCGGGGTGGAACCGGTCGCAATGATGACATGTTTTGCTTGAATTGTTTCCGCCCCCTTTTTGTTTTTAACTTCTATAGCCCACTCCGCCGTTTGATCACCTTCTTTTTTCAGCATTGCTTTACCATGGATTGAAGTCACCTTATTCTTTTTAAATAAGGAAGCGATTCCCGCAGTGAATGTCGTGACAATCTTATCCTTGCGTGAAATCATTACCGGCACATCGATCGACACACCCTTTATGGAAATACCATGGTCTTTAAATTTATGCATTGATGCATAAAAATTCTCAGATGATTCGAGTAATGCTTTTGACGGAATACAGCCCACATTAAGACAGGTACCACCCAGGCTTGGCCGACCTTTAGCATTTTCCCATTCATCAATACACACTGTATTAAGACCAAGCTGCGCACAACGAATCGCAGCAACATAGCCACCAGGTCCGGCACCAATTACTGCCACGTCAAATGATTTGAGCATCTATCGTAGTTCCTATAAAAATAATTCTGAAAAAACCGCGTACAAAGAATAATAGTACGTACAAAATCCAAATTATAATTCATGTTATTACTAGAAACTAATTAGAGGCCTTAATTCTCAGTTTCCTAGATTATTCTTTGTTTTATGCGGCGGCTTTATTAACCCATTGATCGAATCAACAGTATTTTCCAAGCCAGACTGTCTCCATAATTGCTGCATTTCGCTTTGTGTTCGCACATCACTTTGCTGCAACAATGCCATATAAATATCAGCAACACGCGCGACAGATTGCATGTCATCATTGTTGTGGAACGTGACCGCAGCCTTAACAAACCATTTTGCAGCATTTACCCAGTGTTGTTGCATTCTTTCTAATGCCCCAAGCTGGGCATAAGTATTGGCCATACCATGTTTGTCACCTTGTGTTTCTTTAATGGTCAAAGCCCTGAGATACCACTGCTCACCATGCACAAAGTCGTGTCGTTCTTGAGCTATTCTACCCAACTGAAGGTAACAACTGGCTAATCCCAAATTATCATTATGTTGGCTGTAATGACCAACCAAACTTTCATACAAACGAGCCGCACCTTCAAAATCATGAATATTCTGAGTAAAGACTGCTAGAGATTGCGACAAGGCGACAATATGACCGTCCATATTCAGTGTTTTCGCCAGAAACAATGCACAATGAAAATTCGCACTGTGTATATAAAAAGGAGCTCGCTGTACATTGAGTTCTTTCGGCGCCAGGTGACCCGCAAAATGTCCCATCAAATCAACAAAAGCACTTAACACAGCAGTTTCAGCGGGATGATGGCGCCTTAAATATCCATTCAATGCAGGATGCATGGTATAAATATCTTTTTTTTGCGGGCACAAAAGCCCCACATGTTCCAGTACAGTAATACAACCCTTGATGGTTATTTCAGCCGTCACCAGATCACTATTTCTCATCATATCAGTCAGCGTATTCAATTGCACATAACGCTGGTGCAACCCGATAAACTGTAATACGGCAGTGTATTCCGGGGGAAAACTAGTTTCTAACAATCCCAAAGCCGCATCAAAACAAGCGATGCCCTCATCTGATTCAGCCGCATCAAAATCTTCTTCAAATTCTTGCAACAAGATTTCAACCGGTGTCTCATCTAATTTCAACAGTACCACCCGCACCGCCAAAGGGTGCCCATGTAGTTTTTCCATTAAATCACAATAGGCGGGATCATCTTCGTCTAGAACAATGTCAAAATGACGCACGACAGCATCACAATATTGGCGGCAATCTTTACCTTGTAATCCGCCTAGTAATAGGCGGTTACATTCTGTTTCGGACAACCAGTTTTCAGGTGAACGACTGATGATAATGATTTTAGTTTTACCATTATGTAGTCGCTGCAGAAATACCTTAAACTGAGCCCTATCTTCACCTGATAAAAGCGACATGACATCCAAATATGACGTACCACCAGCAGACTCAAAGTTATCCCAGACGAGAATAAATGAATTTTGCATGAATACCTGACACAAGTTATCCACCTTCTGCTTCATCGAAGAAGCTAAAACATTCGCGCCAAAGAGTCCCTCCACCATTTGATTGACAACATATTCAAAACTACGAACTTCATCAAAACGAAACCAGAAGATGTTGGCTTTTAACCTTCCTGATTGTTGCAACCATTGCAGATAACCCTGTATCAGCGCAGTCTTGCCAACACCCGCAATACCATGGACAACTAACCCCGCTTGAGATTGTTGTTGCAACGCGCATTCCAACGTATGCATTTCAATGTCGCGGCCGATAAAACCAAAATCGCCTTGTTCTGTCGCGGCAGCCGGTAATGGGATAACATCTGGTGAAGAAGGAGTGGTTTTTTTTGTCACAGAACTGTACAAATTACAAGTGAATAAAATTTTAATGGCGCACTAACAATGAAATAACTCAAGCCACCAGCGGTGGCATTGGGCAATCGATTAGATCTGAAATTGCACGGAATAATTCAACTTCAGCAGCTGATATTTGCTGATCAGCCACAATAGCTTTTGCGCAGGCTTTTAATAATAAAGGTTTCTGCAGCGGCGCGAGACATGCTAACTGATCCAATGCCTTTCCAACACTATCCAGATTAACTTCAGCAACTGGCAGCAATTTTACATTTAGACCGCCTAATTTCTCTCTAGCAGCAGCAAACGCATCTTCTTGACGTATTCCTTGCTGTTTATCGGCATAAATTAATAACGAAATCACAATGGCACAAGATTGTTTTGTTTGTTCTATATGCAGTAGCTTTGATTCTTGTTTTATTGTTTGCTCAAATACTACATCTAGATGATGAAATAAAATCCGCTGCAACGTCCACTCAAACAAATGAATCTTGGTGTCCATCGCCACTATGGCATTCAGATTCTCCTTGAATAACAGATATTGCCGCTTCGATAATTGACGAAACGTCGACAATGCAATGTCTAGTATAGGCAGCCGATGCACTAATTCCAGTTCTGGAAATTTCTCAACCAACTTAATAGTTTCTTCATAGACACCATCATCTGCGGCAGACGCTAAAAACTGCAACTGTCGCTGACGCATATCAGGGTCTTTATCCAGCACCATAAAGTAAATCAACGCACGAACAGCATAGGGATCATGCGCAGCTTGTTTAATTTCATTTGGCAGCTCGTCTAATATCTGCTGAGCATACTCAATTTGGTTGGAATTTAATTGGCCAACGCGGTCAACAAACGCTTCGCTATTCATTACCGCCGCTGCGCCAGCCATTAAGCCAACGGCTTTTTTCATTTGTTCATCGTGCGGCCGATGTAATTTATCCGCCCCTGTTTCAACGATGGGCGGGCAATCAAAATTCCCATTCCAGTTTGGTTCTATACTACGAATCCGCTTCTCTAACGGCGGGTGCGTAGCAAACAAATTAGTAAAAGAATGTTTGATGCCTTCACCGAACAAAGCATGGCTGATTTCATTAGCATTAGGGTTCTGTAATGTGGAACCCACAGAATCAGCGCCTATACGTTTTAATGCACCTGCTATACCGCTGGGATTTCGTGTAAATTGTACAGCAGAAGCGTCCGCCAAATATTCACGCTGACGATTGACTGACGCTTTAATCATATTGCCAAAAAAAGTACCGCCGTAACCAATCACAACCAAACCCAATGCTAGAAACATCACGCCACCATTGTCTCTAGAGTTTCTAGAACGCCCACCAAAATGCAATAAGTAATAACCAAGAATACCAAGGATTAAAATGCCATGCAAAATACCAATTAAACGGATATTCAAACGCATATCACCATTTAAAATATGGCTAAACTCGTGGGCAATCACTCCCTGCAATTCATCACGACTCAATTTTTTAATGCTGCCACGAGTTACGCCAATCACCGCATTACTGGGTGAAGTCCCCGCAGCAAATGCATTAATACTGTCTTCGTGCAACAAATAAACCGGTGGCACCGGCGAACCCGAAGCAATCGCCATTTCCTCCACAACATTAAGAATTTTTTGTTTATCGACATCACCAGTACCATCGACAATTAATTCAGCACCCATCATTTCGGCCACTTTCGAGCCGCCACCAGCAAGACTACTGATCTTGTATAAACTTCCAAACAGAATAGTCACCAACACAGCCAAGCCAATCAGTAAAAAAGTTTCCCAGTCAAACTGTTGCTGAAAATTTTCCGTAGCTAACTGTTGAGTGTTTACAAAGCCAAACGCAAACATAGCCAGAAAATTGGTCAACAAAATGAGTGAAAGCACTGCTAAAAAAAACATAAAGACCAACTTGGATGTACTTTGCCGCGCTTGTTCCTGTAATTTAAAAAAATTCATAATTTACCGAATAAAACAGATCAAAAAGAAACTTCGGGCACTGCTTGAATCTCAGCACTATCTTCAAACTCTAACAACGATGCATCCTGCGCATGGCCGAACATACTGGCAAATGCCATCGGTGGGAAAGACTGCTTATAGGTATTATATTCCATCACTTGATCATTAAAGGCTTGGCGAGCAAAGGCCACTTTGTTTTCCGTACTGATGAGTTCTTCACTTAATTGCATCATGTTCTGATTTGCCTTGAGATCAGGATAAGCTTCCATCACCACGTTGAATTTGCTCATCGCACCCGCTAACGCACCCTCCGCCCCAGCTAGTGCATTCATCGCACCTGCATTACTAGGGTCAGAAGCCGCGGCAGCCAAGCCATTAGCCGCTGCATTACGTGCCGCAATCACCGCCTCCAAAGTTTCACTTTCGTGCTTCATATACCCCTTGGCAGTTTCAATCAGATTTGGGATCAAGTCATAACGACGCTTAAGCTGCACTTCAATTTGTGCAAAAGCATTTTTATAGCGGTTACGCATGCTAACCAGATTGTTAAAAATACTGATCACATAAAAAACAAGCATTGCCAGAATAACCAACACTGCGATTGTAGATATTTCCATAAATCTCACCTCATTCTTAAGGATCAAACGTTAGCTACAAGAAGTAATATAAAATTTCCAAACATCATGATGATAATATAATGAATCAGCTATTTGTAATGTAAATAATAAATTTAAGAAACAAGGCATTAATCGATTAGATACAAAAAATTCCTCACTTATCCAGATCGGATATCCTATTTGTTCTGCGCTTTGGCCAATAAAACTCTTTGTCGACAGCGCTCAACTGAGAAAGCCACAGGCAACAGGCAACAGGCAACTATTAATGCTGAGTGCCCCTATGTTAACTTCTATCATATAAAAATAGGTTTTGATACTAAGTATTTGATAGCCGTCGTATTATTGAAATTACCCATCATTTTGTCTAAAACCCGCCATAGGTTAAGGTAATTTGGACAGATAATTTGCTGCAAACACGTACATTCTACTTGCTCTCTTCATACTAAAATAATGCAAGGTGACATTATGGTTAGAACTTGTTTTAATATTGTTAGTGAATTTGTATTGACATTGCTACTGGCACAAACAAATCCTGTAACAAAACAAAAAGACTATGCCTTTTAACAAAAACAAACGCCTAAATGGAATCAACATATTAGTCGCTAAAGATGCCGAGCTAGACCGTATGATGTTAAAAGGCATGTTCGATCTAGAAGGTACCAATGTTATTTTCCGTAATGATGGGCAGCAAGCGCTCAATCTATTACAAAAAGCCGACAAAAACACATTTAGAAACAATCACCATAATAGATTGAACAGCTTTACACAAACGCTACAAAAAAAGCGACAACATTATTAAGACGCTGGCGACAACCTTTGTAACCTCGTACAAAAGAACCCCAGCAGACATTCGTCGTGCTATTCATGCAAAAGATCCTGCATCACTGAGTTCAATCACTCATGGGATGAAAGAGTCAGCCGGTTATCTTGAAGCACACCAGTTAAATAGTCTCGCCACATTAGCTAAGATCCAGGTTAAGCAAAATGATACCAATGCTTATATAACAGATGAAAAACTGGCCATTGCTATTAAACAACAAACGGATGCACTAAGAAATATCACCGATCAATCAGTAATCTTTTGTTGAAGTAGCTAACTCTCCACCTTCTTCACCATTCACATCAACCCACAGATGCGGTAAACCCAGTTCAATTAACCATTTTGGACCTTTGTCTTCTTTAAGCATAGCAATAGTTGCGGCACTACCCGCAACCACACAAAAATCTCCAACAACGCTAACAGATGCCATGCGCCGAACCGGCCAGCCGGTTTTTGGGTTAAGCACATGACCGTATCGAACCCCATTTAGCATAATGCAGCGCTCATAATCACCACTACTGGCTAACGCACCTGCATGTAGTTCAATAGTCTGTAATACAGCACCAGCATAACGTGGATGACGTATCCCAACTCGCCAAGGACTACCATCTGCATGTGGGCCAATTACTTTAATGTCGCCCCCTAAATTGACAATACCATGCTGAATTCCCATCTCCATGCAGAGTGCTGCTGCACAATCAACCGCATACTCTTTGACAACACCACCAAAATCAATTTCCATACCAGCGACTAGGAATTCTAGAACTGGCGCCTGCCAGTGCAATTTGTCCCAACCGATTCTCTCCAACAAACTGTTAATCACCGCCTCGTCTGCGACTTTGCCCGACTTAAAATTCCACGCCTGGCGCAAGAGGCCAGATGTAACATCAAATAACCCATCGCTCTGTTGATAGCAAGTCGTTGCATAGTCCAACAATCCAGCAGTTTCAACATCGACCGTAATACTTCCACCCGCTGCCGCAACACGATTAATTTCAGACAAAAAACTATCATCACGATAGCGTGAATAAATAGCTTCAAGTCGAGCAACATCTGCAACCACTTTCTCAGCGGCGCGTTTAGCCTTTATATGGGTTTTAGCATAAAGTTGAATAGCACAAGGGGTTCCCATTGCTTTGAAGTCATGATGATAATATTTTAAGTGAGCCACAATAGATCTTATAGAAAAACGGGTTCTTATTTAGAATATACTGTTAAATTTGAACAATTAAAACTTCAACGCTTTCACTCCTACCCGGGTTCTTTATCACGCCATAAGGATACGTTATCAACAAATACGGCTTCTCTTAACCTTATCTTCAGCAATCACATCTTGCTCCAGCAATAGAATAACAAACGAATATCTTGGTATAGCTGGAATCCGGGAGAGGGACTTGAGTTAGGACAAAACCGACCCAATAATCAAGCCATCAAACAACGATTATCTAATTCACTACGAACTTATTAACAATAAGCTCGCTTGGGTGAAAGATAGTCAGACGGCGGTTTTGATGTTGCCACTTTTCAACCAAAATAAGGCAAACTGACCTTTAATTAGACATTGATAATATTACGTTCCTAAGTCATTTGGTTTTCCAACAACATTGCGTATCTCAAAAACATCTCTTCCAAAAACAAACGCGCATTAAGCGGATGACGGGACAATTGCTGTGTAGATAGCAAAGAACGAGAATAAGTAACCAATGCTTTGGTATTGACGGTAGCCGCCAAAGTTTGGATGGCTATTAGTTGTGATGAATGATAACGAACTTTTCCCGTCGTACTAAAACTCAACAAGTCGTAACACCATTTCTGTTGCCAACTCACCACCATGGACAAATCTGTTCGCTGCATTTTCTCAGCCAACTCGATAGCATTCAGTTTTTCCGGCGCACTGATTTGGTCTAAAAACAAATCATGCTGCGCGATATATTCTGGATCATTAAAAGCCAATGCAGACAAAGGCGCAAAGCTGGCGGCGGCAAGACAGACACTAGGGTCATCAACACCTTGCTGTTTTAGCCAGTCTTTAGCCGTTGCAACATCCGGCGCCGGCATGGTGATCAATTGACAACGACTACGGATCGTCGGCAATAATTGTTGAACACGATGCGTCACTAGTATAAAGATCACACCTGACGGCGGTTCTTCTAGTTTTTTTAGTAGTGCATTAGCAGCAGCAAG
>JAJFJG010000051.1 GCA_021774265.1 Nitrosomonas sp.
GACATTGCTGTTCATCTCCATAGACGGCTATGAAATCTGGCAAACTCATACCTTTCTGGAATTGGACTTTGTTCTTACTCACAATCCTTCTCCTTATATATCAAATGACTAGAGTCTTCTCTTTGACTATATAACTGGCTGTAGGTTTTGCGTAATCAAGTAAATCATTAAGACCTTCATGAGGTCTCTCATAATTATAGAGCTTCATCCAATCATCCGTGATGTGTCGAACTTCATTTAAGCTGCCGAGCAAATACATATCCAGAGACTTTTGCAAAAGCCCTGGCTAAAGATTTTTGAAGATTGATTACAAAGGATTAATTATTCAACTATCAGGGTTTTGCAAAAGTCTCATCCAATACACCTTCTCGATAAGTTCGGTTGAATCGCTCAACATAGCCCTTTTGATAAGGGCAGCCGGGCTGAATATAATCAATTAGAATGTTGTGTTTTTCTGCCCATGCGGCAAATTCAGATGAAATAAACTCAGGCCCATTATCAAGCCTTATTTTTCGTGGATATCCTATCCAAGCCGCTATTTGGTCAAGATACCGAGTTACTCTTGAAGCGGGTATGCTGGAGTTAATATCAATCCCTAATATCTCTCGATTATAATCATCCAGTACATTGAACGTTCTAAATCGATGTCCGTGCTGTAACGCATCTGACATAAAATCCATCGACCAACAGTCATTTGCCATGGCAGGAACAACCAGAGGAAAAGGTGATCTACTTGGTAACCGGCGCTTGGCTTTGCGTCGCATATTTAACTACAACTCCAGATACACTCGGTAAATTCGTTTGTGATTTCATCGGTAACCTAGCGCCTTTAAACACTTACGACATTTAGGAAAGCTCCAGCGTGAATGTTTTTCTATTAAGGCCAATAGGGTATCGATTAATTCACTGTCATCTCTACGTTTAGACTCTTAATAATAGGCTGCACGACTTAAAAATGCCGCCTGACAACTTAATGAAATACCAGTGCTAAACTGAACCCGAAGTTGAGTAACCCAGCGCTGACGATCCGCCGTTGACCTTACAGCTTTTTTATGATTTCCTCTTGTAGTCGATTTTTTAGACTCAGATCCGCATACATCTGTTTTAATCGAAGGTTTTCTTCTTCCAGTTCTTTAAAGCGCCGAGCATCATAAACTTCCATACCACCATATTTGGAACGCCATTTATAAAGTGTACTCTGGCCAAATACCGTATCTACGGCATAACCCTGGAACACGCATTCCTGCTTCAGTTTCTTTCAAAATCGCAGCTATCTGTCTTTCTGTCTATCGTTTACTAGTGGTACATTTTTACACCGCTATTTATAATTAGGTGAATTATTCATAAAGTTAACCACGCAGGTTAACGAAACGTGAGTCACAGGTATTAGGCAACAAGTTTTCATATTTGGCACGTAAGCAAATACGCAACGAAATGAAGTGGCAACGGTTGCGTTGCAAAACGAATTACTTATAATTACAAACAATTCTTAACCCGCCCACTGTGGCGGGTTTTTTATTATCTATGACATTTAAATCAATACTTTTTAAGAGGCTTATGAAAAACACTTTTTTGTTATTTCTGTTGATTTTAGTTTTGGGAATTTTTTCTGGTTGTGCGCAAATAGGCAAACACGATGATTTTTTAAGCGACGATATCCAGGCCTCTAGCTCGTATAGTCGAAAAGACTGGCCACACTGGATAGATGAGGACAGAGACTGCCAAAACACACGCCAAGAGCTTCTAATAGTATCAAGTAAGGTATCAGTGCAATTCAAGGATTCTAAGCGCTGCACGGTTAAGTACGGGCAATGGTATGGGGCTTATACAGGTCAAATCTTCACCAAAGCTTCAGACGTTGATGTAGACCATATAGTGCCTCTTGCACATGCTCACAGACATGGCGCTGACACTTGGACAAAAGCGCAACGTAGAGAGTTTGCTAATGATTTTGATAATCTTCTTGTGGTGGATGATTCAACAAATCAATCTAAATCAGATCAGGCGCCGCATGAGTGGTTGCCGCCTTTAAAAGATTATTGGTGCGAGTATGGGAAGCGTTGGAAGATGATCAAAGAAAAATATAGATTGCGTTACAGCAGTGAGGAGCGTATTACATTGAATCAATTGGTTGAGACTTGTTAGGATGAATCAACGGGGTGTCACTTAAGACCCCCGTCGATCCAAGGGAACTTGAAGCTTGCTTCTGACCATTTACTACTGTTTGCATTAATTGTAACGGCATGGATTAGGATGACTATAGAATTGTACCGCGATCAATACACAGGGGACGCCCCCGCAAAATAGACGCAAAGGGTACGGGATAAAAATGTCTACAGCATCAATCGCCAAGTACCCAGATAACAAAGAGCAACTACTGAAAAGGAGTGGAATGCTGATAGGTTGCGTAGGTAAATAACCCGTGTGATGGCAAAATCTTAAGAAGTGCAGAGGTGAACCGCGAAAATTAGTCACTGAAAGCTGAGAAGTTACTGCGTCGCCCACCGAGAACTTGTTTTCGATACTTCCCAATACGCCAATAATTGCGCCGAACTTTCGCACCAGCCAACTCGTGTGAGAGAACAAGGCATGCGCTGATTCAAGTCTATATTGCAGGCACAGCGAAAAATGTTACGTTAGCTTAAGGTCAGTAACTTTAGTGTTCTGGGCGACCTGAAGAGTTAACTTGGCAATACCATATTAGCCTCTAAAACTCATCAAAATTGCTTTTGCTTTTCCTGGCAATATCACATTATCACTATCAGAAGAGTGGTATTCTAGAAAACGTGAAAAACCTTCTAGTTCTTTTCCTGAAATATTACGAAATCCCATGGCCCACTTAGAAAAATCACGCGAAATTATCTTGTCTTTCAAAAGTACAATTATTCCAGTGTGAGAAACATCACCTTCAATATTTTTGAAAAGCTGATCTACATCGCATCTTTCACCTTCAATAACCTGCATAAAGTTACCGTCGTTATAAAGCAAAAGACCTGTAATGCCATGTGATAAGTTTGCAACTCTTGCAGCCTTCAACAAATCAACTAACTCTTGTTCAGTCATAAGACATTTTGCTGAACTAACATATATAAGCTGAACTAAGTCATTCATTACCGATCCTTAAATTAATTATAGTTTCATAAGTGGTAGATTAATCAAGCTCAGGGTATTGCCAAGTTAAGTCAAATTAGACTGATTTTTCACCTTTAGTCAGTACTATGAATAACAATAAATTACTAAGTTAAAAATTTGTGTCTTGGCTGGTTATTTTTTGCAAATCAACTTAAACTTGGCAATATCATCCAGTGGGACTGGCCATCGCGATCATTTCCATGAAATTCTCGGCAGGGATCAGCACCGGTCTTGAATGCCAAGGTTTCCATTTGTCATTGAATTCAGACGTGCCCAGCCGCCATTGGGGAATATCCCGGAATCCGCATTCTTACGCTTGCTCCAAATGATCCAAGTGACGCAGCCATATCGTAATCTGACTGGCAGTCCTGCACCCGGTTGAGGAAATTAATTTTTTGATTTTAGTATTCGATTCCACGGCACATGAAGGAATTATAGCTGATAAGGGGTTACTCTTTCTGTCAGTCACCTAATTGCTGATGATTGAAACTGTACTCAAACCGGTGGTAATGATTGATGGCGTGATCACAAGTCGGTATCCTAGTTTGATTGTTGTTCACTCACTTATATTATTTGCCAGAACTCAATGGAAGTCCTGTTAAATTAAAGAGTATTTCTTATGGGGCAATGTTTTAATCTTGACCAGGTTTTATTTTGGAATGCACGCGATTTAGAAAAGAAACTCGATACCTTCAAAAACTACTATAATGCTTATCGTGTTCACGCTGCATTAGATGGTGAGCTGCCATTAAGCTTCAGCGGAAATGATGTGCAGGGAAAGGTGAACATCAACGAATATCGTTGGAAATCACATTGCTGATATCTATTTCAGACACCGATGGCAGCTTGGATTGTGATTCGCCAGCTACAATTTCTGTTAATAATACACAAGCTAGTAAATGTTTTTTCGGAATATTGTACATTAGGCTGACAAATAAAAACCTGTGTTGCCGAATCTCTTGATAATAATGACTCCCTGGTGGGCAGGGATCTAACCTGGGACAAACGGATTAACAGGTATTTTTGTACGCTATTTAATAACTATTACAAAACCCGTCAGTGCTCGCCAATAACCGTCATTTTTATCACACTTTGTTTTTGGGATGTTAATCAGCGCGCAAAATTTAACAGATAATGGCGTCGAGATTTACCACCTGAATTTGTATTTTTTTGTTATTTACAGATAAGTAATTTTTACTCTAGTAAAAATATTTGTCGATTGCAGCTTGGAGATAGTATTTCGCACATTACACCACAGATAAAGTTGCTTTTTATTGATATAGTAACATTATATGTTACTATTGTTGTATTGAAAGGACGTGTGGAATGATTGATAGCTTTAAGCACAAAGGGTTATAGAAGCTTTATATTGAGGGAAATCCTCAGAGCGTTCGATAGGATAAAATTGAACGCATCACAATGATATTAGATGTTTTAGATGCCACTGAAAAATAGAAGAATTGAAGATGTCAGCTGCTCGCTTTCATGCGCTCCAAGGCTATAAGCCCACGCGTTACGCTATGAAAGTCAGCGGAAATTATCGCATTATTTTTGAATGGGAAAACGGCTTAGCAAAAAAATTGATTTAGAAATTTATTACTAAAGGATATTGTTATGGATAGAAAATTACCTCCATTTCACCCGGGGAAATTCATAGAGGAAAATTTAAAATCTTTGGAACTTAGTATTCCGAAAGCTGCAAATATTTTGTCTGTTAGCAAACAACATTTATATAGAGTTGCTCAAGGAAAAAACTCTATTACACCAGACTTAGCTTATCGTATTGGTAAACTTTTTGGGAACGGTTCGCGTTTCTGGTTAAATTTACAAATACAATATGATGTTTACTACACTGAACAAGACTATTTAACCAATCCAGAAAAGAAAAGTATCTCTGATAATATCATCGCACAGTTGAGGTGAATATTATATGTGTTAGTGTCATTTCCAAGGGAAACTGGCGGGTATTGCTAAGTTAAGTAAATTTGCATAAAAACTAGTTAATATTTTAATTTTTAACTTATTGATTGTTCAGTATTCATAATGCTGACTTGTACTGACTCAAGGTGTAAATTAGTCTAATCTGACTTAACTTGGCAATACCCAAAAAATGTATTCATATTGAGGAGCATTTTTATATGTATAAAAAAATTATGGCGGCAGTTGATGGCAGCGAAACGGCCTGGCAAGCATTATCTGAAGCGGAAAATATTGCAAATACCTATGGTGCAGCATTATGCATCGTCCATTCAATAGTCCTTTCCGCTGAAGGAGATTTAGAGGCCGATAAGAAAAATGGCAAGGAAATACTGGAACAAGCCAAATCTTCTGTAAATGTATCAAGTATTGAAACACGTCTTCTTATATCTGAAACTGGATTTGGTATTACTGGCATTACTGAAGCTATAGCAGCAGCTGTGGCTGATTGGGGGGCAGATTTAATTGTGGTAGGTACAGCTAATCGTCGAGGTTTGAAACGTTTTTTCGTGGGTTCAGTTGCAGAACAACTTATAGTTAAAGTTGATTCATCAATTTTATTAGTGCGCCCATCATTATAAAAGAAAAGTATGCATTTTAAATGCTCCAAATTGAACTATAGTTCACTGAAACTAACACACTAGTTTGGTGATCGACGTTGAATTTTCAATTGTCGAATGGGTGCTACCAAGTTAACTGTACCTGCGCGATAATAGAAAGAACGAATAATTCAGCGACTCAATACAAACGCCATCGATTTCCATACGAAATCATACAACATGCAGTACGGCTGGATTATTATCGATTTAACTTAAGTCTATCGTGATATAGAGGACCTATTAAGTTGAGAAGTTACGGTGTTTTCCACCGAGAACTTGTTCTCGACAACAATTCACGACACTTCCCAATACGCCAATAATCAATCGTGCCGAGCTTTCACACCAACCAACTCGTGTGAGGGAACGAGGCATGTCGTCGGTTCAAGTCTATAATAGTGCAGGCACAACGATTCCTGGGGATTCATTCTACTGTGTACAATCTATTCAACCTTGGACGCCATCAAGTATCTGCCAACCATTATCGGCATCTGATACATGGGGCCTTTGCGTCTTGGAAAGATGTTACGTTAGTTTAAGGTCAGTAAACTAAGTGTTTTGGCGGCCTGAAGAGTTAACTTAGCAATACCGACTTGTGTGCTCTATGAAAGTTAATTCGTCAATGTCATTATTTCCATCATTTCAGCGGTAACCGGTTTTGAAAATAAGAATCCCTGTCCATAATCACAGCCAGCGGCAGCCAATATCTCACGTTGTTCTATCGTTTCAATACCTTCTGCAATAACTTTTAGCCCCAATTTATGCGCCATTGTAATGATTGCTTCGCATAACGCTATGTCATCTGAGGCGCAACCTGTTAGATTGCGCACAAAGGATTGGTCAATCTTCAAATAATCAATATCGAATTTATTGAGGTAAGACAGTGAGGAATATCCTGTGCCAAAGTCATCTATTGCGACCTGAATACCCGCATCACGAAGCGCAATCAATTTTTTAGTGACAATCGCTCCCATATCCAACAACAATCCTTCTGTTATTTCTATGGAGATACTATTTCCTGGCAAATCCAATTGTTTCAAATATGGCGACCAGTCTTGGAAAAAAATAGAATCATTACGAAACTGTATAGGTGATTTATTAATGCTAATCTGAAACTCGGGATGAAGTGTTGTGCGAAAATGCTTCACCTGCTTTGCTGCTTCCCTGAATACCCAATCTCCAATTTCGATAATCAATCCACTTTCTTCAGCAAGTGGAATAAACTCTGTTGGGCAAACCCAGCCACGTATAGGATGATACCAACGAAGTAGCGCCTCAGCTTTGTGGACGCTGCCGCTCGATAGTTCGACGATGGGTTGAAAATTCAATATAAACTGTTTAGCCGCCAATGCACCGCGCAGATTATGAATGAGTTGCCGACGGTTTTGTGAAGCTTCCTGTAAAGCTGCAGTAAAGTAACAGAAACGATTACGTCCAGCATTTTTGGCTGTATACATCGCATGGTCAGCGTTGATCATCAGCAATTCTTGTGTAGCCGCATCATCCGGATACACGGTGATGCCAATGCTTGCGGAGATGAAAATAGAGTTTCCATCTAACTTAAATGGATTTGCTAACTCATTGATTATACTTTGTGCAACACGTTCGATATTACTGATCTCTTCCAGCGTAGGTAAAATGACAGTAAACTCATCCCCCCCAAGTCTGGCAACAGAATCAGACTCACGCACATGGCTATTAATACGACGCGCAACTTCGAGAAGGAGGCTGTCGCCTATGCTATGACCAAATGAATCATTGACCTCTTTAAATTTGTCTAAATCAATAAACAATAATGCTAATTTCTTTTTGTTGCGATGCGATTTTATAATTTCTTGTTCCAGACGATCTTGAAACATGCTGCGATTGGGCAGGCCTGTTAAATCGTCATAATTTGCCTGTTGCCAGATTAGTTTATTGGCTAGTTGTTCGGTTTCTTGAGCTATTTTTTGCCCGATGGCAATACCGGAAAGATGCGCAAATGTCGTAATGATATCAAATCCTTTTTGATGCGCTGCCGGACTGTAATTATAAATTGCGAACGTACCGAGCACCTTATTTTTTGCGGAAATAATGGGTTCCGACCAGCACGAAGAAAGGTTAGCTTTTGCTGCCGCTTTTTTAAAAATAGAGCAATAAGAATGTGCTTGTATATCTTCTACAATGGTACGTTTGCCAGTAAATGCCGTGCTACCAAAAGAACAAACGCTTGAATCAATGACGAGTTCATCAACTTTAGCATTAAATGAATCGGGAAGGCTAAGGCCCGTGCCGGTTATAAGTTTTTTGTCATCAGAAGACAGCACTAGAATCGAACAAAGCCATCTTGGTTCTATAGCTTCTATTTCGTGAGCTATTGCTTCTAATACTCTGCAGAGTGGTTCACCTCTTGCTATCATTTCAAGTATTTTCTTTTCCATGGCTAAACGATGTTCTATTAACTGTCGCTCATCAATTTCATTTTGTAATTGAATATTTTGTACATCAACTTCATCTTGTGCTAATTGGTGGCTTTTTTCTGTTAAAACAAGCCACCAGACACCCATACCAAGAAATACAACAATTGTGGCATAGATGCTGAGGAACATATTTTGCAATTGAACCAATCCCTCATCTGTCAGGATTGTATTAAGGGTTTGTTGATAAAAAACTAACCCAAAAATTCCACCAATTAGAGCGGAAAGAAACAAAAAAATACTTAAGAAACGTAAAACAGTTGTTTGCACTTTCACTTTAGCGCCAATCCATTGAATGATTGGATGGTGAAGCTTATTTGTCTTTTTGCAAATATCATCACAACGTGAATTCAGCGTGCAACATAGGGAGCATATCGTGCCACCATACGCAGGACAAAACAAACTGTCATGCGTTGAATATTGCTGCTCACAAACGATACACTTGCCTGACTCAACGTTGCTGTGTCGGGCGATATAGTATTTGCTTCGCGTTAGAAGTGCGATAATAGGTACGAGTACAATAGCTAGGCCAAGCGCAATAAATGGTGAAAAAGCTTGTGGCATTGGGCCAAATACCCCTATAAAAGCAGCAATGGAAGCGATTGAAGCGATCAACATGGCGCCCGTACCTACCGGGTTTATCTTGTGCAAGTGGCCGCGCTTGAACTCAATGTATGACGGACTCAAACCCAGCGGTTTATTGATCGCCAAATCTGCAAACAATGCACCTATCCAAGCCACGGCAACGTTGGCATATAACCCCAGTACTTTTTCTAATGCGGCAAATACACCGAGTTGCATCAATAGTAGTGCGATGAGTATGTTGAATACTAGCCACACGACGCGCCCTGGATGACGGTGAGTCAGCCGAGAGAAAAAGTTTGACCACGCTAGTGAACCTGCATAAGCGTTAGTCACGTTAATTTTGATTTGAGATACGACAACAAACAAAGTCGTAACTGCCAGCACGACGGCTGGACTAGAAAATACATAGCCAAAACCAATCATATACATCTGTGTGGGTTCAACCGCATCAACGATGGCGAGACCATGCGTAATTGCAAGAAACACAAGTAACATGCCACCTAGTTGCTTTGTCACACCTAGAATAATCCACCCTGGTCCGGCTATCAACATCGCGACCCACCATTTACGGCTATTATGTTTCCCTTTGTCTGGTAAAAAACGCAAGTAGTCCACCTGCTCTCCAATCTGGACAATGAGGGCAAATGCAACTGTCGCTGCAGCACCAAACAAGAGTGGGTCGAATGCTGTGCCACTGGGTGATTGACCCGCAAAGAATTGTAATTGTGAAAAAGTTTCAGGCGCTTTGTGATAGATAAAAGCGAACGGCGCAACCATCAAAATTATCCACAATGGCTGTGTCCATGCCTGTACCCGGTTAATATGCGTGATGCCAAAGAACACCATTGGAATGATGATTAGTGAGCAAAACACATACCCGACGGATAATGGAAGATTGAAATACAACTTTAGCGCCTGCGCCATGATGGCAGCTTCAAGCGCAAAAAAAATAAAAGTAAATGAAGCGTAAATCAGCGAGGTAATAGTAGAACCAATATAACCAAAGCCCGCTCCCCGTGTTAGCAGATCAATATCTAGGTTATATTTTGCCGAGTAATAGGCAATTGGCAGGTTAGTTGTAAAAATAATAAAACCTACCACTAGAATTGCCCAGAAGGCATTAGTAAATCCATAGCTGATAGCAATACTCGCACCTATTGCTTCCAACGCCAGAAATGAAATACCGCCAATGGCCGTATTGGCTACTAAAAACTCTGACCACTTTCTCGAGGAATTAGGAACATAGCGTAGCGCGTAATCTTCAGTCATCTCAGAAGCAACAAACTGATTGTACTCACGCCGAGGTTTGCTGATTTTCTTTTTAGCCGGGTTATCTATAAAAGTACCATACTGTAATTTACTTTAATAACTTTAAAAAGAATGCTAATTTAACTTTTGAGTTTGAATCAAGTTTAGCATTTTTCTAATGAGGTATTGGCAACTTCACGTTAAATTAGTCAAGCAAAAGATATGAACGATACCAATCAGTTATATCATGACCAAGAAACGCCTTTATCTTGCAATTACAATCACACTGTTTGGCCGTATCATCGTCTCTCTCTGAGTTCGCGCGACTTGAAAGGGCTGGAGCCTGCTGCTAAATCTTGTGTCCTGGCAATAATATATCTGCACAGGCCGAATCTAGGCAGGTGAAATGGTTTAATACAACTGGACACTTCTAGAGGCAGATTTATAATGCCATTAGAGGTGAAGCGTAGGTAAGAGAACGAGGTAATACACTCAAACTAGCAAGAGTGATTTATATAGCTCTGCTCTGTCACTTCGGCGTGCTATAAATGTAGCGTTCAAGTTGATGAATAATAAATTGATGCTCTAAAATAGTGTCTTTCACCAGATCACCAATGGAAATAATTCCAATTACCTGGTCATTGTCTAAAACAGGCAAATGACGTACCCGCATCTCAGTAATCAACGCCATACAATCTCTATTAGTATAATCTGGAGTAACATATGCTACTTGGTGAGTCATAATTTCTTTTATTAAAGTATCCTTCAGAGGTTTATCCAGTAAGTATGACTTACGAGAAAAATCCCTTTCTGTCAGGATGCCAGCTAGTTTGTTATCTTGCATTACTAGCAGAGCACCAATATTGTTTGCCGCCATCAACTGCATGGCGCTAAATACCGATTCCTCTGACCCGATACTTGTAATCTTATGCCCTTTTGCCTTCAGTAACTGTCTTACAGTTTTCATAGCAACACCTCATTCTTTTTCGACCAAAAAACAATGACCCATATTTATGGATAAATATTGATAAAGTATATCACCCAAGCTCCGAGACACATAACTTACAAGGATTGAAACAACCCTGCCAGTTTTATGATTTTGGAAAAATGATGCTACTACGAAACGTAGCGCAGTGAGTATTTACAGTACAAGTGGTACTGCCAAGTTAACTGTACCTGCGCGATAATAACAGAATGAAAAATTCAACGATCCTATGCAAACGTTATTGATTCCCACAAGAAATCATTTAGTACGTAGTGTGGCTCCATTATCGATTTAACTTAGATCCGAGATGTTTATGGCCTGTTATAAGCGAATTATCGAGTTCAACCGAGCAGAACATATTTAATTTCATGCGGCGCCATAATTTTTAGTTTAAAGAATTCGATATCCCTGAGGTCATAAGCCATTTTATGCAACGTTTTGATCTTGTTATTGGTGCCTTCTAAGGGTTCAGTTGATAAGCCATCAAAGTCGAAGTAAGCAAGGGTGTCTGAGCGGTGAGCAGCAAGTGTTTTGGAGAACTGCTTGAGCATGTTGACGTTGGAAGCTGCGGCTTTCTTTACCCACTCGTCAAGCGCCTTTTGAGCCGAGGCTTTATCTGATTGATGCCAGATATTGCGTAACTCTTCTTTCATGTAATAAGCGGTTGCTAAAGGTTCATTAAGCTTCAATGCTTCATCCAGACGTTGACGCTCATCGCGTGTATTGTCCAGATTGTCAGGGTTTTTGAGTAATAGTCAACGGATGCCTTTTAGCACGGGTTCGCCCAATCCATTTTCTGCTTCTCGTTGCAGATCACGATGCAGTTTTGTAAGCTTTTCGATGAACAGCTTAATGATATGAAAATGGTCGAACACCAGCGTTGCCTCTGGAAGATGAACGCGTACCGCGCTAATGTATGCTGGGCCCATGTCGGTCGCAACCGCTTCGATTTGGGCGCCCGAGCGTTTCAAACGCTTCCAGAATGGAATCAATGCATCGCCGCCCACTGAGAACCATAATTCCCTTGGTTTTCATAAACCAGCCGAACAATACGTTCCCGAACTTCCGGTGAATATCTTGTTTGCTTTTTCATTTCTCTATCCTCTCAAGAAATAAAGTCTCCTGTAAACCCGGGGTGATTCAGGTGATAGTTATGTGTTCAGCTACCGTTCAGCCTTAAGGTCTAATAATGCTTTAAGAATATAAGCAGGCTTAATTGCGTAAAGTTAATTTAAGGTTCTCCTTAGAGAGGTATAACAACACCAATACAAGCCTTTCTTCGCACAGTCTATTGGTCAAGATAAATGTACTTGCCATAATCGTATAAAAAGAAATGGAATGTCATTATAGATATTGGGAGCTAGTTATGTGTGGAAATAAAAATCTTAAATTATCTATGCTATTGGTAATCTTTGCATTCAGTGCAGCTGTATTAGCAATACCGACAGCGGATGCGAGGGGTACTGGGCATCATGCTGGTTCTGGTTCTCATGGCGGTGGCCATAGGGGTCATATCGGCGGGCACAGGGGAGATCATGCTGGTTACAGGCAACTCGGTGCTACTCACAGACATTCTAGTGGAAACCTGAAGCACTACGGCGGTCTTCGGAGCCACACTGGACATCATGCTGGTCATAGGAACTTGGGCGGTAATCACAGGTATTCTGGTGGAAATCAAAAAAACTTCAGTGGTAAGCGGAGTCACAACAGTGGCATTAGTAGACATAATTCTCGGCTTAACTACAATTATTATCGTTATGGCTATTCATATACACCCAGCTACTCTTATCGTCCCTATTCATCCTATCGACCCAAGCAATATTCGCCCCGTTCCCACCCATTCAATGCGCCAAGCTATTCTCCTCCTCCCCCCTACATTAGTATAAAAAACTATCCACCGAGCTATTCTAGCGAAACTAATACCTACAACACTTCATCAGGCATTCGTAATATAGAAAAAGACAGGGAAATTAGGGTGATTAATAATGCCGAGGTGAGTTTATTGGCTACAGATGTTGAATGGAATACGGTATCAGCTTGTTTAAGCAATGTGAAGTCATGTAGTTGCTATAGTTACTCAGGTGATAGGTTGGCAATACCGAAAGAAAGCTGTGAGCTAGCTGCTAAATATGGTTGGCCGCAACAGCCCAAAAATCGCACATAAAAGTATTTTGATTGCGATAAAAACACCGAATAATTATTTTCACTCTCTGATTTGGAAAAACAAAGGACCCTGTCGCATTAAGCGAGGTTATTGATGCTATTCGTTTAGGCTGCTGCTGACATTGAAAAAATGGGCGGGCCACACCACCTCTAGAAATGCTCTGATCTGGGAATGGGCATAGTGACTGCAGTCTACTTATATGCAAAGTTGGACACTCTAAAGCAATTCCGAGATCACCTTAATCAGAAATTGCATCCCTTTTACAACCAGCATGTGCATTTAGTACAAAGTTGTTGCCAATCCACAGCATTTTTTGAATTTCTTTCCACTGCCGCAAGGGCAAGGATCATTGCGTCCAACTTTTGGTTGATCTCGCTGAATATTAATTGCTACAGTACGCTCAGCAACAGCCTCTCTATAAGGTAACCAGAAGTAATAGATTCGTGCCACACTGTCCGGTATCTGTTTGGAAAGTTCTTCACGCTGCGGCGGTATTTCGGTCAATAATTCTTCTTCCGGCGTCACATCTTCAGCACCAAGAAGATAAATAGGACGCAAAGCATTTTGTCCATCTGGATCATCGAATAACGGTTGCCAAAGATTGCGACACAATTCAATACCTTGCATATATCCATACGCCCACATTTCACCATCAATATAGAATCGTGATTGAAAGTAAAAATCATCGAATATGGGTTCAAGTGTTTCCGGACATCCAAGTAAGGACTTAGTAACATCGTTAAATTGCCGCATGATCAATTCAGTAATACGTTCAGCTTGCGTCATAGTTTCAAATTCAAGAAGATGATCTTCAGTAGACCCCCATATTTTCGGCATCCATTCACTAGGTTTTAGCATTGCAGGGCCAGATGCGACTGCGGTGAGATAGCCATCCAATGCAGAAGTCGGCATGGTCTTATACGATGTGCTGTCAGACATCAGAAAACCATCAAGTTCTTCTATTTCTTTCTGAGATAGAGGTTGCGCTAATTTCTTGAAGTTATTGGACACAATGAAAAAGTAAATGAAATAAAGCCAATATTCTACTAACTTGGTGAACCGAATAGAAGTAACGATTAAAGATTGCCAACAACTTAATCACTCACCCACTGAGCCAGGCCCGATTTTATCAACTTATCAGGAGAATCCATGAAACGAATATCGCGCCGATTATTTACAGAAGGATTTAAAAGAGAAGCAATAAAGCTTGTTACAGAACAACACCTCAATGCGGCTCAAGCTGGCAGGCAGCTAGACATTGATCCGAAACCCATACGTTTATGGATAGTCCAATCTAAATATGGCGAACTTGCAGGCACCCTTTGGGTTGCCAAGCTAACGGCAGAGCAACAACGCATTCGTGAACTTGAACGAGAACTGGCAGTTGCTAAAATGGAACGCGACATATTAAAAAAAGCGACGGCGTACTTCGCAAAGGAAGCGAAGTGAGGCGCGCCATGGTAGATCAGTTACGCCATTACCA
>JAJFJG010000052.1 GCA_021774265.1 Nitrosomonas sp.
GACATTGCTGTTCATCTCCATAGACGGCTATGAAATCTGGCAAACTCATACCTTTCTGGAATTGGACTTTGTTCTTACTCACAATCCTTCTCCTTATATATCAAATGACTAGAGTCTTCTCTTTGACTATATAACTGGCTGGAGGTTATGTGTAATCAAGTAACAATTTGATATTGACACTACATCAAGAAATGATTCTTGCTGCGGCGTAAAGATTTCAAAACCATAGCGAATCAGTATATCCAGCTTTTTAATTAATATTTGTCACATACTGATGTCAACCAATAACTCAAGCGTATACCATGAATCTGCTTATTTTGTTTGGTAATATCTTAATAGCTCAGAACCCATTCCTTGAACACATGACTATCTTCATTCAAGGGAAAATTACTAAGTTCTGGCACTAACTAGCATTCATGGATAAGCTGCCATGCTTCATTAACCAATTTTTCTGTTTATGAAGTCGCTAGTAGTAAATTACCTTGGTCGGTGTCATTAATAATAGATTCCCACAATATTTGAGTTTGAACCGAGCTTAGGAGAGCGGGCAACTCGATGTCTGTTTCAGAATAAAGAGCATCTTGATATAAACACTCAATACAGAAAATGGAATAATATCAGCCGATTCTCATACGACCACTTCCTGAGCAGCTTGATAAGCATTGCTTTTCTTTTCGGCGTCAAAGCCAACCGTCGATTGGGCGATACTACCGTAGTACTGGCACCTTGCCTAGCAGCAAGGCGCTTAAGAACATCAATTAGGGGATTTGTAGAAAATGAGGGGATGCAGACATGCAGCAAATTAAGTACCACTATCCTATTAACGTTCTAATTTATCAAGTTTATCTTCCACACTGGCCCAATCATCAGCATCGGGTAACGGGTCACCCTTTTCAATAATAGGCTCCCATTGTTTAGACAACTCAGCATTAAGGTCAATAAAATGTAGCTGCGAGTCAGGCACATCATCTTCGGCATAAATAGCTTCTACAGGACACTCAGCAACACATAACGTGCAATCAATACACTCATCTGGATCAATTGCTAAAAAGTTCGGTCCTTCTCTAAAACAATCAACCGGGCATACATCGACACAGTCGGTATATTTACATTTAATACAATTTTCTGTTACAACATAAGTCATGACAACAATTCCTTGCGTAGCACTTTAGTAAATGGGGTATTCTAACAGAAAGTTTATGGATATCGCTAACACTTATGAGGCAGAATACATTGAGTTCTCTCAACAAGAATATAACAACGAATTAGTTGTTTATAGAATTAATACAATCCAGTTTTTTAGCTTGGAAAATAAGACCAGACACAAAAATAGTCTTTACGATATTGATAAACCCATGAACCTATCTATAAAAAAAAAGCAAAAGCCAGCATTCTAACTCCTAAAAATATTTAACCTGCCCTACTTGGCAAGTACCTCAATGGATCTACCGGCTTACCTTGTTCACGAATTTCGAAATGCAACTTGACAGTATCAGTATCAGTATTTCCCATTTCAGCAATTTTCTGGCCCTTGGCAACTCGATCACCCTCTTTCACTAGCAGGAGGCTGTTGTAGGCATAGGCACTAAGAAATGTATTATTGTGCTTAATAATAATCAGTTTACCGTAACCGCGTAATCCACTACCACTATATACAACTTCACCTGCAGCCGAAGCCAAAACAGCTTGCCCAGATTGACCAGAAATTCGCACACCCTTTGAATCTTTAGAGAAGCCTTCGATCAACTTCCCAGGCGCAGGCCACATCCATTCTATTTTTGCATTATTCTGTAAAGACAGAATTGCTGTAGATTCTGGCACAGGGGCAACCTCAATCCGAGCGACCTTGTTATCAGCTACACGCTGATTTGTTGATGGCATAGTTGTCGGCATATTTGCCATATACTGCATTTCGGCTAATGTTTGGCCAGAATACTGTAGTTTCAGACCTTTTGGTTCGCGCTTAATTTGACCATCTATTGCAGCTGGCTGACTTACTCCACCCAAATTTGATTCTATGCCAGAAATTACTGGTTGGCCCAGTGGAAATACTGATGGTTGCGCTTGTTTCGTTGAAGGAATAGATAGACTAATTTTCTGGCCAGGCTCTATCGAATTTGGGTCGCTAATATTGTTCCATTTTGCCAATTCACTTAATGAAATACCATATTTTACAGCTATACTATAGAGTGTATCCCTTCTCTGGACAATATAATCGCCTTCTTTCTGACTGGTTCCATCATTAGAACGCACCGTCGTTTCATTCAGGGCCTTGTCAACGACTGACGCTGGCTCCTTGGTTGAAGCACACCCAACGATGACAACGCAAAGAATAATAACAAGAAAATAATAAGGATATGTTAACCACCGACCATTCATGTTAGCGCGAAAATACACCATTTCATATATGCTCAAAACTCGATTCATCAATCTTTTATTATTACGCATTAATATTCTCCCCGCATCGCTACCTTCTAACGACACCAGACAGCATTGGCACAAAATTCACTTCCTCAAGCACGGTTTCAGTAAAACCTTTTGAATCACGTTTGATTAGACACATATGCTGCTTTTGGCTTCCCTTTGGAAACACCATTCTACCACCGACGGCTAACTGTTCCAGCAATAACGAAGGAACATGTGCAGTTACAGCAGTCATGATAATAGCATCAAAGGGAGAAACTTCAGAAAAACCATGAAACCCATCCGCATGCTTTAAATGAATATTATTAATTTGCATTTTATGTAAACGAATTCTTGTGTTCGTCAAAAGCGGTCCAATTCGTTCGAGCGAATAAACCTCACGAACCAAACGCGACAATACAGCCGTATGATAGCCGCACCCAGTGCCAACCTCCAATATCTTAGTAAAATCAGTATTCGCAGCAAGTAACAATTCACTCATACGAGCCACAATCCATGGGCTAGAAATTGTTTGACCGTAATTAATCGGCAAAGAAAAATCATCGTAAGCACGACTTGCTAACGCTTCTTCAATAAAAAGGTGGCGTGGGATAGCGCTCATCACTGAAAGCACTTTTTCATCTACGATACCTTGAGAGCGCAGACGCTCAACCATTCGCATCCGGGTTCTCTGTGATGTCATACCTATGCCAGATTGTCGAACACTCACTAATCAGAATCCATTGAATATAGTTTAATCTTAATAAACCAAGTATTAGTCAAGCCAAATTCTTACAGTATCTAATTGATCATATTGCGTTAAATCAAGCTGCAGAGGTGTTACTGATACACGATGATGCTGAACCGCATAAAAATCTGTTCCTTCACCTGCATCTTGAGCCGCGCCTGCTGCACCTACCCAATAAACAATGTCTCCGCGTGGACTTTTTGATTTAATAACCGGCTCCGCTTTGTGCCTGCGTCCAAGCCGGGTAACTTCAGTCCCCTGCAGCTGCTCGTAGTCAACATCGGGCACATTAATATTCAATAAAACAGGCTCATTAAATTTCTTACGCATAAAATGTTGCACCATATCTGCAGCAACACGTGAAGCTGTATGAAAATTTTCTTTTGAAGCACCTACAAGCGACACAGCCAGTGAAGGTATCCCCAATAAAAACCCTTCAGTAGCCGCAGCAACTGTCCCAGAATACACCGTGTCATCGCCCATATTCGCACCATCATTAATACCTGAAATAACCATGTCAGGCAAAAAATCAAGCATACCGGTAACTGCTAAATGTACACAATCTGTTGGCGTACCATTAACATAGTAGAATCCATTATGGGATTTATGTAGATTAAGCGGACGATCCAATGTTAACGAATTACTAGCACCACTGCGATCTCTTTCGGGAGCAACAACAATTACTTCTGCAATTTTTGACAATGTTTCAGCGAGACAAACAAGACCTGGTGCAAAATATCCATCATCATTGCTAAGCAATATGCGCATTTCAAAGGCTTTTCTTTTTATAATTATTAACACAAATCGACTATTTCATTAACCACTAAGTAATTAATAAGAATTCGATCTAAAAAATCACATTCCTCAGTCAATTACACTCATTGATGAAATTTTCAAAGCTACCTGGTCGGGGCGAGAGGATTTGAACCTCCGACCACTTGCACCCCATGCAAGTACGCTACCAGGCTGCGCTACGCCCCGAACTCAAAGATTATAACAAAACTACTTTGACATTAGAAATTTAGAGCGTAAATTATGAGCGAAGCATTGATAAGACACTAATAATTTCGCCTCGTATCAACGTCACATCAACGGGTAAATGAGATACAACAACGGATTCAGCATTTACAGATTTTGACTCAGCCAAACCCTGTCCCAATCGATTCCGCGCACCACTGATGGTAAAACCTTGCTCGTAGAGTAACTCACGAATTCGTCGAATTAACAGCACCTCTTGGTGCTGGTAATATCGTCGATTACCGCGCCGCTTGACTGGCCTCAATTGAGCAAACTCTTGCTCCCAATACCTCAACACATGTGGCTTAACACCACATAAAATACCCACTTCACCTATAGTAAAGTAACGCTTTGCTGGAATAGGTGGAAATATCTCACCTAGTATTTTATTTTCCATGATAGTTCTGTTCTACCATTGATTTTAACTTCTGACTGGCATGAAACGTAACAACACGCCGCGCTGTAATCGGAATCTCTTCGCCAGTTTTCGGGTTACGTCCCGGCCGCTGTGGTTTTGAACGTAATTGAAAATTACCGAAACCTGATAGTTTCACACCATCACCATTTTGTAATGCCGAACGAACTTCCTCATAAAACGACTCAACCATATCCTTCGCTTCACGCTTATTAAGCCCAACGCTCTCAAATAACAAGTCCGCTAATTCAGCCTTTGTTAATGCCATATTCTGCTCCACTAAGATATTATTTTTCAAGAAGCTCGGGTTAATTCAAATCAGAATAATAGGTCTATTATTAACAAAATAATCAACCAGAAGCTTCTTAGTCTATAATTAGATTAAATTTACTTAACAATCAATTAAAGTCATTATTACTAGCTAAATTAAACTAATTCAGTCTAAAATATATAGTCGACATCATTGCCTTAATCTTGCTCCAAATTGATTTCCCAAAATATCTATTATTTTTTTAACTGCAAGATCTGCCTCAATGTCCGTCAATGTTTTCTCAGTATCTTGTAATAACATACGGAATGCAAGACTTTTTTCGTTACCAGCCATACCTTTACCGCGGTAAATATCAAATAAGGTAATTTCTGAAACAATTGATACTTTCTCGGCATTCATACATTTTAGTAATGTTTGCGCACTAATTTCACTAGGCACAACAATCGCAATATCACGACGTATAGGCGGATATTTTGAAATCTCTTTCGAAATAGGTAAAATGCTTGTTTCTATTTCATCCATTTTCAATTCAAACAAAACCACAGATTTTGGCAAAGCATACTTGTTTTGCCAACGTGGGTGCAACTCACCAATCCAACCAATGGTTCGCTCGTTAATCATGATCTGAGCTGCTTTACCGGGATGCAACGCAGGGTGAGATGTCACATCAAAACTGATAGTATTCGACCCACATAACGCCTCGACATCTGCTTTAACATCGTAAAAATCAATACTACGAGCAGACACACCCCACTGTTCAGATACAACATCACCAAAACAAAGTCCAGCAAGGTAATTCTGCTGCACATAACCATCTTCACCTTTTTCAAAACAACAGCCCATCTCGAACAAGCGCACTCTTGATTGCTTACGGTTTAGGTTGAATTGTAAATTAGAAATAAGCCCTCCGACCAAACTACTTCGCATGACACTCATTTGACTAGCAATCGGGTTTTTTAAAGCAATGGGGGCTTTATTAGGGGTAAAATCCGCCTCCCATGAAGACTCTACAAATGCATAATTAATAACTTCCTGATAATCTCTCGCTATCAATAGCTGCTGTAATTGAGATTTAGTACATTTGGTTTCAGGTGACGCTATCATATTCAAACTGGCACTTGGAGCAACCGCCGGAATACGATCGTATCCATAAATCCGCGCCAACTCTTCAATGAAATCTTCTTCAATAGAAAGGTCAAAGCGATAAGTCGGTGGTGTTATATGGAAAATATCACCTTTGGATGAAAACTCGAACTTTAAGCGTTGAAAAAGTGCTGTTATCTGTTCCTTATCCAGATTAATACCTAAGACACGCGACACACGACCTACACGAACACTAACGGCGACTCTTTTTGGCAAAACACTTTTCTTTTCAGTTATTGACCCCGGATTTCCCCCACAAATTTGCAGAACTAAGCTAGTAGCTCGATCTAATACTTTTTTTGTCGCGGCATAATCAACACCCCGCTCAAAACGATGTAAAGAGTCTGAGCTAAAGCCTAAACGAAACGATTTACCTGTGATTGCATTTGGATTAAAAAATGCGCTTTCCAGAAAAATATCTGTTGTATCTTGTGTAACAACACTGTTATTGCCTCCCATAATGCCAGCCAACGCCAACGGCTCATTATCATCGGCAATTAACAACATATCAGATTGCAAATCTAATTGATCACCATTTAGCAACTGTATATACTCTTTCGGCTTGGGATAACGAACTTGTATTGCACCTGTCACCTTTTTTAAATCAAACGCATGCATCGGCTGACCAGTTTCCAACATCACATAATTAGTAATATCAACAACCGCGTTGATTGATCGTAAGCCACTTCTTTCTAATCGTTGCAGCATCCAAACCGGAGTCGGAACATCCAAGGAAATATTACGGATTATCCTGCCACAATAAAGTGGGCACGCTTCAGGTTCAATAACATTCACAGCTAACGTATCATCAATAACATTAGTCACTGAGTCAATTTTGGGTGTAATAAGCTCCGAAGATGTGATTGCAGCTATTTCTCTCGCCACACCTTCTAACCCTAAACAATCTGCGCGATTTGGAGTTAGCTTTAGTGTAAACAATTTATCGTCAAGCGAATAATATTCCCTAAAATCCATACCGATAGGCGCATCATCTGGCAACAAATACAAGCCGTCAGCAGCATCACTCAACCCCAACTCTTTAGCAGAACACAGCATCCCGTGTGATTCCTGACCACGCAACTTGGCTTTCTTAATGACAAGATCAGCTAATTTTGCACCAACTAATGCACAAGGAATTTTGATGCCAACACTCACATTGGGAGCGCCACAAACAATTTGCAGTGAATCACCACCGGCATTAACACGACATACATTTAAACGATCTGCTTCTGGGTGCTTATCAACAGAAAGCACTTCTGCAACCACTACTTTATCAAATGACGGCGCAACTAGCTCAATACATTCAACTTCCAGACCTGCCATGGTTAATAAATGCGCCAGTTCATCACTAGAGTGTGGTGGGTTAACGAGTGTACGAAGCCAATTTTCAGAGAATTTCATGAGAATCTATTATTGCTGCAATTAGTAAAAATCAATATTTAATTAAATTGTTTTAAAAAACGTAGATCATTTTCAAAAAACAGCCTCAAATCATTTACTCCATAGCGCAGCATAGTCAAACGTTCTACTCCCATACCAAAAGCAAAACCAATGTATTTTTCACTATCTATATTGACATGAATTAAAACATTTGGATGAACCATTCCGCAGCCTAAAACTTCTAACCAACCTGTATGACTGCACACACGACACCCTTTTCCATTGCATATAACACAACCTATATCCATCTCAGCTGAAGGTTCAGTAAACGGAAAGAAAGAAGGTCGGAAACGTACAGGCAAATCTTCACGTTCAAAGAATTGAGCCATAAAATCTTTTAAAACACCCTTTAGTGCTGCGAAATTTACACTCTCATCAATCCATAAACCCTCTACCTGATGAAACATTGGCGTATGGGTTATATCTGAATCACAACGATAAACTCGACCTGGAGCTATAAGTTTTAATGGCGGCTCATTATTTTGCATATAATGAATTTGCACTGGTGAAGTATGTGTACGCAATAAATCACCATTCTCCACATAAAAAGTATCATGCATAGCCCGCGCTGGATGATTATCAGGAATATTCAAAGCAGTAAAATTATAAAAATCTGTTTCTATTTCAGGCCCTGATGCGACAGCAAAACCTATTGAATGAAATAAATACTCAATTCGCTTTAGAGTAAGTGTTGCCGGATGCAAACCACTACCACTAGAACCTCGTCCTGGTAGCGTAACATCAAGTGTCTCTTCTGCTAGCTTATCTTCTAACCTACGCGCTTGGATGGCTTCACGACGTTGATTAAGTGTTTCTTCTAACGAAGCTTTAGCCTGATTGATCCGACTACCCATAGCAGGACGCTCCTCCGCAGATAACTTCCCTAATCCTTTCAACATTTCTGTTAACGCACCACCTTTTCCAAGATAACGTGCTTTAACTTGTTCCAGTTCATCCGCATCTTCAATGCATTGCAGCAAAGTTGTTGCTTCATTAATAATCTCATCAAGATTCTTAGTCATAAGAAAACAATTTACAAACGTTGTAATAGTTATATGCAATCAAACAAAATAATAAAAAAGGAGGCTCGGGCATCACCACCCGTGGCCTCCCTTCACTTCCACCTGTAAATACGACTAAGTTCCTAAACTTGTTCTAGCCTGATCAACAATTTTCCCAAAAGCGGGTTTATCAAACACCGCCAAGTCTGCTAATACTTTACGATCAATTTCAATACTAGCCTTTTTTAGACCATTCATGAACACACTATAAGATAATCCGCACTCACGCGCGGCGGCGTTAATACGAGCTATCCACAATGCACGGAATTGACGTTTACGCTGTCGGCGATCTCTGTAAGCATATTGGCCGGCTTTCATTACCGCTTGCTTTGCTACACGATATACATTTTTTCGTCGGCCACGATATCCTTTAGCTAACTTTAGAATCTTCTTGTGACGCGCATGGGCTGTTACACCACGTTTTACTCTTGGCATTGTATTTTCTCCTTATGCGTAGGGTAACATAGTGCGAATTGCCTTAGCATCACTAGGATGAACGCTGACAATTCCTCTTAATTGACGCTTAGTTTTTGTGGTCTTCTTAGTAAGAATATGACGTTTAAACGCTTGAGCACGTTTTATACTGCCACCAGCACGCACTTTAAAACGTTTAGCTGCGCCGCGATTTGTCTTCATTTTAGGCATTTAGTTTGACTCCTATTTTAGATGAAACTGGGTGCTTCCATCGCGGAAAACTTCTAAAACCCAGAGATCACTTATTTTACGTTACATTTGTTTCACAAGCTGAACAGTTGTTTTCGGCTTATGTATCAGTTGCAACATCCTTATTAATTGCCTCTTTTTATTTCGTTGTCTTAATTTCTTTTTTCTTAGGTGACAAGACCATCACCATTTGTCTGCCTTCCATCCTAGGAAATTGCTCTACCACGGCATGCGATTCTAAATCATCTCTTACACGCTCTAACAAACGCACTCCAAATTCCTGATGCGCCATTTCTCGACCACGAAACCGCAATGTTATTTTAGCCTTATCACCGTCATCTAAGAAATTAATTAAGTTACGCAACTTAATCTTATAGTCGCCTTCATCTGTGTTTGGACGAAACTTGATCTCTTTTATTTGAACTTGTTTTTGCTTAAGTTTTGCATCATGCTTTTTCTTACTTTCCTGATAACGAAACTTACCATAATCCATCAAACGACAAACGGGCGGTTTCGCTGTAGGTGCTATTTCGACAAGATCAACTCCAGCTTCCTCTGCCAACGCATTCGCTTCGCTAAGCGTAGCAATACCGATTTGTTCACCTTCAACGCCAATCAAACGTACTTCTGGCGCATCTATTTCATCATTTATGCGTGCTGCTTTTCCCTGAGCTATGGCAATTCTCCAAGTCTATTAAATATAAGAAACATCGATAAGTCTAACCTTTTACTGAAATTTCCGCTTTCAAATATGCTACTAATGAGGCTACCGACATTTGTCCAAGATCTACACCTGAACGTTTTCGTACAGATACCTTTCGAGTTCGCACCTCTTCGTCTCCGACTATGATTTGATATGGCACCTTCTGCAAACTATGTTCCCTGATTTTATAGGTTATTTTCTCATTTCTCAAGTCTAAGCTTACCCTTATATTATTACACTTAAGTTCTTTAGTCACTTTTTGCGCATAATCCGACTGCCCTCGTGAAATATTTAATACTACAGCTTGCTCAGGTGATAGCCAGAGTGGCAATGCACCCGCATGATTTTCAATAAGAATACCAATAAATCTCTCCAGTGACCCTAGTATTGCACGGTGCAACATGACTGGCACTTGCCGTGTATTATCTTCAGCAACATACTCAGCCCCTAAACGATCAGGCATAGAAAAATCTAGCTGCAAGGTCCCGCACTGCCAAACGCGACCAATACAGTCTTTTAATGAGAATTCTATTTTAGGGCCATAAAAAGCGCCTTCTCCCGGCTGCAAATCCCAATCTAGTTGTTTGTCAACTAATGCGGCCTCAAGAGCTGCTTCTGCTTTATCCCATTGTACCTCTGTACCAACACGCTTTGTTGGTCTCGTTGAGAGTTTAACCAGAATGTGATCAAAACCAAAGTCTTTGTATACCTTCTGCAATAAGTCTATAAATTCGACAACTTCTCCCTGAACTTGGTTTTCTGTGCAAAAAATATGTGCGTCATCCTGAGTAAACGATCGCACACGCATTATGCCATGCAAAGCGCCAGACGCCTCATTACGATGGCATGATCCAAACTCTGCCAAACGAACAGGCAGATCACGATAACTCTTCAACCCTTGATTAAAAACCTGAACATGCCCAGGACAATTCATCGGCTTAATCGCAAATTGACGCTCTTCTGAATTTGTCGTAAACATATTTTCGCGGAAATTTTCCCAGTGCCCTGACCGCACCCACAAGTCTTTATCTAGGACTTGTGGCGTCCTAATTTCCTGATAATCACTATTATTCAAGATATCTCTCATATATGTCTCAACTTGTTGCCAAAGCGCCCATCCCTTAGGATGCCAAAAAACCATGCCTGGCGCTTCTTCCTGTGCATGAAATAAATTGAGGTGTTTACCTAATTTTCGATGATCACGCTTTTCAGCCTCTTCTAATCGGCGTAAATATTCTTTCTGATCTTCTTTTTTTGTCCACGCAGTGCCATAAATTCTTTGCAACATTTCATTCTGAGAATCACCTCGCCAATATGCACCGGCTACTTTCATTAATTTAAATACTTTTAACTTAGCCGTTGTAGGCACGTGAGGGCCACGGCATAAATCTGTGAAATTCCCTTGAAAATAAAGCGAAACATCTTCATCGCCTGGTATGGATTCTATTATCTGCGCTTTATAATTCTCTCCTTGATCTTTGAAATAGCTTATTGCCTCACTACGCTCATAGACTTTTCTTTCTATCTTTAAATTACGCTTACTGATCTCCTGCATTTTTTTTTCAATAGCCACAAGGTCTTCAGTCGTAAAGGGGCGTTTGTAAGAAAAATCGTAATAAAATCCATCTTCAATAACAGGCCCAATCGTTACCTGCGCTTCTGGAAACAATTCTTTTACTGCGTGAGCCAATAGATGCGCACTAGAATGCCGAATGATTTCTAAACTTTCATCATCCCTTTCAGTAATAATCGCTAATTCACTATCATTACTGATGTAACTAGATACATCGACTAGTTTTCCATTGACTCTCCCTGCGATAGCTGCGCGCGCAAGACCAGCTCCGATAGCTAATGCAACATCGTAAACAGTTACAGGGTGATCAAAATTACGCTCTGAACCATCTGGCAATCGAACAACTGTCACAAATTTTCCTTCATATCATTTAGTTTTATTAAATCTATTATTCCACGCCCAAACTTGTTTAATCTCATTTCGCTGTTACAAAAAAGCTAATGAGTTTTTGTTTTATACCAGTTACCGACCTTCTGCAATCCAATTAGGAATAGCGGCGCAAAACCTATTGCTACAGCATCTACCAAACAATACCATGCAGCAACTCCACTGGGAGGATTTCCTTGTGACCAATTAAAGACGGGCTCTATTGATGCCCACTTCCAAGTTCCTGCTGCCGTACCAACGATTTCTAACCAGGTACATATAAAGAATGCTCCCAGATAAACCATAGGTGACCTTCCTTTAAATAAGCAAATAACAAAAATAACAAATAAAAACGCACCGACTTGATCACCTTGTTCAGGAATACCACTAATACCCCAAAGCGACCACAGACCACCTGTGAAAATCACAAACATCGCCAGTCTCCTGGCATTCATTAAGAAGAATCTTGACCGTGCTAGAGCAACTGCTGTTAAATATACCATGCCATGCCCTGGTGGTACATAGAGTGGTACGTTCTCAAAACGATAGGTGTAGCCTTCCATGTAAATGGATGCAAAATGCTCTCCTGCTGTAGCAAACGCAACAGCTATAACAACCTGCATTCTAACCTCTTTATTTTCACCAACCAGCAAACCAATCAGAAAAATCCAAGCAATCACTCCTAACTGATTTTGCATTTCGAGACTCGCACTGCCATCTATGACTAAACTTACTCCCACACAAAAAAACGTAAATCCTGCGATAAAATAATCACGCGTTCCATGTGAGTAATTAGCATCTATCTTAGGTAAATGTTCTAACATTTCTGCCTCTTTACAACAAAAAACCCGCCTATCTAAGACGGGTCTTTCATTTTACTAAACTACCACAACTTATTTATTGTTAACGATTTATATATTATATCGACTCACAAACCTGCCTCTACTGAATTTAGCAAATTTAACACACACTATCAGTATTAATAATCGTCGTCGTCATCCCAGTCGTCGTCGTCATCGTCCCATTCATCTGGTTTCAATACCAACTCACCTGAAGCAAGACTCGCATCAAGGTCAGTCATTGGGGCTTCTTCATGCACTAAGTTTTGGTGAC
>JAJFJG010000053.1 GCA_021774265.1 Nitrosomonas sp.
CCTTGTTTAATCGCTTTGTCTCGATCATCCCAATTGGTTAACTTACTAACTAATTGGCTCGAGTCAACGAAGGTGAATACTTCTTTGACCAACCCCATTTCGTGCAAACTGTCACGAACCTGCGAGAAAATATCCATCAGCTGTTTAGTACCAAGACGCTTGCGAAACTCACCAAAATAGCTATGATCTGGTGCTTTTTCTCCAAGACACAGATCACAGAACCATTTGCCAGAAAGGTTCTCCTGTAAGAAACGCTCCATCTCTCGATCACTCAAATCCTCATGAAATTGCAGCACCAGTGCCCGTAATGCAAATTCAGCAACCTTTTCTTTGCGGCCTTTATATGAATAAAGCGAATGATAAGGTTGACTGAGCTGATCAAATGGCAGTAGTCGTTCCAATTTGCGGTAAGGGTGATCCGCTGGAATCAGTGCGTCTAATGTGAGAAATAGCGTGCTTTAGTCTCTTAATCCATAATTGCATCAGTGACTATTTTGTCTATTACCTCAAAATTTTGCGCGTTTTCCGACAGGTCATTAAGTAAAAAGGGTGAAGCCCTAGTTGTACACTTTTCTCTTTTATTTATGAAAATACATATCAGATTCAGTGTTTTTATCAGCCCAACTTGTTGCCGATAACACAAGTATGGCTGCTGCCATACCAATCATATAACCTCCTATAAGTTTTAAATAAACTTTGATTGGTATCAGAATGATTCCACGATTAATACTATATTGAGAATATTGCCGTTCTATTCCGGCCATGTGACGGTTACGTGACCTTATGGTGACTCAGACATCATGATGGTCTGTCGTCATTTTATTGTCATGTTGGTTGTATATCTTGTTAAACATTGTCTTATTTTTGATGAAGAATAAAAACATGATTAATGTTGACATCTTACTAAAATTTTATTTTCAAACCACTGCCGAACAAAATACTAAGCCGTTTATGAAGGCGGCATCTTTTTTATTGAAGAAGTTTATATACGAAAACGAAATTAATCATTTCATTGAAACTCACAAGCATTTGGAAGGTTTAGAGTTCACGGATGCAGTGCTTGAGAATTTTAATTTTATCTTTCAAGTATCTAATAAAGATCGTGCTCGTATACCAGATCATGATCGTGTCAAAGTCATTGCAACGTCTCTATTAAGTCATTTTGATCCATTACATAGCTTATTTCTTACAGTCGATAGCTCATCAAAAAAAGTAAGTCGTTGTGAAAGTATGCTCCAAATTACCAGAGCATTAGAAGCAGGCCAAGCAGCCATTATATTTCCCCGCTGTAGGGATTTTAAAAATTCGTTCTGATGATATCCGAGACGGTAAGTGGAAAGCCAGTTTTCTGTAACGATAGCTAAAAATAAGCGCACCAATTGTGCCGGCGCATATTGGCGGGAAAAGCTCAGCATTACTTTATGGAGTCTCATGTACCCAAAAGATTCTGGAAAAAATGATGCTGAATTTTAGACAAGCTTCTAACAGGAAATATGAGTTTAAGTTTAGCAGTGAGTTTTCTCACAGTAAATGCGAAGCAGTTTCGCGATAATGCCAGTCGCCAATCAAATGGTCGTTGCGTATCACTGTAGTTTCACCAACTTTAAATGGAGGGTTTTTTTAAATGAACGCCAATCAAATGGCGATTTCGAATCACTGCAGTTTTATTAATTTTAAATGGAGAATTTTTTTTATATGAAGAAAGTAATTTTTGTCATTCTCGCTATTATGAGCTTAGTGGCATTGCCAGTCAGTTATGTAAGCGCGGATTTTGAACATCCAGATGTTTTTAATGGGAAGTTGCGACCTGTAGTAACTGCTATTGATTACCACACGCGCATGATATATCTATTCAACTATAAGAAAGACAAGCTTGTCACCGTTGACCCGCAAAGTATCAATGGTTGGCCTGGCGATCTTCCATTGCAGCACACGATGGTGCTGCCTGGTGGGAAGAAATTCTATGTCACAACCGATAATACAGATGAACATCCTGCGTACATTATTTCTTTAAAGGCGCATGATATTAATTGGAACTTGGGAACAGCAGAGCTTGAAATGGAAGCTTTGTTACCTGTTGATTATCCAGGCACACCTGCTGAGCTACCTTTCGTTGAAGCAATCAACGATAATCAAGCAGTTCCAAGTTGGATATTGGCACAGGCAACTCAAGTACATGGACCAACTATCCTGCCGCATTCAAATTTTGTTTATTTTACCGATTGGACGTCAGATAAAGTGCGTGTCATCAATCGTAAAACTAACGAATTTGCTGCTGTAGATCCGATTAGCATACCGGGATATACCGAGCAGTCACACGGTATTATCTTCAATAAATCGGGCACCATTGGCTTAGGAACAGGATACTTCTTCGATAATAGCGTGATCGATCGTTATAAAGCCAACAGACAAACTGGTGCATTGGAACCTGTGGATCAGATTAAGTTGGGTAATGAAAGACGGCACGCAGCTTTTACTCATTATGTGTCCTGGTTGGACGAACGATATGCACTGACTGCTTCTATGCAATTTGACAAAACTTCGTTGACGCCACCTGAAACTCAGAAAATTATCCCACCAAGCGTGTGGCTGATTGATGCTTGGGAAGGCACGGCAACTAAAATCATTAGTCATACTAACAATGTCAATGGACATGGTGTTTTTCGCTCTGCATCCGATCTTGCTGTCATTGGCGATAAGCTCTATATCGCAGAGGAAGATACAATTGACCATACATTTGGTGAAGATGGCTACCTTTCAGTTTTTGATATCAGTGATCGCTTCAATCCACGTTTTATCAAGCGATTCAAACCGGGCGAAGAATTTCCTCAAGGGTATGCCGTTGCACATACTCTTAGTCCAACGCCAGATAGCCGATACTTAATGTTAGCAAGTTGGGTTTCAGGTTATGTGATCAAAATCGATACGTTGACAGACACCGTTGTAAAAGTGTTTGGTCCTAACGACGGTCTCGTGATGCCTCACGGCTTACATGCTGCAGGCGGTATTCGCTAGTTTCATTCGTTTCGATTGTTCTCTGCTGACCGAATGTTCTGGTCGGTTGGGTGCAGTCGAGAAATATCCAAATTAATTGATGAAAAGGTGTGCATAGAATGAAACATAAAATTGTATATGGTGGTTATTTTAGTGCTGTTATTCTTATATTGATGCTATTTGTACAAGCCCACGCTTTTGCTCTTACTGTGGTGCTGAAACAACCGGTTCCTCTGCAACATGAAACAATGGCTAACTTAAAGCATGAAAATCAGAATAACAATGATCGATGGAAACTGGTTGTCTTTGGGTTTACAAGCTGCAAGGATGTTTGCCCAATGTCACTGGCAAATTTTTCTATGCTTGTACAAGTTGCCGCTGCTGAACAGATTCAGTTAGATGGCACTTTCGTATCTGTTGACCCAGACAGAGATACCGATGCAGTTTTGTCCGGTTATACAAATAGTTTTGGACCCAATATATCTTTTTTGCGTTTGGAAGACAAAGATCTGGAACGCTTTATGACTGCTTTTGGCGCGGAAGCTCTTTTCTACACCAAGAATGCAGGAAATCAGTTTAATTACCAGGTTGATCACAGTAGCACGGCTTTCTTGATTGACCCAGAGGGTAGGATTAGAGTGTTATTTGATGCGTTGGAAGATGCTCGTGACATTGAAAAAATGCTGCGTGAAAATCAAGCATTCTTTAAGTCATGAACAGGGTTCTAACGCTACTGGTTATTTTTGTGCTGACTGGTCTTTCTCCTGTTTCAGCTATGAATGTTTACGATGACCCACGTATATTGATCTCTTACATGGACAGGTCACTAACGCCTGAACAAGATATATTACGTGTCACAGTGAATGTTACGCCAGATAATTTTTTGGTATTTCAGGTTAAGACACGAGGAGAACAACGTGGCAGAGAACATAGTGATTATTTTCTGTTACGAGTTACGAATGGTCAACCTTATATTTTACTTGTGCCGATAGATAAGGAGATGGGCGATAAAGTATTTATGTATGAGGACGCTATTGAATCAGAAAACAATATGCTTTTAGAGTCAGCCATTAAACCCATCACATTCAATGCGTCAGATTTACAGGCAAAATTTAGTGCGCGGCATATACGTAATGGCGTCGAGTTCTCGATACCATTGGACGCGATAAATTTTGGTAATAACTTTGGTTACGATGCCTACACAGTTCAGGCTAGCATGCAGGCGGATACTTTGCAAATTAACGGAGTATACGATCAGGCAGGAAAAGGGCGTGGTGAAGTAAAACAGTATGCCGCCATTACTTTGCTCAATAAACTCTGCGCAACTCGTAAGTAATAGCTAGTTGTTGATAAAGCCACAGCCTTTATAAAACACACCACCAAGTATCGCTAAATATTTCTCAATTAACCGAGAGGAGTTGTTTTGCGCCTAATATTTCAATTGAAATTATTGAAATAACGTGTTTATTCAGTGCTTTAAAATCCAACTTGCGTGAATGCACACCCAATATAAATAACCGTAATATTTGCAGTTATAGACGTTTCCTGAAGAACCTTAATTTAATCAATGCATCGAAGGTGAATTATTTAACTATGAAAAATAAACTAATTTCTACAGCAATATTCAGTATAGCCCTGTTCTCAATAACCACATCCGTATATGGAACAAAAGTAACATTCGGTGGCCGCATTCAATCTGAATATAGTGTGATAGATGTTGAGGGTGTTTCCAGCCAATCATCAATAGATGACCCAACTTTTTATTCGGCCTGGGGTTTGAGTGTTTCTGAAAATTTGGGTAATGGGATTAGTGCATTTGCGGTTGTTGATTATGGCTTCAATTTGAGCGGTAACATAGGCGCTGCTCGAGAACGTTATGTGGGACTATCCAGTGATACTTGGGGGCAATTAAAATTTGGTCGAGTTCATTCATTATTTGCGGATTATGCTGGTGGCTGGACGATAGATCCTTTTGTTTACACTACATTACAAGCTGCCGGTAGTGGTGGCACCATGATCGCAAACGCAAATGGCCTTGGTTCAGGTCCATACACAGCAGTTAACAGTGTTATTCGTTTTGAGTCTGCTTCAATGAATGGTTTCTCCTTTGCGGCCATGATAATGCCAGGTGACTCAGGTCGTCTTGAAGGTAACCTGGGTGGAGACTTAGGCGGGGCAGGTAACAACTCAGGTAATACAGGTGGTGCTAATGGCGAATGGGATTTTCAAGTCATGGGTAAATATGTTTTCGCTTATCAAGATCACAAGTTTGATGTGTTTGGCGGTTACTCTAGAGACAACGTCAGTGCGGCGCAGAAAAATGTTACTACGGCTAACCTGAAATCTGAAGAAGTTGGACGTGTCGGTGGTGTTTGGGCTTACAAAAAATTCCAGCTTCAGGGGCAGTATGAATATGTTAGTAATGCATTGGGTGCGGCAACTTGTTCTGATGCTGCTGCATTGGGCTCTATTAGTTCGGCTTCCAGGCAGTGTAATTCCGCAATGAATGCAGGTGCTAACGGTTCTGCATGGTATGCTGGAGGCCAATATAAAATAGGTAATGCAACTTTAGTCGTGCAAGGTGGTATGACTGATGCGAATGGCACAAGTTTTCGAGAAAAACGAAAAGCAGAGAGCTTCACCGTGGGTATGTTGTATGATCTAAGCAAGCGATCCAATCTTTTTGGGGGCTATCAACGTGTTAATGTAAAAGATAGAAATAGCTCAGAAGATCGTGATCGAGATACCTGGACAGTGGGCTTGCGCCATCACTTTTAAGGTATTTAAGTGGTTGAGGAGATTGGCTTTTTGTCATTTGAAATTAAAGTGATAGAATTAGCGTTTCACTTGGTTTCTGTTTTTAAGCGTTTTTTACCGATTGCCCTGAACCGAATATAAGTCAGACATTTACATCAGGTATTTACTAGCTGTGAATTTTTCACAAGCTAAAAATCAATCTAAGGAACAACTAACATGAAAATAGCTAAATATTTTACAATCTTATCAATTTTTGCTTTTATGGTCATTACTATGCAGGCGAGCTCCTTTGCTGCCAATCAGGATGTTGTTAATCATGAGGCTTTAGCGCATTATTTTGAAGATGAAGCTAAGGAAATGCAGGCTAAAATAGAAGAACAAAAAGAAGCACTCAACCAAAAGCCGTACAGTAGTTTCTTCGGTAAACATGGACAATACATTGAAGAGCATGTAGCTTATAAAATTAACAAATACGAAAAAATTGCACAAGAAAGTTTGAATAAAGCTGCTTATCATAAAAAAAAGGCTGCAAAACAAAGTAATTGATCAAACATTCGATGAATCAGACAGGATTAAAGGCCTGCTGATTCCTTAAATAGGGTTGAAATAAACTTGGTCGTCATTTTAAATCATAATCTTTAAAATCCACTTCGGTGCGTTTTTTTGTTGACTCTCAAAAAATATCTATGATATCTATTATGCAGATTGCATTTTAGATCCAATCCGTTCTGCTTTATCTAGTGAAACTAGGTTGTTTCGCTAATTTAAAAAAAGAATTCTTTGAATAAACATTCATCCAAAACAAATACTACATATAGTTGTTTGTAAGCTGCTGCACAAGCTTACTTGCGATTTTTTGTTTTTCTCGATACCTCTTTCGAATATTAACGTTTAATGCTGAACGATCCATTCAATGTCATTCTATTGTTCGCCGCTGCCTTTATTGCTGGTGTATTGAATGCTGTCGCTGGAGGTGGCAGTTTTTTGACGCTCCCGGCACTGTTGCCTTGCTACCCGGCTATATCTCTGGAGCTTTAGGGTTCCGTAAAGATTTGGAGGCGCCGCCCGGCTTGTCGGTACGGACACTGATTGCTCTGTGTCTGATCGGAAGTGCAATTGGTGCCGCCCTGTTGCTTGTTACCGATGACCGAATATTCAGTAGGTTCGTGCCCTGGTTATTGCTGTTTGCGGCGATACTCTTTGCCGTGGGCTCGACGTAAAGTCAAGGACAGCAAAACCGGCCACGCCTCGATGGGGAAGTCTGCTGCGGGTATGCTGGCAGTCTCCATCTATGGTGGTTACTTTAACGGTGGTCTCGGCATCCTGTTGCTGGCGCTGTTTGGCTTGCTTGGCCAAACTAACCTGAATGCAATAAACGGCATGAAGAACGTAGTTTCAGCATTACTGACCGCCATAGCCGTTGCTATCTACGCCTGGGGCGGTGTCGTGGCTTGGCCCCATATTGACAATGATGGTTGCAGCCACGACAGGAGGTTATTTTGGTGCGCGGCTTGCGCGGCGGTTACCTGCGTCTATACTGCGTACCGGTATTGTTGTCATCGGTTTGATCATGACTACGTTGTTCTTTCTTCGAGGTTGATGAATACCGCTGGTACCTGTTGTGAGACACGCTTAACATGCTTTATTTTCCGTATTCTGCAGCGCCCCATAGCAGCATTTTATGTCATGCGTAGACATTTTGTCGAACCAATAAGTAACTTTTTTATAATGTTTATTCTATTAATTCTGCTAGGATGGAGTACACCTGGATACACACAAGAGACTAATAAAGAAGATAAAATTTTATCTTCATGGATGTTCGATCAAGTCTCGCCTTTTTCTCAACCGATTGCAACGGATCGCCCGACGTTCAGTCTGGGTGCTGTAACCATTCCCAAATACCGTGTTCAATTCGAAACAGGTTATACTTTTTCTTTTGATGACGAGCGTTCTAACGCTACGACACATACCTTCCCTGAAGCGCTTATTCGAATTGGACTGACCGACACATTTGAGATGCGACTAGAGTGGCCGACTCTGACTTTTATTAACAGTGGAACAAAAAACTACGGACTTAAAGACTTTGCCTTAGGATTCAAAACTCAGGTTTCTCAGCAACAAGGATGGATACCCCAATTCAGTATCGCAGGACGACTTTTTATACCAACGGGAAGCAAAAAACTCTCTTCCAATCATGTTGACCCTGAATTACAGACAATTTTGTCATATGTGCTAAATGAACGGTTCTCATTTTTTGGGAATGTCAATGTCAATGTCGGTGGTGCTGGTTCTCTGAATAAACACTTTGCGCAATTCTCTTTATAACTCGGACTCGATGTGAACTTGGGAAATTCGTTGTCAGGGTTTATGGAATATTTTGGTTTTTTACCTTGTTCAAGCGCGTAACTGCAACCTACATTCTTTGCAAACAGGTTTAGTATATCAACTGACACACCATCTTCAGTTAGATGCTCGTGTCGGCTCTGGTCTCAACCGTAATGCTGACGATATATTCACCGGAGCAGGACTATCCTGGTGCTTTTAAAATGTTACCCACTGCCGATTCTATCGAGTGATTGAAGCCGTGAATACAAGTAGCGCTTTTTTCTCTCAGCCAAAAATCCCTGTAAGGGATTTTTCTTAGAATCATTGAATAGCATGGTTTATTCCAACAACAGTATTTTGTTTCAAAAATATTTCTGGTGCTACTCGTCCGATTCCGCTTGCAGCACTCGCTACCAATGCCGTTTTGTCTGTAAATTCCAGCCCCATTTCCTTCTCTAAACGACACTTAGAAATGAAACGCCATGTACACCAAGAAAATTATCAGCACACCCCGTACCAGTTCCAACATCACCCGTCTCTTCGGTCTCAATCCTACTGAGTCTATTAATTTTTAGGTTCATTTATCTTAGGTTTGAGTTCTGACCAGAGAACTAATATTTAAAGGCTTGTTGTGATGGATGTCTTTTTCAAATTCAAGTTTAGTAAATAATTGCAGTTGCAGTTCACCTGGCAGTACCCACAATCACCTATACAAATTTGGCTGATTTTACTTTGGTAGATGCTGAGCGAAAAGTGGAAGTGGAGAAGCTCGACCCGAAGAGTAACTAGTCGATCCTGAGTATTACTCAACACACTGATAGCGAGGAACAACACACATATTTTGCGTAATGATTTCGACCATAAATGGTAAAAAAACACTATATCTTCTGACCAGACTTTTTCAGGGGCGACTAATTAATAAACAGACTTATACTTTTATTATTTCTCAAGTTGCTTGAAACCCGGATAAAGTAATTGGGTATTTATGCGGGAGGTCAACTGAGGAATTTAGGTTTTATAGTGAGTTGGGCAGAAAAAGCTTGCCGTCAGATCTAATACAACGTGCATTGATTGCGCCAATTAATTGGCGCCGGTTCTCTTTTGACGTTGATTCAACTACTTCTATTGTGATGTTTATTTTTCAAAATAGTTTTTTTAAGGTAACCTGGTAATCCCCAGTTTAAGCAAGCCCTGAGTATATTATGTGTAAACGGCTGAAATATATTGTTTTGTTATTTCCTCTGATACTGTTGATGTTAACTGCTACATCATTTGCTGAACGGGTGCTTAAACCAGGAGAAATAAAGCTAGAACTAGAACAGATGGAATCAGAGCAGGTAGAGCCAAAGATGGAAGTGAAAAATATCCATTTAGGTAAAAAATTTATTAAACTGTGTGAATCACCTAATGAACGTGCACGTAGATCATGTGGTGAAGTTGTTACTTCATTTATAAATGCACATGTTGAAATGATGCGTCATGATCCATCACAAAGGGTTATTTGTCCAGCGCGGACTTTGACGGCAGAAGAAGGTAGAAGAGCATTCCTTCGTTGGGTCAAATTTGTGCCTGAAGCACCGACGATAGAGTTTCCTGAGTTGGTTATGCAAGCATTGCGTTTTTTATACCGATGTGACATGGATCTATATGACTAGTACACCAGCTACTTTTTGTTGGCGGGGTCAGTGACTCGGGAAGTGGTTTGACCGCTAGGCATGCTTAGCCAGGAATGGCAGGCCTTTTTCAAGAGGCGTGTAACACAGACAAGTGCTTCCCGAGTCGTCTAAAGTGATTCTCCCAAATGATCCAATATTTCGCGTTGTGGCTTTTGAAAAAAGGCCAGGCAGTCATAAAGGATGGAATCTGTTCACTAATGACAAATAGAGCGATAGATTGTTCCCATACTCTATCCAAAAGCAATTAATATAATTAATAAACAGGCTTGACTCTTCTCCTTATTTTTCGAATAAAATGTTTAGTAGCTACTTTGTTGTTCATATCGTAGCTTGAATGTTTGGCAATTAAGTTACGTGTTTTCCGAGTTTTGAACTAACTTCCATTCATAATTGACACGAAATATCCTTTTGTATTTGTCTCTCTACAATATGATTTACTTTTAGTGGGAATAGATACATACTTTGTTTAGGGTATAGTAAAATTTATGCAGGAGATATGATAATGCTTGGTTTGTTCAAGAAAACACCTGTTGTTGGTAAGGCTAGCGCGTTAATTAAAAGCCCGAGCGACAAACTTTTTCACTTTATCGGTACTGACTTACTTACAAATTATCCCAGATGGTCGCCAGAAGTGCGTGAGTTGGAAAACTTGACTGATGGCCCAGTTAGACAAAATACATTATGCCGTCAGGTTCGAGTTGATCAGGGTAATCGTTCTGAATCAAAATTTAAAGTCAATGTTTTTGACATTGGTAAGCGTATTTGCTTTGAAGGAACATCTGATCCTTATCGATGTGATTATGTCATCGAGTCCGTTAATGAAGAAGATAGTCGGATAACATTTGTCTTTGAAATGCTTGATCTAGATTTGCATATGAAGCCATTTGAGAAGCTGATTCGAATTGCTATTCAGGATGGCACCGATAGAACGGTAAAAAACATTAAGAAATTAATTGAGGCTGAACATTCTGATCCTGCGTGACAAACTTTAAGAATCTTAGAGGCTTTTATCATTTCATTTATTGCTGGTAGTAGATTAACTTGGAGAAAAAATAATGGATTTTATCGCTGAAAAAGACCCCGGATTGATTCCGACAGTATTGGCAAAAATTCTTGATTCCTGTGTAAATGGCGTGACTCTGGCTGACCCCGATCAAGAAGATTTGCCGTTAGTCTACGCAAACAAATCGTTTGAAACTATAACGGGTTATACGCAAGAAGAAACGATAGGTAGAAATTGTCGTTTTCTACAAGGCTCAGAACACGATCAAGAAGGTGTAAGTCAATTACGGGAAGCCATTAAAAATAAAAAACCGGTTGAAGTGACACTCAGAAATTATCGAAAGAATGGTGAGCTGTTCTATAACCACTTAAATATGACCCCGCTATTTGATTCCCACGGAAACATACTATATTTTCTAGGTGTGCAATACGAGATTACCGAGCAAGTTCGCGCTGCCGAGGAAATTAAAGAGTTAAAAAAACAGCTTGAAGCACTAAAAAAGTAATTTCCCAATTTACTTAATATACATTACCAATGTTACCAGAACCCACATACCAACACGGTAGCCAGAACAAAACAGGTGTGTTACTTGTCAATTTGGGTACACCCGATGCACCGACTGCACAAGCCCTTAGGCCATATTTAAGACAATTCCTTAGCAACTCGCGTGTAATAGAAATACCACCATGGATATGGTGGCCGATCTTGTATGGATTCATACTCACTTTTAGACCCAAAAAATCAGCAGAGAAGTATGCGCAAATCTGGATGTCAGAAGGTTCGCCATTAAAAGTTCATACAGAGCGTCAAACACAATTATTGTTGGATTCTCTGGCGAAACGCACTCAGTCAACAGTTGTGGTTGAATATGCCATGAATATTGGCAACCCCTCAATTGCTGAAGTACTAAAACGCATGAAAGAGCAAGGCTGCGAGCGTATACTGGTGATCCCTTTGTTTCCTCAATACGCTTCCAGCAGCACTGCTGCTGCTATGGATGGTGTTTTTGCTGAATTGAAAAAAATGCGAAACATGCCAGCAATTCGCACTGTAAAACAATACCACGATGAGCCAGATTATATTGCGGCATTAGCAAAGAATGTTAATGAGTATTGGAATGCTAATGGCAAGCCAAACAAACTTATTATGAGCTTTCATGGTGTGCCACGTTACACATTAGACAAAGGTGACCCATACCATTGTTATTGTCAAAAAACAGGTCGATTATTAGCGGAAGCATTAGCATTGAACGCAGATCAATATCAAGTTTGTTTTCAATCTCGGTTTGGTCGTGCAAAGTGGCTTACGCCCTATACTTCAGCGACATTAAAACAATTGGGCGAAGACAATACCCCGCGTGTAGATGTGGTTTGTCCTGGTTTTGTCTCAGATTGTCTAGAAACTCTTGAAGAGATTGCAATAGAGGGTAAAGATACCTTTATCCATGCAGGCGGCCAAGAGTTTCATTATATTCCTTGCCTCAATGAACACGAAGATTGGATTCAAGCCCTGTCAAATATTGCCTACACTAACTTACAGGGATGGCTTGACTTAGAGCAGTCTGAAGAAAATATGGAGAAGTCAAGGAAAATGGCACTAAAGATGGGTGCTGCAGAATAAGCAATTAAGCCGCGAGTATTGCTAGGTAAACTCCCATAGTCACTCAGAAATGTTTAGCTTAGTAGCCTGTGCCTTTTTATTCCAGAGCATAAAATTTTATTGATCCCACACACAGGTCGGCTTTGAAGGTTCTACCAATACCAACCAGACCTATGCGTTTAAGCTTGTCTTTATGAAATTTTGTTGTTGTTCTGTAGGCCTCAAGATTTGCAAAGGGAATACGAATTGTTTGCCACTCAGGCGTGGCTGAAAAGCTAAAGCGGTATGATTGCCACGGCAGCCAGAGATCAGTCGTGCGAAAATGGACATTGTAGCGTTCGTTGTTACCAAAAACACTGAGCTCAACACCGATATAGGCTGACGCGTCGAACGGTTTATCTTTATTTAAGTCCAGTGCTATTTGTACAAAACCGCCGTTGTTGTCGGTAGAAACATCACCGCGCATGCGTAGACAGTTTTTGTCTTTATAGCTATCCAGCGTTAGATCGCCACTGGAAACGCCGCCCATGACCTGATCAGTCACCAGTCGCCATTGTGTGCCGAGGTTAGAACTTTTATTGCCACTGGCTCGGTCATCAATAATTAAATCTTTTGCTAGCACAATATTATACGCCCCAAGGTTTATCGAAAAGCTTATCACGAGGTTTATGAGTGCAAGACTAAAATTAGGTATTTGAAAATTCATCGTTTATCACTAATCAAATGGGTTGTCTGTTATTCTTTAGCCTCAAACAGAGAATAACAATAGGATTCTGTCGCAATATTCTTTTACCATTCAAGATATATGATATGTTAATTAGCTATTGTTCACAATATCACTTATTTCGGTCAAGTTTTAAGAATTTCAGTTAATACGACGGAGCTGCTGAATTGCACTTTAATTTGTGCCAGGACTTTGCATCGAAAACTGATTTGCCTAAGTTAGCTAGATTAAGGCCTATTCTGCATGTGTTGTTCTATTTTCTTCTCCTGCCAATGGGTAAAGTGAAAATCAATGCGCTTATTTTTATTACTTTTTATATCTTTGACTTTAATCAGCTGTAAGGGAATGCCAGAAGGCGTAGTTCCTGTCAAAGATTTTGATGAAACCAAATATCTTGGCAAATGGTATGAAGTTGCACGGCTGGATCATTCCTTTGAGCGAGGGTTAAGTAATGTAACTGCTGAATATGAACTGCGAAGTGACGGTGGCATTAGGGTTATAAACCGGGGACTCTCAGTTACGGAGGATAAGTGGAAAGAAGCGGAAGGGAAAGCTTATTTTGTTAATACACGTGATGAAGGATATTTGAAAGTTTCATTTTTCGGACCATTTTATGGGTCATATATTGTATTTGGTCTAGATAATAAAAATTATCAATATGCTTTTGTGTCTGGTTACAATACTTCTTATCTGTGGCTTTTATCGAGAGTGCCGACAGTCAGCAAAGAACTGAAAGAGAAATTTATTAAGGAATCTAAAGTGCTTGGCTTTGATACTGATAGTCTCATATTCGTTGAACACAATTAAATAATAAGGGTGATATGGCATGAGGCTGTGGTCAATACATCCCAAATATTTAGATCCCAAAGGTTTAGTTGCTCTTTGGAGAGAAGGTTTACTTGCTCAAAGTGTTCTTCTTGGTAATACCAAGGGATATAAGAATCATCCACAATTATTACGGTTTAAAAAAACGAACAATCAAACTGCTGCCATTGCCTGTTACTTAGGATCCGTCGCTGAAGAGGCCGATAGCAGAGATTATAACTTCAACAGAAATAAGATTGTTGATATGGTCTTTAAAGATAAAATCCCTGTCACAAAAGGGCAATTACATTATGAGTTCGAGCATTTATTAAAAAAATTACAAGCCAGAGATCAAGGTTTATATAGAAAATTAAAAAACCATAATGATATAGAGCCTAATCCATTGTTTGATATGGTTATAGGGGATATAGAAGACTGGGAAATATTGTAATTTACCTGCACTTGCACAGAAAATTGATTGCTGATGCACCAGCTCTGTTCTAATTTTCAAATATTTGGGTAGTAAGCCGCTTCGTTTAATTTTTTAACCCAAGTCGATACCAGCGATAATTGACTATCGCAAAATTTTGACTGAGAAAGAAGCATTTTCATCATTCCAACACTTGATGTGTTTTACCCAAGAAAACCTAGCTACTACAAACTTGATAGTCAACCCATCATGATTTTAGAGTCTAATTTCAACTTCACAACATTCGATTCGTTGGAATCCCACCAAAAGCGGCTCCGCCTTCTGAGTAAAACTGCAGAAGTTGGCGACTGGTATTACATGCTTAAGACAAATGTTATGACTTGGTCAGAATATCTTTATGATTTTTATGAATTAGATAAAACATTCGATTGTTCAACTTTGCTTAAAAAAACTAGTCTTTATAGCGCATTACAAAAAGAAAGAATACTCGGCTTCATTGATCACGTCATATCAACAAAAGCAGAATGCACCGAAGAATTTATGATTGTGATGAATGATGGCAGGCTCAAATGGCAAGCAACAACAATCTATCCAATACTTGAAGACGATGGAGAAATAATTGGCCTGTATGGCATTTTGCAAAACATCTCATTGAGAAAACAAGTGGAAGAAGGCAAGAAGAAAGCGCAGTTTTTTTACAATTATATTCTTGATAGGTTGCCTACCGAATTAGTCGTGCTAAACAAAGATGGCCAATATATTTTTGCAAACCACGCAGCCATTAAAAGCAAAGAACGACGTGGTGTGGTTATTAGGACAGAACAAGATACACATGGTGACAACGGTAACTGGGCTTCTGCTGTTGGATCACGGAGAAATGAAGTAATGAAAGAGTGCTTGGCCAGTAATAAAGCAGTAATTTTTGAAGAAATATTTCCTGGCTCTGATGGTATAGAAAGAGCTTATATACGTAACCTGCATCCGTTTCTAGACGCGAACGATGAGGTGGAGTTCCTAGTCGGGTACGGCATAGATATCACTGAACTGAAAGAAACCAAGGAAACTAGCTTTAAGCAATATCAGGCAATTGAATGCGCTATGGATGGGATTGCTTTGCTTGACAAAACAGGCCGTTATTATTACTTAAACGCTTCTTATGCGGCCATTCTTGGGTACAAAGCTCCACGAGAAATAACAGGTGAAACCTTGAATGCCTTTTACCCTGACCATGAAATTGAAAGAATTAACAATGATATTTTGCCAATTTTAGAGAAGAAAGGTTCTTGGGGCGGCGAAATACTTGGAAAGAAAAAAAATGGTGTAATGGTTCTTCTGGAGATCACATTCACACGTTTTGCTGACGGCGGTATCATTTGTATTTGTAGAGACATCACCACAAGAAAACAGAATGAATTGGAATTAAAGCGGATGGCCATTGTTGCTGAAAAGACCAACGGCATCGTAATGATTACCGATCCCGAAAAAAAAGTTGTATGGATCAATAATAGCTTTGAAAGAATCCTGGGTTATACCTCCGAAGAGATTATAGGGATAGATCCGGGGGCTTTTCTACAAGGCCCAGAAACTTCTTCCGAAACAACCCAAGAAATCACCCGTTCGTTGCAAGACACGGGAACATTTTCAGGAGAAATCCTTAATTATACAAAAAGTGGCGCCAAGATCTGGTTATATCTTGATATCGCTGCGGTAAATGACAGTGCTGGAGAATTGGTCAATTATGTCGCAGTTGAAAATGATATTACACTGATAAAATTGGCGGAACATCGGCTCCAAAAAGCCATGAACAGAGAACAAGAACTTAATCGCTTTAAAACTCAATTTGTCAATCTGGCCTCGCACCAGTTCCGCACACCACTTGCTACTATCCGTTCAAGCATTGATTTGCTGGGTCTAAAAATAGAAGCAGATAAACAAGACGCTACTTTCGTAAAGTTTTTTCACAAACACAAATCCATCATGACGGAAGAAATAATTCGCATAACAGAATTGATGGATAATATTCTGGATATCGGACGGATTGATGAAGGCAAAATAGAATTATTTAAGAAGAAAGTTTCGCTCAAAAGATTTATGGATGAATTTGTTAAGTCTAACTCTGAAAATAGTGGGCAACATAGAAAACTGAAATACCATTTTGACACACCTGACCAGATTATCAGTGTTGATGAGATTCTATTGCGTAATATATTACGAAATGTCGTGTCAAATGCGTTCAAATATTCTGCAGGCCAGAAGCCACCTGAGCTTACGGTTAGAGATCATGGTAATACGTATTTTATAATGATAAAGGATTACGGCATTGGTATTCCAAAAAAAGATCAACCATTCCTGTTCCAATCGTTCTTCAGAGCTTCAAATGCCAAGGCCTTCCCTGGAAGTGGGCTTGGGCTAATGATTGCTAAAAAACTAATTGTTTTACATGGCGGAGATATCGATTTTGAAAGTAAAATCGGTAACGGTTGTACGATAACTATTAAGTTGCATATATAAGTAGAAATTATGAGCAATGCATTGATTCTTGTTATTGAAGATGAAAAAGCGCTTTGTAAAAATATATCTGAAATTATTGAGCATTACGGCTTTCGTGTAATGAGTGCTTCTACTGGTGAGGAAGGAATAAAACTGGCCGAGGAGTTTACTCCAGACATTATCATTTCCGATATCATGCTCCCTGGAATCGACGGTTTTGAAATGTTTGGCCGAGTAAAGCAGTTGCCGCAGTTAAAGCGAAGCGCATTTATATTTCTTACTGCAAAATCGACCCGTTCCGATGCCCGCGCCGCTATGAACATGGGGGCCGATGACTATATTACCAAGCCGTTCACCAAAGAAGAGTTGATTAATAGTGTAAGGACTCGGTTAGAGAAATTATCAAGATTAAATGAGCGCCGACTTGAAAACAATGAATTGGCTGATGCGACGTCCAAGAATCTATCAAGTCTCACCAAAACAGAACATAAAGTACTTAATGAAATATCTGAAGGGCGCACTACACCACAAATCGCCCAGAAATTATTTGTAAGTAAAAAAACAGTAGAAAATCACCGGGTCAATATATCAAGAAAACTCGATCTTAGTGGACCTAACAGCCTAATCAAATTTGCACTACAACTGAAGACACAAAAATCAGACAGCTCCCCTTCAGGTGACACAACATCAAGTTCATCTATTCAAAAGAAATAGTATTTTTAGCATTTTAAAAGAATTTAAAATTAAGTTTTTCTCAATAAAAACTAATAAAAATGAGTGGATCCACTCATTGGTAAGTAGGTTGGAATAAGCTATTCTAAAATACGTGACAAAGGGCCAATAAACGATATTTTATTTTAATTCTATTGGTGCCTTGTAATTTTAACCAAAATAAAAGAGGTGAAATCATGGCAACTACAATGGGAGCAAGCAGCGCAACAGGCGCAAGAGACTACGACATGTCTCTGTGGTATGACTCAAAGTTTTACAAGCTGGGCATGGGTACCATGTTACTAGTAGCGATATTCTGGATTTGGTTCCAGCGTACATTTGCTTAT
>JAJFJG010000054.1 GCA_021774265.1 Nitrosomonas sp.
GGAAAATGGAAAAAATTAAGAGGCTTTGATTTCCTGAGTAAGGTTATCAAAGGTGTTCAGTTTAAAGACGGTGTTGAAATAATATCAGACAAACAGGCCGCTGCTTGATTTATGCTCAAACACCAGATTTGACAATAACTCGTGAACTGTATCCGCTTACTCTTGCAGATTTGTCAGATGCGGCCACAATTACTTGAATTAGGAGCGTCAACGCGCCAATGGAGGGCTTCTTCGGCTCGATAAAAACTAAAAGCTTGCACCATTATCACTTTAAAACAAGAAACAGTGCTAAGCAGGTCGTCTTTGATTATATCGAAGTGTTTTATAATCGTGTTAGGCGACATGCAAAAATCGGCAATCAAATACCAGCTGATTTTGCTAAACAGTTCTATAATCAAAAACAAATTTCTGCGTAATGTTAGCGACTTATCCGTCCGCTAAATCGAACCCAGCTTAAAAACAACTGTCAATCCATTTGTGCCAGGTTCGATCCCTAGTTAGGGAATCATTATTTTCATGAATTTTCAGTGATACACACTGATCATTGTACTTTTAGGTTTTGGGCCGAAGCTATGTTGAAAATTCTCGCGAAAAGCTTATTCAGACCCAAATTCAAATTATCTTCAATAAAAAAGAGCTAAAAGTTTAAGTAAGTGTCTATTCTGCTAATAAAATAATAATTCGTTTGTGGCATGTTTTAGATACCACGATGACATAAGTTAAATCGATGATAAAGCCACACTGCATGTTGTATGATTTCGGGTGAAAATCAATCCCGTTTAATTTGTATAGGGTCGCCGATTTACTCATTCTGCTATTATCACTCAGAAATATCTAACTCGGCAGCACCTTTCACAATCAAGTCAAATAATTGTTACCTAATTACCTAAATAAAATACATTGGTGAACACCATGAAATCTGATGTGCTACAAACCGCTCGTTTAACCATTAATCAGGCCTATTTAACTGACGAAACGGTTCTGGTTAATAGCTTATTGACACGATTATCTGCCTACCCAGTAAATGATGTTTACGCATGTGCGCATCAACTGGTGACGCAAGTGCGCAAGAATAAAGGTAGAGAATCTTTAACTGAGGCTTTTTTACACGAGTATAAACTCAACAGTGAAGAAGGTATCGTGTTGATGAGCCTCGCTGAGGCTTTGTTGCGTATTCCTGACCAAGCTACACAGGATCGTTTCCTGGCGGACAGATTAACTGCTGCAGACTGGCATAAACATTTGCATCATAACGATTCTTTTATGGTTAATTTAGCTACGGATGCACTGCAACTCTCGGGTCAATTTGAACAGAGGTTTACATTGCATGAACCACAATATCAGCGTCTGGTTGAAAAATTATTAGCGCGTCTGGGGCAGCCTTTGATTCGTAACGCGCTCAAACAAGCCATTCATTTGCTAGGTTCACGATTTGTGATGGCTGAGACGATAGAGCGCGCAATCACTCAGAGCCGACAGCATCCCCTTTACCGTTACTCTTTTGATATGTTGGGTGAAGCGGCTATAACAGCAGCAGATGCAGAGCGCTATTTTCAAGCCTATCAACGAACCATTGATCAACTGGCAACAGAGGCGCATTGTGATGCGCTATTAGATAACCCAAATATTTCTGTCAAATTGTCGGCTTTGTGTCCACGTTACGAACCAATGCAATATCAGCGTGCAGTGCCAGAATTGATTGAGAAAATGGTGCATTTAGCAGTGCGCGCCCGCGCTGGCAATATATCACTGACGATTGATGCCGAGGAAACGGATCGGTTGGAAATGTCACTGGATGTTTTCAATGCGGTATATTTACATACTGATATGCATGCTTGGCCGGGCTTTGGGATGGCTGTTCAGGCTTATCAGAAAAGAGCTTTGCACGTGATCAATTGGCTGGCTGAATTAGCGACAACTAAGCAATGCAAAATTCCACTGCGTTTGGTCAAAGGTGCTTATTGGGATAGTGAGATAAAGCATACACAGGAAAATGGTTTGCTGAATTATCCAGTGTTTACCCGTAAATCTGCTACGGATGTATCTTATCTAGCGTGCGCACAGTTGCTACTTAGCCGGCCAGAAACTTTTTATCCGCAATTTGCCACACATAATGCACATACTGTTGCAGCGATCTATCATTTAGGTGTAGCGCATCCTGGTTATGAATTTCAGCGCTTGCACGGCATGGGTGAACAGCTTTATCAAGAAATTGTTGAACGTCATCCTTGGCACATTCCGTGCCGTATTTATGCGCCCGTTGGTAATTATGAAGACCTGTTGCCTTATCTTGTCAGGCGTTTGCTGGAGAACGGTGCGAATACTTCATTTATCAATCAGGTTGAAGATCCACATGTCCAGATTGATGAAGTGATCCAGGAGCCAATCACTACCTGGACAACATGGCAAGAGACAAAGCATTCGTCGCTTCCTTTACCCGCGTTTTTATATGGAGACAATCGTGTTAACTCACACGGATTGAATCTTGCAGACCATCAACAAAGAGCGAAATTTCAGCAACGTTTGAATGAGTTGACCAATAAAAGTTGTCGTGCTGCACCGATAGTAAACGGTAAAGTTTACACGGGTGAAAAACACCGCATAACAGCACCGTATGATCAGCGAGAGACGGTTGGTAGCGTTGTTTTTAGTGAAGAAGATGCTGTGGCCGGTGCGGTTCAGAGTGCAACATTGGCTTTTGATGACTGGCGTTTGAGTCCGGTTGAAAAACGCGCAGCTTACCTGAATAAAGCGGCTGACTTAATGGAACAACAACGAGCAGAATTGGTATCGTTGTGTGTGCGTGAAGGCGGTAGAACCATTAGAGACGCACTGTCTGAAGTACGCGAAGCTATTGATTTTTGTCGTTATTATGCGGTTTGTGCGCTGGAGATTTTTAATCAGCCGATGAAATTACCCGGCCCGACAGGCGAAGATAATCATCTTAGGTATTATGGTAGAGGCGTTTTTTTGTGTATCAGCCCATGGAATTTCCCGGTTGCCATGTTTGCCGGCCAGGTTGCTGCGGCACTGGCTGCCGGTAATACAGTTATTGCCAAACCGGCTGAGAGAACAGCACTTGCTGCCATGGCTTGCACATTAATTTTTTATCAAGCAGGTATACCTAAATCAGTTTTACAATTTTTACCAGGTCAGGGTTCTAAAATCGGCAAGCAGTTGTTGGTGGATACTCGTATTTCTGGTGTAGCCTTCACGGGTTCAATACAGACTGCACAATTGATTAATAAACAGTTAGCCGAACATCAAACCATAGTACCGTTGATTGCTGAAACAGGTGGCCAGAATATTTTAATCGCGGACAGTTCGGCGCATAAGGAACAACTGGTACTAGACGCTATTCAGTCCGCTTTTAACAGTGCTGGTCAGCGTTGCTCTGCCTTGCGCGTGTTGTTTTTACCGCTGGAAACAGCGGATAAGATTATTGAATTGTTAATTGGTGCTATGCAGCAGTTAATCGTTGGAAATCCTGCTGAATACGCAACGGATATCGGCCCAGTTATCACGGCTAATGCTGCACAACAATTGACGCAACATTGTACAAGAATGCAACGAGAAGCCATCATTTTATATCAGATGCAATATAGCCAGGATCTTGGTAATGGTAGTTTTTTTCCGCCCAGCTTGATCGAAATAACAGACTTGAGTCAGTTGCAGAAGGAGGTTTTTGGTCCTGTATTACATATTATTCGTTATCACACGGATGATCTGGACCGTGTTATTAATAGCGTTAATGCAACCGGTTATGGATTAACACTGGGTATACACAGTCGTATTAATAAAACCATTCAGAGAATTCAGCAGCATGTAAAAGTAGGCAACATTTACATCAACAGAAACATCATCGGTGCAGTGGTTGGAGTGCAACCTTTTGGCGGCATGGGGCTTTCTGGTACAGGCCCAAAATCAGGTGGGCCGGATTATTTGCGTCGTTTTTCTGTTGAACAAACAATCACTAACAATATTGCCGCCATAGGCGGCAATACCGGATTGCTTGCGCAGAATTTACGATAACGATAATAATTTACCGTTATCAGATTTTTGCACTAAACAGTTAGTATGCGAATTGCTATCTTTAAGATGCATCCGCTAAATTAAACAGACCATGACAATGCGATTCCTAGTGATGATTTCTCAAGGATAGCATTTCATTTCGAATAACATCATTTGCTGCTTTTTGATTAGGCATTTTTTTATTCAAAGATAAATACTGTTCTGTACTACAGTTTTATAAATAAGGTGACATAAATAACGGTTATTGACTGGCGTTGGCGAGCAATGACGAGTGTAATAGCTATAAAAATAGTGTTTAAAACACCTGTTAATCTTTTTGTCCGAAGTTCGATTCCTCGTCAGAGAACTTTATATTCAAAAGCTTATAGCGATGCAGGTTTTTTACTTAGATTGACAGTGATACACACTGAGCATCGTATTTTTAGTTTTTAGGCAGATGTAATGGCGAAAATTCTCATAAAAAGCTTATTCAGACTCAAATTCAAAGTATCTTTTATAAAAAATTACCGGCAGCTAGGCAAAGTATAAATTTATGCATAAATTAGTATTTCGCAGGTAATACGTTGGTTTAGGCTCTGATTTAAATTAATCATCGTTTTTTTATTAACGTTGCGGCAAAACCCAGCCTTTTCTTGGATAGTGGCAGGTATAGCCATTAGGATAGCACTCAAGATAATCTTGATGCTCCGGCTCAGCCTCCCAAAAATCACCAACGGGTTTAATTTCGGTAACGACCCTTCCTGGCCAGAGATGCGATGCTTCCACATCTTTGATGGTTCGAATTGCCTCATCGCGCTGTTCATCCGAAACATAATAGATCGCCGATCGGTAAGACACTCCCCGATCGTTACCTTGCCGATTGGGAGTTGTCGGGTCGTGGATTTGAAAAAAATATTCGAGAATTTTTCGATAGCTGGTTATTTCGTTATCAAAAAATATTTCGATCCCTTCAGCATGAGAACCATGGTTTTGATAAGTAGCGTTTTTAACATCACCACCGGTGTAACCCACTCGTGTGGATTTAATGCCGGGCATTTTTCGGATCAAATCCTGCACTCCCCAAAAGCATCCACCAGCTAATATTGTGCGTTCAACTGCCATTGATTTTCTCTCTCTTATTCCCTTTGTTCGACTTGTTCCATACCATTCAGCTTCCATATCATCCTAATGGGTCTTGCCAAGTTAAGTCAATTCATATAAAAACTTGTCAACACTAGAATTTTTAACACATTGATTGTTCAGTACTCAAGATACTGGGTCAGGGTGAAAATTCAATCTATTTTGTCTTAACTTAGCAGTACCTATAAATGCCATGAAATAGGCGAACTGAAAAACCTCAAGATTTCTAATCCCTTCATTATTTCATTTTACTTCTTCCCGCCACGGATTATGGGATATGTAAGCATCTAGTTTTTCCATAAAATCATTTAAGTTTTCAGTTTTTCCCTCTTGCTTCAGTATAGCAATGAGTTTTTTTTGAGTTGCTATGGCCTCGTTAAATTTACCTATTTCCGCATAACCTGCAGCAAGACTCGCCAGGTTATTGGGATGTAGAGAAATTCTGATCGCTTTTTGAGCCAATTCTATCGCTTTGCCACCATTTCGGTATTTTTCATTAGGACAAGTGGCCAATAACCAAGCTAGGCTGGCGTACGGAGATGCAGATGCTTGATCTGTTGCTATCGCTTTATTATAGTCAGAAATCGCCTGATCATACTGACCACTTTTAGTATATGCATAGCCGCGATTGTTAAAGGCTAAAGTAAATTCGGGTTTTATCTCTATCGCCTTACTGTAATCTGAGATCGCTTGATCATATTGACCTTTATAAAAATATGCATTCCCCCTTTCTAGGTAGCTTTCGGCAAATCCTGAATTAATCTCTATTGCTTTGTTAAAGTCTTCAATTGCTAGATCATATTCTTTCTTTTCCACATAAGCCTGTCCCCTATTCTGATAGATATTGGCGTTGGGCGATAATTCCAACGCCTTGCTGTAATCTGAAAGGGCCTGATCATATTGTTCGGTAAGGTGATATGCATTTCCGCGGCCACCATAAACAATCATAGATTGATGACCCATCTCAATCGCTTTGTTAAAGTCAGCGAAACCCAACTCATGCTGATCGCTTTTAGAATATGTAATGCCTCGATTGACATAAGCTTCGGCATACTCAGGATAGATTTCAATCGCTTTACTGTAATCTGAAAGGGCTTGTTCATACAGGCCTTTAGCATCATATGCGTATCCACGATTTATATAGGCTGCATGGTGAGGTTTAATTTCAATTGCTCTAGTGGAGTCAAAAATAGCCTTGTCATACTGACCGGTTTTTAGGTAGGTTTCACCACGATTTAATAACACTACAACAGCCTGAGGCTGTAGCACCAATGCGGTGCTGAAATCAGTAATAGCTTGCGCATACTGGCCGTAGAGCTTGAATAAGTATCCTCGGCTGATATATGCTTTCGCATAGTCCGGATCAATTTCTATGGCGGCATTAAAAGCTGAAAGTGCTTGACTATACTGGTTCTGATGCTGAGCAAATGCATTACCTCGATTCACATAACTTTCTGCGCTTTCCAAATCCGGCTGTTGTTTAGCGTTGCTTGATAACAGATCAAGCTTAGTTCTGTCAAAACGTTCATAAGAATCAATAATCTTCAAAAATTCATTTTCTCTTGCTGCAAGATGCTCTTTTAAAATATAAAATTCAAATAGTACGAGCCGATCATTTTCCTTTAATAGTCCTAAAAACGCTCCAAAATTTTTCTGCTCCTGGTAGATTAATTCGCCTATCGCTATTTCTTTATTATTTCGCTGAAGTATTTCAGTCTTAAAATTTTCTACTTTCCCGTCCGCAGATTCTATTGCAAATTTATACGCGTTAAGCATTTGGATCATCATATTTTCAAATGGATCATTAAATACCGGATGATTTGCAGGAATGATTTTAAGATGCATGATGATCACATCATCCTCAGGGTTTAAAGCGATAGCCACATTATAAGAATCGCCGTTATATTGCGGTTTTTTCCAGATATTACGTACAACCTGAGGACTTGTTTCCTGTTCAGTGTAAAGTTGCCATTTACTGTCTGGAAAAGTTATTTTGATTTGCTGTTCAGGGCTTACATAAGCATTGGAATTTGGCTGATGACTCCAGATTCCCTGCGGGTTATCCATAGATGATGCGCATGCTGCCATAAGAAAACAGATTAGGATAAGCACTCTGTTTGATCTTATCAGAAAATGGTTAGAATTTTTCATCGTTCATCTCCTGCTGAATATTAGATTAGAGTCAAACATTGAAGATCAGCATACAAAAGTACTAGAAGCTTAGAGAAAGCATAAAAAGTGGGATTTAAGGTTCGATGAGACGAAAAACCCGGTTAAGTAAAACCACAAACACCTAATCTCGCTAATAGCAATTCTCAATTAAATTGCACATTATCTAGAAAAGCTCTGCATTCATTCTTAAGTGCTGCACTTACGGACTGATAGCCTTCAGGATATCTTTCCGTACAATACGCCGCAATAACAGCTTCTGGGGAAGAAGGATGGCGGCACTCGAATCCATGAACATTCATATTAAATATGATTTCTGGAAAATTGGGATTATTAAATTCCTTTCCCGTAATATCGTACCGAACACAGTCGGTACCCATGGCATTGCTTCTGGCTTCATCAAGAGCGGCATTAGTTGTCATCTGGAAGCGAATTTCCATTACTTTCAATTTCGCGTTGACATAAGATAAGAGATCTTGCGAATTTGTGAGCGCTCGTTCAAGACTAGTCCGATTAACCACTGCTAGATAGCTGTGTAATTCCAGAATCCCAGAGGCATCAGAAAGTTTCTTTTTAAAAACTGCAACATCATCAAAAAATGGGCTACCCCCTAACACCCAGTTTTCATCCTGAGGTGGTAAAACGGAAACCCCGTTGAGCTCCAATCGTTCTGCCGGATTGATGATGGGCGCGCCTATATGGCTCTGCGTTGCGCAACCTAAGACAAATGCTGCAAATATGCCGACCCAAATCCATTTCCATTGTTTAAGAACTTTCATCTTGTGCCTCCTTCGAACCAGGTTAAATCGTTAGGGTATAAAAGTCGCAATTTGACACAAAATTGACACGAATCATTTCTTAACTAGGGTATTACCAAGTTAATGCAGATTAGACTAATTTTTATACAATTTTACCTAACTCGGCAGTACCCTTTCCGTTGTTGGAGCAGTCTTCAAGGTATTTTGACAAACGTATCGTTCTGACACCGAGCGGCTCAACACTCTCAAACAATATTACTCTTTCTATTCAATCTATGTGGAGAATTAAGCCCACATGACTCCTAACGCTATCTAATGCCGTTAGGTCATTGAAGTGAGCTAGGTCCGCGTTAGTGGACGGATAAGTCGCTAGCATTATGCAGCGATTTGTTTTTGATTATAGAACTGTTTAGCAAAATCAGCTGGTATTTGATTGCCGATTTTTGCATGTCGCCTAACGCGATTATAAAACACTTCGATATAATCAAAGACAACCTGCTTAGGACTGTTTCTTGTTTTAAATTGATAATGATGCAAGTTTTCAGTTTTTATCGAACCGAAGAAGCTCTCCATTGATGCGTTGAAGCTCCTATGTCAAGTAATTGTGGCTGCATCTGACAAATCCGCAAGAATAAACGGATGCAGC
>JAJFJG010000055.1 GCA_021774265.1 Nitrosomonas sp.
CTAATCTTTTCAATTTGTGGTATCCCACGCCCTCTCAAAGCTTTATTTAATTCTACTTCTATGTCTTGAGTTACTCTTACTTCAATTCTTTCCTTAACCCCAACTTTCATATTATTAGGAGGATTGAATATAATCTTACCAATTTTAAGTTGATCTATTTCTTTTTGTAATTCATCGTGCAAATTAAAAGCTGCATCACTAGGACCTCTAATGCTTCTATTGTCAACAGAAATACTACCAGCAGATAACTTTGAGTCGGGCATACTAAATTTGATACGGTCGATCAAACGCCTTGGGCGACAGGCATCATCTAGATTGAAATGTGCCGATTGCAGGAATTTTAATACCAAGCGTTTTTGAAATCTATCAAATTTTCTCCGCTGGCATATCAAATAAGCAACATAAACAAAAAAAATGAGTATGGCTAATGCCATAGCACAAATAATAAAAAATGGATCATCAAACCACGAAAACATAATCATCCCCTACCCTTAAAAAACTATTTCCACAGACTATCATATTAATAAAAAACCGGCTGGAAGCCGATTTTAAAAGTTAAAAATATTATTTGATGTATTACTAAAACAGTCTTCTGAATTTTTTACCTAATACATAAGCATTCCAATAACCTATTATACGGATTACTTTCCATTTGTTTTTCTTCTGGTGTTGCCGTACTAAGCCATGCTTCAAATTGTTCTTCCACCTGTTCTATGTTGTGTTCATTAATATCCTTGTCAAGTGAGAAAAAAACGCCTTTTGTTGCAGCCGTAGAAAGCACCGAATAAGGCCAGCCTATCAGGATGAAAACGCACAAAATCTAAGGGTTCCGAATAGTGTGTTTTATGAATAGAAAAGAATAGATATGAATGTTTAAATGCTTGGACTGTTAATCCGTTTGTCCAAGGTTAGAGCCCTGGTCAGGGAGTCATTATTTTCATGGACTTACAGTGATACATACTGATCATTGTATTTTTAAGTTTTAGATCGGAGCGATGCCAAAGATTCTCATGAAAATATTTTTTAGACCCAAATTCAAAGTATTTTCAATAAAAAAGCGCCGGCAGTTAGACTGAAAGTATCATTTTGTGCATAAATTAGTATTCCGCACGTAATTGATCTTCTATATCACGATGGCTTAAGTTAAATCGATGATAGAGCCACACTGCGTACTGAATGAAGTAAGATGGGAATCAATTGCGTTTGTATAGGGTCGCTGAATTATTCATTCTGCTATCATCGCGCAGGTACAGTTTACTTGGCAGCACCGTTATATTTATAATATGCTCGTATTCCTGTTGTTCTCCTCGGTTGTATTGGGTTTGAATTATTTAAATGCTCTGAGTGACACTTCGAAGTAGAAAAAATCGCTGTGGTCGTTGGATTCTCCAAGCGTGACTAGTTGCCTATTTTTTTACGAACACGCCATTCATCCAGCGTGAATATCCGACAGTGGTATCAATGTGTGATGTCAGTTTGTATCTGATGCGGGCATTGATCGATTGCCCCAAAAAATCACCACTCTGTCCTCTCGGATCACGGTTGAGAGTGGTTGGAGTAGAAACGCTCAAAAGATTATTGAAGCGGTCGGTGTCACTGGCGAGCCAGAACCAACTGTATCCGCCGTCTATCGAAACATCCTTGTGCGGAGAGAGCTCGAACACCAGCTTGGGCGCTTTGATATTTTCCATAATAAGATTGTCATCGGGCGACCATGGGCGAGCAAAGCCGAAGAACCTCTCGAAACGATTGTTCACATTATCATTTGGATTGCTGTCGCCGCTGACGAAGCCATAAAAAGCGCTCAATCGCGGCTTCCAGTCGTGCCAAAAGGTATAACCAAGCTCGACCAGATAAGCCCAGGCGGATTTTGTCTGGTCGTTGTCGCGCCCAAACTGATAGATAGCGCCCAGATCAAAATCGATGTTGGTGCTAGGCAATACACCGAAAGCGCGTATGCCGGGAGAATAAATATCACGTTCGTCTTGGCGGCCATCTCGCCCATTCTGCTTCAGGCCCATAAAATAAGGTTGTAGCGTAATCACGTCTGACCATTTTCGCCAATGTCCTAGCGCACCATAAAACCATTGACTTTTGTTGCGGCCATCAAACTCATTGATATCACGGATAATCGGTTGCATCCCCCAGGCATCGAATTCCCAATCGTTGACTTCTTGTCCGAACGTGACGCGAAATCCTTCGAAATTGTTGGTGGTGTTGCGCCACTGGTTGCTACCCAGCATACGGCGATCCACTGCTTCCCAAGCCATACGGCCGCCGCGTATTCTGATCGGGCGATGATTGCCTAGGTCATCCTGCCCCAAGGCGTCCTTGAAATACAACTCTCCATAGGTTTGAATCAGTTCAAATGCATTCCAGTCACGGTTATCCCTTGGGAAATCGCTGTTATAGGCGCGTGCGTCTTCAAATTCGACAGCAAAACGGAAAGGGTCGGTAATGTTTCTGATACCGACATAGGCGCGTGTACGTAACAGGAAATTGTTATCAGTTATCAGTTTGCTGCGCCGTATATCGCCATCGCGCAACTCATACCGCATCCGGTGGTCAAGGCCGACATCGAGCCAGTCAAGGTCTTTGAAGGCATCAATTCCGGTTTTGGCTAGATTGCGTACGTACTGTGGCGGATCTGATTCGGGGTGCGTACTGTAACTGCGAGCACGTTGGAAATAGGTCATTTTTTTCGGCGCATGAGCTTTCGTGACCTCGGGTTGCGTTGCTAGCTGTAGTGCCTCAGGTTGTGCTGGTGCTTGCTCCTTGAACTTGAATGCCGATTTGACTGAGTCAGCTACGATCGCCTGTTCGAATTTTAAAAAAACCGTTTGTGTTGAATGAGTTGCTAGCATTTCTGAATTATCCGGAGATGCCAATGATGGATAAAAAATTATTGCGCTAAAAAATGCAGCATGTAAAAGATACGAAAGAAACTTCACTGTATTTTCCTATGTGTGTCCTCCGGCAATCCGGCTAGATTACTGATTTTGTTTTTACATTTTCGCCTCCTTGTGTGGAGCCGGCGTTATTTTTATTTGTCCGAATTTAACTTGCTACTACCTAGTGAGGCACAAAGGTTTCAAGACTGGCCATGATTCTAGCGCTTCACGTTTAAGTTTGTTCTGATCTGAACGAGTTTTCTTACGACACTCTATATGCTCAACCTTACCATCGTGTATCACGACATTTATTGATCCACATCCGATACTCGATATAGCACTTAGAGCTATTAGTGGAACTTTACTCTAATTTTTTTGTTCTTTGAACTAAGAATTTATCATTTACTTATCACTGTTTTGTATATAGCCCATTGGGGGTTCTGTCGCATTAAGCAAGGACATTAAGTGAGCATTCAATAAATTAAAATTCGAGTATTGACTAGTTTTTATGCAAATTCATTTAACTTGGCAACACCATCACTACCACTGACTCGAAACAGTTTCAATTGCAGCAATTAGATGGCATGCAGCCAAAATGAGTCGTCAGCTATAATTCTTTCATGTGTGGTGGAATCGAATATCTAAATCAAAAGATCTACTTTCCTCAATCTGACGCAAGGCTGCCAGTCAGATTACGCCATGGCGGCGTCACCTGGATCACTTGGGACAAGCGTAAGAATGAGGGGTTCTGGGAAATTTCCCAATGGTGGTTTGGCACATCTGAATTCATTAGTAAATGGAAACCTTGGCAGTCAAGACGGTATTGCCAAGTTAACTCTCGTAGCCTTGAATTCTCGCGAATACTCGTCAAGGAAGAAGCTATCTCCATACCTCTGATGTTGACGCCTCAGCTTCCTAGTATCCTTGAAGCCAAACTTGATTCTCCATTGTCGAATCGACTCATGCGTTACATCGATCCTCTTTTCAGTCAATAGATTTTTTATATTACAATGACTTAAGTTAAATTGATGATAAGGCCACACGGCATGTTCTATGATTTCTGATGCAAATCGCTGGCGCTTGTATAGGGTTACTGAATTTTCATTCTGCTATTATCGCCCAGGTACAGTTAACTTGGCAGTGCCTAACTAAGAATTACGCTACTCTGGTAATACCGCTATTTGAAATCTGATATTGCGATATATCCTTGATAATTCAATAATGCACCAACTTGCTTATTTTTTTGCAACAGAGCCAGAAATGTTACAGATAGCTCAAAGAGGAGGACTTTTCGATAAAAAATATATTAGTGCTAACAATGGGCGGAACAATTGACGCCTTACCATATCCTGAGGATGAATCACAGTATCCTGCTGATTCAGAATCTATGATTGGAAGCTCTTCTGTTGATGTGCTGAGGGAAATGGCCTCGCAATTTCCCCCATGCCCAGTAATTGATTGGGTTCAGATTTGCAACAAGGACAGCAAGTATATAGACGATACAGATATAAAATTACTTTTCAAAAACACAAAAGCCAACGAAGAACGATACAGGAGAATTGTTATAACGGTTGGTACGGATCGAATGGTGGAAACATTTAAAAAACTTACCACCAGAATGGTGAGAAAGCCAAAATGTCCTGTGGTTTTCACAGGTGCCATCTGGCCACTTTCAAATGGGAAGCGCTCAGATGGCAGGAAAAACTTGCGCCAAGCAGCCTTCAGCCATGCTGATATTTTCCCAGACTTTTATATTTCCATGGGTGATATTTTTGCACCGGGTATTGTGGTAAGAAAAAATTTCAAGAAAAAAGAATTTTATATAGAGGATCTGGATTTAGGAAGTGAGATAACCTAACTTGGTATTGCCAAGTTAACTCTTGCAGGTCAGCCAAATACTAAATTCACTGACCTTAAGCTAACGTAACATCTTTCTAAGACGCAAAGGCCCTTGTCTCATATTCCGGTAATGGCTAGCAGATACTAAATGACAGCCAAAATTTTTTCGACTTTGTTAAGTAGAACAAATTTTCAATCTGGTAACACCGAACTTTACAAACGAAAAATTCAGGGTTATTTTGCGTTTTGATAATTAAAAACATTGTCCCAGAAGAAAAATTCTTTAATTTAACAGGACTTCCTTTGAGTTCTGGCAAAAGATATAAGTAAGTAAGCAACAATCAAATTGGCGCACCCAAGTTCGCAGAGTCTCAGACGTACAACCTATCTTTGGGGCTATTGATACCTTCGCTGACCACTGCGAACCATACTCCCCCTGATTTTCATACACTAGACGAACAGCACATTCTCATACTTCCGGTGAATATCTTGTTTGTTTTTTCATTACGCTATCCTCTCAAGTAATAGAGTCTCCTGTAGACCTGGGGCGATTCACACACTAATACAAGTGAATGACGCATTACGTAACTTTGTTGGAATTTACCCAAGATAAGTCGGAAGCTGGAAAAGATGTTGTTGAATACCTGATACACATGGGCGTAATGCCTTTTTATAAAAAATATCCGCTGTGTGTGTTGGAAGGTTGCGTAAGTATTCGAGAATTGTATGGAGATTAATTCTTTATTTCATCTCAAAAAATAAACTCGTAGAAATGCAAAGACCAATACTTCTTTTGGTAAGCGAGGCGCACGGACGAAGACTATGCTTACCGTCCACGTACCTGCCAATTGAGGTCAAATCGATTTTACAAAAAACAAGTTTTTACCGCGAGGATGCAGTGCGTGATACTCGTCTTAGGCATTGAAATGTGTGAGATAGAAGTGGATACATTTCAATGGATGTTGTTTGCGGCTAACAGGCTATCGCACATGCTAACCACTTCCAACTTCGGTAAGAGCCATTTGTGCTTGAAACGAGGGGGTAGTAGTTTTGAGAGATTTTTAAAGTACAGAAAAATTCATCGTCCCCCACTCTTGCCAACATCCATATATAGTTTTTAAAATCTTTAAAATTTGCCACCCCTCCCCCCCCCTACCTTAGTATCCTCATGAAATCAATGAAACTTTGTCTGTGCTCGGGGGCAGGTGGTGGCAAATCCGGGAGACCCAGCGCACGCACAACCCCGCCACCCCCTTAAACTAATGGTATCAGCCAAAAAGTGAGCAACGGGTGCAAAACGTGAACCGTTATGTTGGAGAGCCTAAGTTTTAGGATAGATTAGATGCCAAGAAATCTCAGTCGATAGCCTCAGAATGGTACTGACTTCCTTGTGTTCCAGCATGTAATGTCTGAGCAGCAATGTTGGTGTTTGGTTATCGGTTCTCATGCATGTAAATGTGGCTAGGTATGGAGGCATTGGAATTGATTGAATATGTATTTTCAATCGAATCTCCTGTAAAAGAAATGGAAGGTATCAAAAATAATAGTAGGGGAAAAAGTAACTTCATCATATTTAGTTTTGTAGTTTGTGATGATTTGCAATGTACTGTGCATTTCGATTAGTGTCCCTTGTACCTTAGTACCAATTGTTGTTATTTTTGAAACTCAGTTTTTTGCCACCGCCACCCCGAAGCAATGTCAATCAATGGCCTTCAAAATACTCTGGGCTTCCTCATGACTGAGCATAAAGTCCTTCAGTAAGTGATACTGCTGAGCACAAGCCTCAGTAAATTTGTTGGCGCTACCGAATGATAGATTACTATAAGCATACAGACAGACTGCAATACCCAAAGCATCACCGGATAGTTTGCCGTCAAAGCCGTTCTCACAAATCACATGAAATTGTTGATTTGAGTCAGATGCCATTTAGAAGCCACCGTTGCTTAGCTCATAGAATTCCCAGTAGCCGCCGTCATACTCAGAAGTCATCCTTGTTGTGATTGAATATACGAGTAGTTCGGAATACGGTCGGTATTGCATCACCGCTTTATGGGTAAGCCGCTATTGGCTTGTTCTACGTGGGTTTATGGATGTGAAGACAAGAGCGCTACTGGACTTCAGCTAGCACGGTGGGTTTGGAGGGTTTTGTTGATTTCTTGCTGGGTATTGTAGTCGCCATGAGGGCTTTGACTTCAGTTACGCACTTAGTTAGCAATATCGTTACATTCATAGCCACGCTTCTTGCTGTTTTTGATTATGCCTTCATGCTTTAGCACAGCCAGTAGAAATGCCGGGGTATTGGATGACTTACCTTGGAACATGGGCTTGAACAGCATTGATGTAGATGGCTTACTCTGCTTCTCGATAGTTTGTTGAATGAAGCCAAACGAAATCTACTCCTTACTGAAGTAACCTCCACTAGTATTGGCATGAACATGTAAAAGCATCACGGACTCAGTATTGCATCCAATGTGGTAAGTCAGTGTTGATTTACCGGTAAGCGATGAACAAGAATCCACCGTCAGAGTGTTGATAATGGAATTAGATTTTTGTGCTTCAGTTTTTATGGTTATCTCCTTAGTTGTTAATTCATATAAGATGGCTGAAATTGCGCAGTTGCTAGCCCTGCTTGATACACAGTGCACAGAGATGTCTACTCAGCACATCTAGAATAACCAGGCATTCGGAGTAATCCCGTGGTAGATTTCAGTCGAATTCCATGATGGCTGCACGTTCATTAAAGTCTTCACGTAGATCTGGAGTGAGCTTTGCAACCATTTCGACCACGAGTGGATTTATGGGTATTGGCATGGATGCCTCCGTTGATGTTGTGAGAAAGTAAATTGGTGAAACGTTGAGGAGTGTTGCTAATGCAAAAGGAATTTGTGCTACTAAGAAAAAAAATGGAGTTACTTGGCTGTTGCTGGATTGGCATGATCGGCACACAGTTTCAGTAGATCAGCATCAATACCGTATTTGGAAATAAAGATAGTGATGGCGAATCCATCGCTATTGAGAATGAAAAGCATCTCGAAACAGCAACCTGAATCACCCCGAGTTTACAGGAGGCTCTATTACTTGAGAGGATAGGGTTGAAAAAACAAATCAGATATTCACCAGAAGTACGGGGACGGGCTATCCGGCTGGTGCATGAACACCAAGATGAGTATGAGTCGCAGTGGGCGGCGATGGTATCTATAGCGCCGAAGATAGGCTGTACAGCTGAGACGCTGCGTGCCTGGGTTCGTCAATCAGAAACAGATCGGGGTATTCGAGGCGGCATGTCAAGCACGGATCGTGAGCGACTCAAACAACTGGAGCGTGATAACCGGGAATTAAAACAGGCTAATGAGATATTGCGCAAGGCATCGGCATATTT
>JAJFJG010000056.1 GCA_021774265.1 Nitrosomonas sp.
GCCATTTATTATGCTCAACCCACTCAATTACTTCATCCACATTCTTGTCAGGCGGGAAAACAGGATAGAATATTTTCTTAATAACACCACGTTGAGATATGATCGTTAGCCGTTTAAAATAAGTTAATGAATCGTATTCAAACGTCGGAGGTTTCATTATCTTTGCTAATTCAAGCTGCGGATCATTCAGAAGTTCAAAGGGTAGCTTGAGCCGAGTGCTAGCTTCTTTTTGATCAGCAACGGTTGCGAGCTTATACCAAAAATTTGAATGTCCAGGCCCTCAAGTTTGGCGTAGTTATCTCTAAATGAGCATGATTGAGGTGTGTAGTTTCTCGCACCAGGTATCTCATTCCAATCAATCATAGGCAATGAATTAGGATTTTCGGTCATCGGATAAAAGAAAATTACGACAGTGCCACCAATTGAGCCAATATCAATGTTCGCATAGGATACCCCCTTGAGTGTAGCATTGGGTATTTGGGAGCCTAGAAGATGATCGTATGCCCCATCTCAACTGGAATTGGTAAACCTTTGGGCAATATACTAAGGTCTTTCATACTTGATCATTTTTCCTTCTAAAATGATGGTCTTGCTAAGGAGCGGTCGAAACGAAGTCTGAGTCGTTGAGGCCACGCCTTTTATGACCTGAGTGAGCATTAGAAACTTTTCTATTTTTGTATCAGTAGTTTACTTAATCGTTTAGGTGGAATTGCCGGGTATTGTTGACCCAAGATTGCTACCATCCTTGCGATACCATGCATGAAAGTGCTTGGCATTCCAACCAGAATACCGACTGCGACATTGCCTGATTGGCTTAATCTCTTCATCAACTGGCGCGCAACGATGCGAATCTTGAGTAAGTAGCTTATCCACCACCGCGCTTCCAATCCACCTTCGTCATATTTGACTATATCACGCCGAAATGTAAGATCACATACAACCAAGCAGCAAAGCCGTTTATACACGCGTGAGATGACCACCTCTACAACCTTCATGGCCTCCTTAAATCTCATCCTTTGTGTCTTCTGTAGCCATTCTGTTCGTTGCATCTATAATCCTCCATAGGTTAAGATAACCCAGGCAGATCATTTGCTACAAAAACGGACAGTCTACTCGTTCACTACGGTTATATATTTTTTTATTGTCATATTTAGATTGATTCAAATATACTGTGCGGCTGTCATCAAATTTCCCCTGATCGTTCCAAAATGCAATCGAAAGTATTTGTTGTGCAGAAAGAGCCGGATGGCATTCCATTCTATATTATATTCTCATGTATATTTGGGTAATTATTAATAGTATTATTTTGAGTAACGTCTTCCTTGAAAAAAGCTATAAATCCTGCTCGCTAACTTTTTGTTCTTAAAAATTAAAATAAAAGTATTCTATAAAACAGGAGTCTTCATGTTTACTGGGATTGTTGAGGCAGTAGGCAAAATAAAACAAGTAAAAACCCCTAAAGACAAAAGAAATAAAGGTTTGTGTCTGAATATTGCATCTGGCAGTTTGAGTTTGTGTGATGTTGCTATCGGAGATAGCATTGCTGTAAATGGCGTGTGTCTCACTGTAACTGGTTTATTTGATGACAGTTTTTTGGTTGATGTTTCCCGTGAAACATTAAATTGTTCATCTATTTTAGATAAAACAGGCGCACAAGTTAATTTAGAGAAGGCCATGCGACTATCTGATAGACTTGGTGGCCATTTAGTTAGTGGTCATGTTGATGGCGTGGGTGAAGTTGTTAGGTTTGAGCCAATTGGTGAAAGTTATTTGCTTGCAATTAGAGCGCCGGATGCATTGTTAAAATTTATTGCTAATAAGGGTTCAATTACGGTTAATGGTGTGAGTTTGACGGTCAACCGGGTTGTCGATGACACATTTTTTATAAATTTAATTCCACACACATTGGCCGCAACTACTCTAAATGAGCTGGTGTCGGGTTCAAAAGTAAATCTTGAAACAGACATGCTGGCACGTTATGTCGCACGCTTGTTAAATGTTTCAACTTAATCGGAATAAGCTCAAAATATGATTGTCAGTCCTATTCAAGATATCATCGCCGATTTAAAAAAAGGCAAGATGGTCGTTTTAGTTGATGAAGAAGATCGTGAGAATGAGGGAGATTTAGTTCTAGCAGCCGATTTTATTACTTCAGAAGCTATCAATTTTATGGCGAAGCATGGCCGTGGTTTGATTTGCCTTACATTGACTGAAGAACGTTGCCAACAATTGAACTTGCCATTGATGGTGTCAGCTAATCGCTCGCCTTTGGGCACAAATTTTACGCTTTCTATTGAGGCGGCTAGTGGGGTAACCACCGGAATTTCTGCCGCTGATCGTGCTAGAACGGTTCAGGCAGCAGTTAAGTCAGGCGCAAAACCCGAAGATATTATCCAGCCAGGACATATTTTCCCACTTATGGCGCAAAAAGGTGGGGTGTTAGTACGTGCAGGTCATACAGAAGCTGGATGTGATTTGGCGGGTATGGCTGGTGTCACGCCGGCTTCTGTTATTTGCGAGATTCTAAAGGATGATGGCAGCATGGCACGTTTGCCTGATTTAATTGAATTTGCAGCTATGCACCAACTAAAAATTGGGGCAATTGCCGATTTAATAGAATATCGAAGTTTGACGGAAAGTTTAGTAAAACGAGCGGCAGAACGTACGATACAAACAATCCAAGGTGAATTCAAGCTGGTTGCTTATTTGGATAAGATGGCAAACACCACGCATCTTGCGTTGATAAAAGGTGAGATTACACCAGATACAGAAACATTTGTCCGTGTCCACGAACCTTTATCTGTCATTGATTTGCTAGATATTAATGATAAAACACACTCTTGGAGTATAAATGATGCCATGCGTGTTATTGCCGAGGCGGGACAGGGTGTTGTCGTATTACTGCATCGTAAAGAAAATTTCGAGGAATTAATTGATCGTGTTAAGTTAACCGAAAAACCTTTTGCGGGTGCTAGTAAAGCAGATTTACGAGATCATGGTATTGGCGCACAGATTTTGAAAGATTTAAACGTTGGTAAAATGAGGGTATTGGCTACGCCTAGAAAAATGCCTAGTGTGACGGGATTTGGTCTTGAAGTCACGGGCTATGTCGAACGTTAATGTTCGAAATTTATATGTTTGGTCGTAGTATTTACAGGAGAAAAGATGGCTTATTATGACAATATTCATGAAATAGAGACGAATCTTGATGGTTCAGAACTACGTATTGGCATTATCATGAGTCGTTTTAATATTGATATTGGTGAAGGGTTGCTTGGTGCCTGTACTGAAGAGCTAAAAAATCTTGGTGTACAGGAAGCGCATATTCTATTGTCCACAGTTCCTGGCGCGTTAGAAATCCCAATTGCATTGCAAAAAATGGCATTATCGGATCAGTTTGATGCGTTGATAGCTTTGGGCGCCGTCGTGAGGGGTGATACGTATCATTTTGAAGTAGTTTCCAATGAATCAACGAGTGGTATTACAGCGGTACAGCTAGATATGGGTATTCCAATAGCCAATGGGATTTTAACAACAGAGACAGAGGATCAAGCAATTGCTCGTATGAGCCAAAAGGGAACCGATGTTGCACGAGCAGCTGTGGAAATGGCTAACCTTCTTTTAAAACTAGATGACTCTCCTGAATGAAAGATAGTTCAAACGCAACAACATCTGCACCAAAGAAAATGGTTCCGTCAAAGCCTATAAGCAAGCGGCGGCGCTCGCGTGAACTTGTTTTGCAGGGCGTATATCAATGGCGAACAGTGAGAGGTGCAACAGAACTTATTGAAATTCAACTGCGTGAATCAGATATATTCTCAAAAGTTGATGAAAAGTTTTTTACTCTATTATTTCGTGGTGTGCTTAAAGATGCAGCTATCCTAGAAAAAGAAATTCAACCGTTTCTTGATCGTCCTTTAAAAGATCTTAGTCCAGTTGAGATTTCTATTCTGCTATTGAGCACTTATGAGTTGGTTAATTTTGTTGATACACCTTATCGTGCAATAATTAATGAAGCAATTGAGTTGGCGAGAAGTTACGGTGGTACCGATGGTTATAAGTATGTCAATGGTGTTTTAGACAAACTTGCTGTGGTGTTACGTTCTGTTGAAGTTAAATCAAGCTCTTCTAGAAAATAGAAATTCTGTTTGTATGTTGGATGATACAATTTCATGTATTTCTCAACTTATCTATGCCATAAAATTCTGTAGTGTTATCTGAGTTCGAAATTATTCGTCAATATTTTTCACAAGCTTCACCTACTGCAAGGTTGGGTGTCGGTGATGACGCCGCAATAATTTCACTTTCACCTGGAAAAGAGCTAGTTGTCTCAACAGATACATTGGTATCGGGCCAACATTTCTTAGCGGATACTGATCCGCTTAAGCTTGGACACAAGTCATTGGCAGTTAATCTTTCGGATATGGCTGCAATGGGTGCTTCACCACGTTGGGCAATGCTTGCGATTACACTACCAAGGCAATTACTTAAAGAAAATAGCCAGTGGATAGGTGAGTTTTCTAAGGGTTTTTATACTCTTGCACAGAAACATCATGTGGCGCTTATTGGGGGTGACACAACGAGTGGGCCTCTTAATATTTGCGTACAAATTATGGGTGAAGTTGACCATGGAAAGGCTTTGCTACGTAGCAAGGCGCAACCGAATGATGATATTTGGATATCAGGTAGCTTGGGGGATGCAGCTTTGGTGTTAGCACACCAACAACAGCGCATTCAGTTGCAGTCAGTTGAATTAGAAAAGTGTTTGCCAGCATTATTGACGCCAATACCTAGAATTGAATTAGGGCAACAATTGATCAACTATGCAAACAGTGCTATTGATATTTCAGATGGGTTATTGGCTGATTTAGGCCATATTTTAGATTGTTCTGATGTTGGGGCAATCATAAACTTTAATGCAGTTGCTTGTTCTGACATTTTGCAAAACTATTTACCTCATCCGGATGTAATTAACTGTCTGCTTGCTGGTGGTGATGATTATGAACTATGTTTTACGGCTTCGACAATTAATCGACTTGAGATTGAGCGTCTATCGGCTAAGTTATCAATTCAATTAACCCGCATAGGAAAGACTACAGCCATAAAAGGTTTAACGGTGTTGGACTCAGGTGGCAACGAATTAACGCAGGAGAAAAAGGGATATGAGCATTTCTATACCTGAAGCTAACATTGAATCATCGAATGATCTTCTTCCCATAAAACCAGGTTGGTCATTTGTTTCGAGCCGTTTATCTCATTTTATTGCATTTGGGGGTGGACTTGGCTTAAGTCGTTTCGCGCCGGGTACAATAGGTACATTACTTGCATTTCCCTTATATTGGTTTTTTAATCACTATTTTGAGCCAATAGTTTTTTTATTAATTATTGATATTCTATTTATTTGGGGAATTTATGCTTGTGGTGTAACTGGAAAAGCCCTGGGCGTTCATGACCATGGCGGTATGGTCTGGGATGAAACTGTTGCTTTTCTTTTGATTTTATTTTTTATACCGGATAATTGGGCGTGGCAACTTGCAGCGTTTGGTCTATTCCGTTTCTTTGATATTGTTAAACCTCAGCCTATTAAATATTATGATAATAAACTGCATACTGGTTTTGGTGTGATGTTTGATGACTTGATTGCTGCTTTTTATACATTGTTATGTTTTTCTGCCTGGAAAGCCTTTGTTTTGGGTGATGGTTATATTTAAGCAAACATGGATCTGATAGATGACCATAAGCTTGATAAGCTTGCCAAGGAACTAGGTGAGCTTCTAGTTCAACGAGGTTTTATGTTGGCTAGTGCAGAGTCATGCACTGGCGGATGGGTTGGTCAGGCAGTTACAAGCGTACCAGGGAGTTCCAAATGGTATGAGCGGGGGTTCATCACTTACAGCAATAATTCCAAAAGTGAAATGTTAGGAGTTAATCTTTGCTCACTGGAGAAATTTGGGGCTGTTTCTGAGAAAATAGCCGCCGAAATGGCTGCTGGTGCGATTTCTAGTAGTCGTGCACAGGTTAGTGTTGCCGTTACTGGGATCGCCGGTCCAGGTGGCGCTACGGAGGGCAAACCTGTCGGCAAGATTTGTCACAGCTGGGCAATCAAAGACGGTTTGGCGAGAACGTCGGTTTGTTTTTTAGAAGGCGATCGAGAGTCAATAAGAATACAAGCTGTTGCAATTGCATTGCAAGGGACGATCGATCTGTTACTTGATGCACCCCTTGCGACTGTTTAAGCAATTACTATTTTTTTAAAGGCTATTGCATTTTAGATAAAACTTTTGCAATGGTTTCACCCATTAACGATGGTGTAGGGCAAATTGTTACACCTAAGTCTTTTAAAATGGCTACTTTTTCAGCGGCACTTTCACCGACTGAAGAGATGATTGCGCCGGCATGCCCCATACGTCGACCTTCTGGTGCTGTTAAGCCTGCGATGTAAGCAATGAGTGGTTTATTCATATTTTCCTTAGCGAATTTACCTGCTTCTACTTCCTGAGGGCCGCCAATTTCTCCGATCATGAGTGCTATTTTTGTTTCTGGATCTTGTTCTAGTTTTTCTAAGACATCACGATGAGAACTACCAATAATTGGATCACCTCCAATACCAACGGAAGTAGAAATACCAATACCTAACATTCTCATTTGATCCGCAGCTTCATAACCTAGCGTCCCTGAACGACCAACAACACCGACATTTCCTTGTATATAAATATGACCAGGCATGATACCTAGCATTGAACGTCCCGGGCTAATAGTGCCTGAACAATTAGGGCCTGTTAGCATCATTCTTTCGTTTTTAGGAAAGCGGCGTAGGAAGTTCTTAACTGTCATCATGTCTTGTGTCGGAATACCATCTGTAATTGAAACACAATAACGAATACCAGCGTCGGCAGCTTCCATAATAGAGTCGGCAGCAAATGCAGGAGGAACAAAAACAATACTTGCTTCAGCCCCAACTTGTTGCACAGCTTCTTTAACGGTATTGAATACTGGCAATCCTAAATGTTTTTGCCCGCCTTTACCCGGTGTAACGCCGCCAACAACATTGGAGCCGTAATTAATCATTTCTTGTGCATGAAAGGTTCCGATCTTTCCGGTAAAACCTTGAACAATAATGCGTGTTTTTTCGTCTATTAGTGTAGCCACTTTATACTCCTCTACCAGTCTGTGCAATGACATCATTGCGAGCTTTAACGACTTTTTCAGCCGCATCTGCTAGTGTATCTGCTGTAATAATTGGTAAGCCACTATCCGCGATAATACGGCGCCCCTCTTCTACATTGGTGCCAGACAAACGTACAACTAGTGGTAATTTCATATCGATATTTTTAACCGCTTGTACGACACCTTCAGCTATCCAATCGCACCGATTTATCCCTGCAAATATATTGACTAACATGGCTTTAACGCCTTGATCAGCTAGCACTAACCGAAACGCCTTTTCAGTACGTTCGGCGGAAGCACCGCCGCCAACATCTAAGAAGTTAGCAGGTTCTCCGCCTGCAAGTTTAATCATATCCATGGTGGCCATCGCTAAACCTGCGCCGTTAATCATACAGCCGATATCGCCATCAAGCCCTACATAGCTTAACCCAGCCTCCGCGGCAGCCACTTCGCGCGTATCAACCTGTGTGTTATCACGTAACTCGGCAATTCTCCGGCGACGGAATAAGGCATTTTCATCAAAATCCATTTTTGCATCTAATGCGATCAATTCGTTGCTTTCTGTAACGACTAATGGGTTGATTTCGACGGTATTAGCGTCAAGGTCTCGTAAGGCGCGGTAACAGCCTTTAATTGTTTTAACCGCGTGGTTCAGCAACGTAGTATCTAGTCCGAGTGCAAAGGCCATTTTGCGCGCTTGAAAGTCTTGTAAGCCAACAGAAGGCTCTATGTATATTTTTTTGATTGCTTCGGGGCTGGTTTTTGCAAGCGCCTCTATATCCATGCCACCTTGTTCAGAGCCAATCATAATGACACGCTCTGTGCTACGGTCTATCATAAATGATAGATACATTTCTTTCGCGATTTTTGAACCAGCTTCTACATATAATCTTGAGCAGACTTTTCCTGCTGGGCCGGATTGGTGAGTAACTATTTTTTTACCTAATAAAGCTTCAGCAGCTGCTTCGACTTCATTATGTGATTTACATATTTTAATGCCACCGGCCTTACCTCGTGCGCCAGAATGGATTTGTGCTTTAACAACCCAAGTGTCTCCATCAATTTCTCTGGCGCGCTGTACCGCTTCTTCGGTGCTAAATGCTAAGCCTCCCTCAGCAATTTTGACGCCATATTCAGCCAAGATTTCTTTTGCTTGATATTCATGAATATTCAACTCGATATCCTCTTCTATTTCAAAAATTATTAAGGAGTTATAGGTTCCTTAATGTCAGTATGACGGTTTATAAATTGTTACTATTGGTATACGTATTCTTTTTAAAATTTATGCAAATAAAGAAAAGGCCGCTTAGCGCGGCCTTAAACTATATTGCTATTTTTTTGCGGCAATAGCCTCTGCGACTTTCACCACGTTGTTTGCCATTCTTTCAGAGGCTGCATCAATTAATCGACCATCTAATGCAGCCGCACCCTTTCCTTGCGCAGCAGCTTCCTTGAGTGCAGTCAGAATACGCTTGGCTTTTTCAACTTCGGCTGGTGGTGGTGAAAATACCTCGTTTGCAAGTACAACTTGGCTGGGGTGTATTGCCCATTTTCCTTCACATCCCAATGCGGCTGCACGCTTGGCAGCCAGTTTATAACCTTCTGGATCCTTGATGTCACCAAATGGGCCATCAATAGGACGTAAACCATAGGCTCTACAGGCAATGGTCATACGACTGATTGCAGCATGCCATTGATCACCTGGATAGTCTGGATTTAAGCCGCCAATATTTGTTGTTCTAGCGCGGTTGCTTGCTGCATAATCAGCGACACCAAAGTGTAGCGCCTCTAAACGCCCTGAAGCACCACTACGGGCAATGTCTTCAACATTAGCCATGCCTAGTGCGGTTTCGATTAATGATTCTAAACCAATCTTATTTTTTAGGTTTTGTTGCATCTCAAGTTGATTGACCATGGCTTCAACCATGTAAACATCTGAATAAACTCCGACTTTAGGAATTAGCAATGTATCAATTTTATGGCCAGCTTGTTCAACTAAGTCAACAACATCACGCACCATGAATTGTGTATCAAGGCCGTTAATTCGTACTGACACAGTAATGCCATTTCCTTTCCAATCTAGGTCATTAATAGCTTGAATAACATTCTTCCGTGCTTGGATTTTATCGTCCGGTGCAACAGCATCTTCTAAATCTAGAAAAACAAAGTCTACGCCACTTTTTAGTGCTTTTTCAAACATCTCAGGGCTAGAACCAGGAACCGCCAATTCACAGCGTTGTACCCGTTGAATATTGTTTTCGTATAGCGTATGACTCATTTTCTCTCCATAAGTTAATAATTTGTTTAGCTGTAACCAGGATGGTAAGCAGTGAGAAGTATTTTTAGATTCGTATATATTACACGCTGCTGTTTAAGCGCATCATACCGATGGTATACATCTTTTAAAGCGCAGACTCATTCGTTGGTTATATCTTGCGTATCATTTGAGCGTTTTGTGATGCCTACGGGTAGATGACTTCGTATGCATCTGCTGCAGTTGATATGTTGCGATAGCGCGTAATCCAAGATAACGGCATAGAAGGCGCCATATTTTCTTGATTTGCTTGATAAGCTGCTACAATCGCGCCAAGAATTATACCACGACCACAGCTATCTCCCCCGGCTCTGATATTTGATTTTATTGCTGTTTTGTAGTCGTTTGTGTGTTGAGCAATATGAAAAACAGTCGGCAAGCCTTCTATAACGTGACATGCGGAACCAAATGTGTTCGCGACAGTAATGCTATCCAGTGATTTATAGTTAAGCGAAGCTTCTAATAAGGGGTTAAGCTTTACACCGGCGGCAGGTAAGACACTTGCCAGTGCTTTTCCCATCATTTCCCCATTTAATACTGAGAGTAGCAAGCTTGCGGTACATTGTGCGGCAGAAATAGCGACATCATTATTATTTGTAATGCTGACGACCTCTTCGACTAATTTTAGCAAATCGCCTTGCGTTCCTTTATGCGTTGCTACAAGCACAGGGATGGTGGCAAGTGCGGCAAATTGGTCATCATCGGCACCCGATTTGGCAGGATATTCCTTGGATTCAAGCGGTAATAATTTGCGTAATGTTAAGCGAGTGGGTGAATCAATGTAGCCAATATACCTGCCACCGGGACCAAAATGAGCACAAAATTCCTCTTGATATTCGGTACGCTTGAATTTTCCGTGCTTAGCCATATGTTGAAGCATTAATAAACATATTTCCCCATACCCGGATGAGTCGCCAGCTAATTTATTGGGATGCGCAAAAAACCCTTTTGTACCAGCATAGTTTGTTGCGTCAGGCTGTATAAAAACTATTCCTTTACTTGATTCGATTTGCGCGATCCGTTCCGGATCATAAAGCCAGTGAAGACCAAGTGCTGCGGCATCAGAAACAAGTGCACCTATTATGGCCGCCATATTAGGATTTAATTTAATATTTGAATTCATTAGAGTTGTTTGTTAATTAATTATTGCATTAATACGCATGTAATTAGATTTCAATCTCAGGTGGAATTTTCCTTGCATCCTCTTCAAGCATGACAGGTATTCCATCTTTAATTTGAAAAGCTATTCGGTCAGGCTTACATATTAATTCGTTGTCTGCTTTTTTGTATAAAAGAGGCCCTTTGCATAACGGGCATACTAAAATATCGAGTAGTTTTGGGTCCATAATTTTCCTTGTTGCTGTGTTGTTTATATGATATTTATAGTGCTTATTATTTGGTTGCTATAGTTTGGATAAAATTCCATCTAACTGTTCCAGGCTCGTATAATGAATGACTAAATTACCAGCCCCCTTGTTTTTCTGTTTGATCACTACTTGTGCACCTAATCTTTCGGATATGCTTTCTTGTAATCGAAGTATATCCTGATCTTTTTTTTCGTTCTTTTTAATTGTAGGCGCTTCAATACGATTAACTAATTTCTCCGTTTCTCGCACAGACAGTTGCTTGCGTGCGACTAGATTTGCAATTTCAATTTGTTGAACGGGTGAAAGTGATAGTAAAGCGCGACCATGTCCCATATCAATTTGTCCGTGCATCATCATTTTTTGAACTGGAGCAGATAGGTTGAGTAATCGTAGTAAATTGGATATCGTGCTACGTGAACTACCCAGAGCTAAGCCTGCAGTCTGATGTGTTAAATTGAATTCCTTAATAAGGCGTTGAATACCTAACGCTTCTTCTAATGGATTTAAATCTTCACGTTGAATATTCTCAATTAATGACATAGCTAATGCCGATTCATCTGCAACTTCACGAATCAGGACTGGTACATCGGTTAGCCCCGCAATTTGAGCTGCTCTCCAGCGTCTCTCTCCAGCGATAATTTCGTAACGCCCGTCGGTGATTGGTCGAACGAGTATAGGCTGCATGACACCCTGTGCCTTAATGGATTCGGCCAGTTCGGTTAATGAGGCTTGGTCCATGCTGGTACGTGGTTGGTATTTACCTGGTTGCAGTAGATCTATAGCTATTTTTTGTAATAATTCTTCTGGAGTGCTGCCATTATTATTGCTTGATAATAAAGCATCTAGGCCTCTTCCAAGCCCTCTTAATTTAGCCATTTCCCACCATTTTGTTAATTCAAGTTATTAAGTGATCGCGGTGCTTCTTGTCATGTAGGGACTTCTAACATTTCTTTAGCAAGTGCTTGATAAGCTAATGATCCTTTGGACATTTTGTCATGATACATTACTGGCTTGCCAAAACTAGGTGCTTCCGCAAGTCGAATATTTCTTGGAATAACGGTTTGATATAGTTTATTACCAAAATGTTGTTGAAGTTGATCAGAGACTTGTTGTGCCAGTATATTTCTCGGGTCAAACATGGTGCGTAATAAGCCTTCTATTCTTAGTGAAGGGTTAAATGTTGAGCGTACCTTTTTTATGGTATTTACTAAGTCACTAAGCCCTTCTAGTGCGTAGTATTCGCATTGCATGGGTATCATCACTGAGTGTGCGGCACACAGACCATTGAGCGTTAGTAGATTAAGTGCAGGTGGGCAATCCATAAGGATATAATCATATTCTCCTTGAACGTCCTTTAATGATTCTTTTAGACGCGTTTCGCGCATATTAAGATCGACCATCTCGATTTCAGCACCAGCAAGATCACGGTTAGCGGGGATTAAATCGTACCTGCCGTTCGTTGCAATGATTCTTACTGATGAAATATTTTCACTGCCAAGCAGCGTGTGATAGACGGTATTGATTAGCCTACTTTTTTCTACACCACTGCCCATTGTTGCATTACCTTGTGGGTCTAGATCTATTAATAGAACGCGCCGACCTGCCGCAGCTAAACTGGCCGCTAAATTAATGCTGGTTGTTGTTTTTCCAACACCACCCTTTTGATTTGTTATTGCGAGTATTTTTGTCAAAACTATTACTCCTGAAGCAATGTCATTTTAGAAATAACAAACCGTATATATCATGTTTTTTTTATAAATGTTTGATTATAATTAATTGCCGTTCAGCATTAAGTCCGGGTACTGATAAAGGCACAATTTTATCGAGACTATACCCATCTGGCAGATTTTCTATTTCTTGTTCTACATTACTGGCTTTCATTGCGACAAATCGTGAGTTTTGCATTTCGTTGTTACCTAGATGTGCTGACATATTAATAAATTCATTTAAGCTTGATAGCGCACGTGAGATGATGGTGTTGAATTGAGAATTTGTTTGGTAATTTTCTGCTCTGTCGGCAATTATTTCAATATTTTCTAACTCTAATTCAATTATAACTTGCTGTTGGAAAGCCGTTTTCTTTTTATTGCTTTCGATTAATGTCACCCGCCAATCTGGCTTCATAATGGCAATGGGTATTCCAGGTAACCCAGCACCACTACCTATATCTGCTATTTTTGTACCTGCAATATGTGGTATTACGACTAGACTATCGATGATGTGATGCGTCAGCATGGCTTCTGAGTTGCGTATTGCTGTTAGGTTATGCACCTCATTCCATTTTTGTATGAGTGCAAGGTATTTTAATAGTTTAGTTTCTAATTTTATTGTCTCTAAGTTGGGATTATATCCCAGTGCATGCATTGCCTCAGATAATTGAGCGTTTAATGTCATGCACTTTGCTTTTTATTATTAAAGCCGCGTTTTATATGTACCAGTAGCAATGAAATTGTTGCGGGTGTTACACCGGATATGCGACTTGCTTGACCTATGGTTTGAGGTTTTTGTAGATTAAGTTTTTGTACAGCTTCGTTTGAGAGACCTTGTACATCGTTATAATCAATTTGATGTGGTAATTTTGTATTCTCATATTGCGTTTGTCTGTTTATTTCTTCTTGCTGCCGTTGGATGTATCCGTGATATTTCACTTGAATTTCCACTTGCTCCGCGACTTTTACATCAGATACAGCAGTGCCTGCTACAGAAAGCTTCATTAAATCTTGATAATTTACTCCGGGTCGCCTTAGTAATTCACTGAGTGTATACTCATGATCTATAGTGGTGCCCAGCAATTGTAACGCTTCAATATCCGATATGTTTGCGGGTGTTACATTGACAGAATCTAAACGCTCTAATTCAAGGTTAACTGAATCCTTCTTCTTGGTAAATGCATTCCATCGATTATCGTCTACTAGTCCAAGATTATGTCCGATTTCTGTTAAACGTAAATCTGCATTATCCTCCCTAAGTTGTAAACGATACTCTGCGCGACTGGTGAACATGCGATATGGTTCTGTTACACCGCGAGTTATGAGGTCGTCTACTAGAACACCAAGGTAGGCTTCATTTCTACCTGGACACCATGGTTCCTTGTTTTGCACTTGTAGGCCTGCATTAATTCCTGCTAATAGGCCTTGTGCTGCAGCTTCTTCGTAGCCTGTTGTGCCATTTATTTGACCTGCAAAATATAACCCTTTGATTGTCTTATTTTCTAATGAGTGCTTTAAATTACGTGGGTCAAAGTAGTCGTATTCGATCGCATAGCCTGGACGTGTTATATGCGCTTCTTCAAGACCTTGTATACTATGTATTAATTGGGTCTGAATATCATAGGGCAGGCTAGTCGAAATCCCATTGGGATAGACTTCATATGTTTGAAGGCCTTCAGGTTCTAAAAATATTGAATGTGACGATCTACTCGCAAACCTTGTAACTTTATCTTCTATTGACGGGCAGTATCTTGGTCCCGTTCCTTCGATTGTTCCGTTAAATAATGGAGATTGAGCAATATTCTGACTAATAATGCTGTGTGTTTGCTCATTTGTTTGGGTTATCCAACAACTGCGCTGTTCTGGGTGGTGGCTTGTTTTTCCTGTAAAAGAGAATACAGGTGTTGGGTAGTCACCGGGCTGTATTTTAACCTTTGTGTAGTCTATGGTTCTGCCGTCAATTCGTGGTGGCGTTCCTGTTTTTAAGCGTCCCACCGGGAATTTCATTTCACGTAGTTTTTGAGCAAGTATATTTGACGGTGGATCTCCCGCGCGACCACCTTGAAATTGTGTTTTGCCTATATGGGCTAATCCGGCTAAAAAAGTCCCGACTGTTAAAATTATTGCTTGAGCATGAAACCTTATATTAAGTTGTGTAATTACACCAATGACTCTATCCCCATCTAGCAACATGTCATTTACACCTTGCTGCACTATGTATAGGTTTTGTTGGTTCTCTAGTTTATTTTTGATTGCTTGGCGATAAAGAGTTCTATCTGTTTGAGCTCTAGTGGCTCTAACTGCTGGCCCTTTGCTCGAATTAAGTATTCTGAATTGGATGCCGGAATAATCTGTTGCTGTTGCCATTACGCCGCCAAGCGCATCAATTTCCTTAACAAGATGGCCTTTTCCTATGCCTCCTATTGACGGATTGCATGACATTTGACCAATTGTTTCAATGTTTTGTGTTAGTAATAGCGTTTTGCATCCCATTCTAGCGGATGCTGCTGCGGCTTCTGTTCCTGCGTGTCCGCCACCGATAACAATGACATCAAATATATAATCTTTTTTCATTTTTCTATTTTATTTCATTATGGGTTTAATATGTATTTCATTTAATTGGTTTCACGTGAAACCAGCAGTTTCTGAAAAATGGGTTGTCCTAGTTAATTAGCCTATTTATTTATTTACCAATTGATTTAGCTGTCTGAGCTGATATTTTGGATAGTTGTTGTTAAAATGCCATACGCACTTCTTTAAAAATAGGTAAGAATGCTCGCGTGGTATAGCATTAAATTTTCGCATATGCCGCTTTGCTTGATTCCAAAAATTCTCTATGCCATTGATGTGATTTATTTAGTTAGCAAGCAACTTTGAATGATTAATTCGATAGTACTTAAATTCCGATATGTCTAGCGCGTTATAATCTCTCCACGTATCAGTATAAACAATACTATCAGGTTTCACCTGTTGCCTAATAATTAGCATTAATGTGCTTGTCTTAGCATCTAGGATAATCACACTAAACACCTTGCCATTACGCTTTAAGAGGTCAATTACAGGGACATTATCTGATGCTCCACGCCCATGTTTACCACTACATTTACCATCAAAATAACTTTCATGGAACTCCACTTCATCTTCTAATAATTCAAGATATGCGCTATGGTCATATATCAACTGGTGAAAACGCTAAAAATAATAGCTTGCCATTGTCTTATCCATACCTACCAAAGACGATGCTGTTCGAGCAGTTGGATCCGCTACAAAAAGCTCTATTAAGCGGCTTTGTTTATATTTGCTGAGACTATTTTTCTAATGGCACCATCCCAGATTATTTTACTTCTCTAGGACAGCCCCATAAAAAATTATTTACCTATGCAAAAGCTTGAAAAGATTTCTCCGAGTAAATCGTCCGATGTGAATTCTCCTGTAATGGTGCTAAGGGTTTTTTGCGCGGCACGTAACTCATCAGCAATCAACTCTAATTGATAATCGTTAGCAACAAGATTTTTTGCGTTATATATACTTTCATTTGCATCTGATAACGCAGACATGTGTCTTTGACGGGCCATGAACAGCCCTTCATCATTATTACCTGAACTCCAACCTATTGTATCCAATATTGCTTTATGTAGGTTTGGTATGCCTTCGCCAGTTTTGGCGGAAAGATAAATGGTAGGTGTGCACTTAGCTTGTGAGTCTCTGAGTGGCGCCGTAAGTAGGTCAATTTTATTAGCAACATTAATTCTTGGAATGTTGGCGGGCAATTTATCTAGTATTTGATGGTCTGATTTAGCATGGTTTGTATTGATATCACTAATGAAGAGTATAATGTCTGCTTTCTCGAGTGCCGTATAGGTTCTGGCAATGCCACTTTTTTCAATAATATCGTTTGTTTGGCGTAACCCTGCGGTATCTGTAATATGAAATGGAATGCCGCTGATTTGTATTGTACGTTGAATTGCGTCTCGCGTTGTTCCAGGAATGTCCGTAACAATGGCAATATCTTCTTCCGCGAGTTGGTTTATTAAGCTTGATTTTCCGACATTAGGTTCGCCAACAAGCACTAGATTTATGCCTTCTCGGAGTAAGTTGCCCTGTTTAGATGATGTGAATACACGTTCTAGTTCAGTTTGTATTGCCACCAATTGTGTTTCAACTTCCCTTATATCAAGAAACTCAGTTTCTTCTTCTGGAAAATCTAGCGTAGCTTCAATCAAAATACGCAAACTAGTGATTGTATTAACTAATGAATGAATGGTTGCGGAAAACTTTCCTTGTAACGAGCGAATGGCACATCGTGCAGCGTGCTCTGTTGTTGCATTGATAATATCGGCAACGCCCTCTGCCTGCAAAAGATCTAATTTATTATTTAAGAAAGCCCTGAGTGTGAATTCACCAGGTTGGGCTAGTCTGGCGCCAGCATTAAGGCAGCGTGAAAGTAATAGATTCATTACAGCAGAACCACCATGACCATGCAGTTCTAGCACATCTTCACCAGTATATGATTGAGGTGACGGGAAATATAATGTTATACCTTGATCGATAACATTACCATTTTCCGCATAGAATTGACTAAGTTGAGCGACTCGTTGCTTCGGTAAAATCCCGGTGATGGTATAAGCTATGGATTTTAGATCTTTCCCTGAAATGCGAATGATGCCGATACCTCCACTGCCAGGAGGCGTAGCAATTGCCGCAATAATATCATGGTTTTCCATAATAGCCTATTCGGCTCACTCACAGGTATTTGAAAATAGATAGTATTTTTTTGTGCAGTATGCTGATTAAAAATGGGAGAAATAGTTTAAAGTTAGTATCTATAAAGTGATAGACAGATACTTTAAATTTAAACATTCCTCCCTTTTAAATCCGTAAGACAGATATTTAAAAGCAAATTATCTGTATGTGCGGAATAACAAGTTATTTTTTCTTGCCTTTTACTTTTTTCTTGCCTTTAATTTTTGACTTTGGTTTGACTTTTTCCTTAGCCTCGCCTTCTTCCTGTGTTTTAGTTGGCGCCTCATCTTCAGGTTCCTGGTCTGAAGGAGAAGGAAGTTCTAGTAGCTTAGAATCAATATCATCCTCTGACTTGTCAGCAATTTTTTTAGTCTTTCCTTTAGGCTTACCCTTCGGTTTATCTTTTTCTTCTTGTGCCGCTTTAAGCTCAAACATCCTTGTAATTTGCCATTGTTGTGCTATAGAAAGAATGTTGTTACACAAAGAATAAAGTACCAATCCCGACGGGAAGAAGAAAAAGAAAATACTGAATGCTACTGGCATGATCTTCATTATCTTAGCTTGCAATGGGTCTGCTGGCACAGGGCTAAGCTTAGATTGTACCCACATAGAGATACCCATTAACAATGGCAGAACATAATATGGGTCAGGTACAGACATATCTGTAATCCATAATGCTAATGGTGCATGACGCAATTCAACTGCAGCTAGTAATGTCCAGAAGAGCGCAATAAACACGGGTATTTGAACTAATATAGGTAAACACCCACCCATTGGGTTTATTTTTTCTTCTTTATAAAACTCCATCATTGCTTGGTGCATGCGTTGGCGGTCACTGCTATATTGCTCACGGATGCGTTGTAACTTAGGCGTTACAACACGTAATTTAGCCATTGAGCGATATCCTGCCGCTGACAATGGGAAGAAAATAAGCTTAACTGTTATTGTCAGTAATATAATTGCGATACCCCAGTTGCCGACGTAGGAGTGGTAAAATGAAAGCAACCAGAATAGAGGTTTAGCTATTATAGTTAGCCAGCCATAGTCCACAGTTAGGTCAAGTCCTGGCGATAATTCTGCGAGTTTATTTTGTTCCTGGGGGCCAGAATATAATCGCATAGATACATTCGTGGTTTGACCGGGTGCTATGAAACCAACTGGCGAAATAATACCAGCCGTATAATGATTCTCAGCAAGTTTTTTCGCGTAATATTCTCTTGGTGTTTGCTGCTCGGGTAACCAAGCTGTTGCAAAATAATGCTCAAGCATAGCAATCCAGCCATTGTCCGCATTGGTTGGGTATTCAGCTTTATTTTTCTCAAGATCAGAAAATTTGATTTTCAGAAACTTGTCTTCCTCGGTATATACAGCCGCGCCGAGGTAAGAGGCCATCATTAATGATGCGCCTTTAGGCGGTGAGTTTCCATCACGTAACAGTTGGAAATAAGAGAATGGCTGAATCGAAGATTCACTATGATTTGTTATCTCAAACGCGACATCAATAACATAACTATCACGGTGAAATGTATAGATTTTAGCGACCCCAATTCCATCGATCTCAGGGGCCAAAAGACGAACAACAATTTTGTCCTCACCGGGACCTAATTCATAATTATAGACGTTCGAAGATACAGTAAACTGTGTTTTGTGGCTGGGTAAGCCATCACCAATTAAACCAGCTTGAGCAACGCTAATGTTTGTCGCATTACTTTGCAGTAAACTGTATGGTTGATGTTCATTCTCTCTAGAGGGATGCTCTAGTAAGCCTAATTGACGTATATCACCACCTGCCGTGTCTATTTCGACACTTACAAGGTCTGTTGTTACGCGTATTTTCTCGCCCTCTTCAAGTAAGCGAGGTGTAAGTGATGGTGTTACACCTTCTATGCCTGTTGTAGCTGAACCATGGGATGAAGCGAGTTCGTCTCCAGGCACTGGAAGTGCTTCATGATGGGGGCCAGTGGATCCGCTAGAAGTGATCGTTTCAGCCGTTGTTATTGGCGCTGTGGATTGTATGTCTTTTTGCCATGCATCCCATAGAAACAACAATGAAGTCGATAAAATAATAATCAATACAAGTTTTTTTGTTTCCATTTTTAACTCTGGTCAGGTTGATTTTGTCTGACAACTACCCTTTAATTTTAGGTGTATATAATTTACGGTATCTAGAAATATTTTTAAAATTTTAGTCTATTTTTAAATCAAGGGCGTAACGCTAAACTTTATGGCACAGGTTCGTAACCACCTCGACTCCATGGGTTGCAACGTAAGATACGCCATGAGGCTAGTGCCATTCCTTTAAAAAAGCCGTGCTTTGCTAATGCTTCGCAAGCATATTGCGAACAGGTTGGACTAAATCGACAAGAAGGTGCCAAATAGGGGCTGATGCAATATTGATAAAACTTGATGAAAAGGATGACTAATCGTGACATTGCTGTAACTTTAGCATTAACACCTTTGCTTCGTCAGTTAGATAGGTCGTATTAGTTTTAATAATCGGTCGCTTTAGGCGAACTACCCAGTCCATTGTTTTAGTCTCTTGATCCTGCTGATTCATACGAAACGCTTCTCGTAATGTACGTTTTACCTTGTTGCGTACGACCGCACGCCGCGTAATTTTCTTTGCAACTATTAAACCCAGTCGCGAGTACCCTAAATTATTAGGCTTGGCATGTATCTGTAGAAAACTACCCGTCACATTGTTTCGGAAGCACATAACAGCAGCAAATTCATCTGCATGATGTAACCGACGCTTTTTTGGTAAGGAATAAATAAATTTCTTCAGCGAAACTTGTGTGCTGTCCGATTAAGCTTAGTCAGTGCCTAAACGGACGCGGCCTTTTGCTCGGCGCGCTCTAATAATAGCGGCGCCGCTACGTGTTTTCATGCGCACAAGGAAGCCATGGGTACGTTTTCTGCGAATAACAGACGGCTGATAAGTACGTTTCATTTTTCTCTCTCAAATCTTAAAATTCAGTGAATAGAACCGCGTATTACAACCCGTTATGGGGTCTTGTGTCAACTTTATTTTGTGATGTTTTAAAGAATCTAGTATTTGTATATGAGTTTATGAGGTTGTTATTTCTTTCTACGAATTAAATAACATTGTGGAAATTAAGCAGGTTGCAATTTATCAAGAGCGCAATTAAACTGCATTTGAAATAGAAATAAAATTTCGTGTCGGAATCGACGGCGGAGAATGTATCTCAATAAGAGAGTGGCGCACAAGATATTTGAGGCAAGGAGGTTTCGTGATTAATAATGATGTTGTAATTATAGACAATAGGGATTCTGACCGTCGTGCGACTATGCCTTTTTTTTGTAAATATCAACTGGGTATAAAATCAGGGCAGCGAGTGTCCGAACGTCGAGAGAGTAAAAAAAGAAGCGGCGCTGCGTATGTTGACCGCTATTCATGGCGTGTGGTTTTTTGCGTCATCGGCATTCTGATATTAAGTACGATGGACGCTTTTTTTACGCTTAATATTTTAGCTAAAGGCGGGGAAGAGCTAAATATATTTATGGCGGTACTCATTGAAGATAATATATCGAAGTTTGTAGGTATTAAACTGGCTTTGACGGCATTAGCATTAATACTTTTAACTATACACCATAATGTTAAATTAACAGCGTGTTTCCGTGTAAGACATATACAATATATGGTTTTGGCGGGGTATGCGACATTAATTGGCTATGAGTTGCACTTGCTAGAACTCGCTGCGGTGGCTTAGCCTCAGAAATTGTATAAATAAACCGAAGGAAGATAATGGCTGATAACGAGCAAAAAATAACAATTGATGGAACAGAGTACTTATTATCAGCATTGAGTGATGAAGCGAAATCGCAAATTACCAATTTGAAATTCGTCGAGAATGAAATAATGCAATTGAAAGCAAAGCTCGCAATTGCTAGCACGGCTAAACTTGCTTATCAAGCTGCGTTAAAGAATGCGATCCCACAAGATACGCATTAATTTTTTAATTACCTAAAATAAGCTGCGATTCTTTGTAGGTCTTCCAGGGCAAGTGTTCCCGCAGCTTGTTTTAAACGTAAATAAGCGAGTAAATAATTATAACGGGCTTGTGTAAGCTCGCCTTGGGTAGAAAATAATTGTTGCTGTGCATCTAATAAATCCAAATTAATCCGAATACCGCCTTGAATACTTTTTTGTGTTGCATGCACTAGTAATTCAGCTGATTCAACGGCGAATTCTAATGACTCAATTCTTCTAACGCTACTTGATACCAATTTATATTGCTTACGTAGCTCGACCAAAATATTGTCGGTCATAGCGTCAAGATCAGCCTCAGTTCGTGCTAAGTTTGCTCTAGCTTGGCTAGTGACGGCGTTAACACGACCACCAGCATATAGTGGTATGTTGACCTCGACGCCAATTGTTGCCAGATTTACATCTCGGCCTGCAGTAATAAACGATGCAGATTTATTTCTACTTAGACTGGCAACAAGATCAACGCGTGGTGCGTGTCCAGAATGACTTTTTTTGATTTCTTCCTTGCCAGACACCACGGTGTGACGTTGAGAGAGTAACTCAGCATTATGATCAAGGGCCAATATTTGCCAGCTATCATAGGGAAGTGTCTGAAAGGCATTAAGTTGAAAATCATCTGATAAACGAGTCAATTGTGACGTGTCTCGACCAACAATGACAGATAGTTTCATACGTGATACTTCTAGTTCATCACTGGCTTCAATGACTTGTGCCTGTGCGAGCGCGTATTTGGATTGTGTTTCAAGTACATCCGTTGTGGTACCTTCCCCTCGTTCGAGCATTTGCTCGTTAATGATCTTACGTTCTTTAAATGTGTCGCGTTGCGCCTCAGCAAGTTTCAAATGGTCTTGTGCAATTAGTGTTTCAACATAGGCTTCAACCAAGCGTAAAATAAGCTGTTGTCCATGACTAGTAAATCGGGCGTCACTAGTTTTTGCCTGTGAGACGCCTTGACGGTAGCTAGCCACAGCTTCCATATTAAGAATAGGTTGGCGTAATGAGAGTGTGCTGACCTCGCTGTCAAAATTTAATGGCCCATCATTGACTGAGTTAGCGCCAGAAAACTTTTGTGTTCCTGTACTTTTACTCTGTGTGTGGGTAATGGATAAATTGGGTAATAAACCTGCAAGGCCAATTTCCTTTGCTTGCTGCCCTGCTTCATTTTCGTGGATGGCTGCACGGAAGGTCGGGTCATTCGCAATCGCAGCTTCATATGCATCCAGTAAACTGAGTGCATGTGTGTGACTTGTTAGTAATAACGAAACAACAGTGATTACAATAAATGAACAGTTAAGTTTATGCTTCATCACATCTACTCTTCACTGAGTGAGGAATGTATTCGATCGAGAATTGGTTTGAACATATAGTTCATTAGTGAACGTTCGCCTGTCTTAATAAAAATTTCCACTGGCATACCCGCACGTACTTGATGTTCTGAAAGTAGTTTTATACCCTCCGGTGCAACTTTAGCTTTAATGTTGTAATAAGGCATACCAGTATGTTCGTTGGTTAAACGATCGGCTGAAACCTGAGACACAATGCCGGGGATGTTAGGTGTTTTATTTTGATTAAAGGCAGAAAATATGAGGTCGACATGAAGGCCAGGGTGAACCTTGTCAATTAAATGCACAGGTACTTCCCCTGTAATAACGAGCATGTCTTCATTAGGCACGATGTCCATCATGCGGAATCCTGCGCCGATAACACCACCATGCGTGAAGACATCAAGACCGACCACAATGCCGTCAACAGGGGCTTTAACCTGGACGTTGGCTAGTTCAAAGTCCTGGCCCACTAAGCGGCTATTTAATGATTCGGCTTCGCGCTGTATGTCGGATAGCTGTTGACGAACTTCTTTCTGGTTCTCTTCCTGTCGATGTACACGGCGCAAAGTGAGTTCGGAAATTTGACGTTTGATACGACCGATATTGCCAATGTTCTCAGATATTTCGCCAGTTAACTGAGCATGTGTGCGATCCATTTCAAAAACGCGATTACGGGGTACGAAGCCGTCCTCGGATAACTCACGTAAGCTATCGACTTGTGTGTTCAGTATATTTAACTGTGTTTGTTTACTTGCTCTTAAGGCTTGAAGGCCGTGTAATTGAACTTCCAGGCCTGCGATATTTTCTTCAAGTGCAGCTATTTCATGTTGCATGGATAAATTGCGTGATGAGAATAATTGCCTTTGTAAGTTGATATTATTAGCAACGACGGGGTCATTTTCCATCGCAAGCAACAAAGGGGGAAAAGTGATTTCAGACTTATTGTCACGTTCAGCAATTAAACGTGCCTCGACTGCACGAGCAGAATAGAGTTGACCTCTGGTGATCTCAGCTTGTGTCTTGACTTGAACGTCATTCATTTCAACCAAGACTTGACCTGCACGAACAGTTTCACCCTCTTTGACCAATATCTTATCAATAATGCCACCTGTTTGATGTTGAACGGCTTTGCGGTTACTTGAAACCGTTACAGTGCCAGATAATGGCACGCCCTTATCTAAGGGCGCAAAGAAAGCCCATAATAAAAAACCGCCGAATCCTGCGATGACGATAAACCAGCCTAGTCGTGTGTGTACTGAGTCGTCAGTATTAACTTTTTCGTTGGGCGATTGCTCAATAGGGACGACATCAGTGGGTGTTTCCATTTTATCAGCCAAAGGCTTCATATTTGTTCCTGTACAGTAATCAGTATATTGGTTAAACGAAACATGAATTCTTGTTAGTTTATGAAGCGCCTATGTCAACGACATTGACCGTTGGCGTTGCTGTCTCTTTTCGTGCGGTTTGTTTTTTTTCTTGTTTCTGGTTTAAGAGCGCTTGTTGTGTCTGTTTTTGCTGTTTGTTTAGTTCTGCCAATACCTGGTCAGTTGGTCCGAACATTTTGGCTGTGCCATCATGCAATAAAAGTAATTTGTTGGTGACACTGATGATGCTGGTGCGGTGCGTGATGAGAACAATCGTTTTTCCTCTTTGTCGTAAATCAATAATAGCGGCTAATAAGGCTTGTTCGCCGATATCATCTAGATTCGAGTTAGGTTCGTCCAATACAATGACGGATGGGTCGTCATACATAGCTCTAGCTAAACCAAGGCGTTGCTTTTGTCCTCCGGAAAGACCGGCGCCGCCATCACCTAATGATGAGTCATAACCTTCTGGCATATTTAAAATCATTTCGTGAACACCTGCACGTTTGGCGGCTAAAATTACTTTATCTGCGTCGATTTCACCAAAACGTGCGATATTTTCAGAAACGGTGCCGCTGAATAATTCAATATCTTGCGGAAGATAACCGACATGAGAACCCAGTTCATCTTTGTTCCACAAGTAGACATCTGCGCCATCTAACCGTACCTTACCGCCTGCTGCAGGCCAGACACCAACCAGTAAGCGAGCTAATGTTGATTTGCCAGACCCACTGGGACCAATAACACCGAGGACTTCACCGGCAGAAATTGAGAAATTTAAACCTTTAATAACTGCGATCTTGGAACCCGGTGGTGCTGCGGTAACGTTTTCAACAGCGATAATGCCTGTTGGTTTGGGTAATGCCATACCTGCTTCGCGCTCAGGATTGTTTTCTAGTAATTTGGTCAAGCGCTCATAGGCACTTCGAGTGCTGCCAAATTGTTTCCATACACTGATGAGTAGTTGAACTGGTGCAATTGCACGACCTAGCAAAATTGAACCCGCAATCATCATGCCGGGTGAAATTTCATTATCTAATACGAGTAATGCACCTAATCCCAGCATGAGCGATTGCAATGCAACAGTGGATGATTTTGATATGGCGGTGACAACACCTGATTTCTCGCTGGCTTCGGCTTGAAGATTGAGGAACTTACTATGTAGCTTGTACCAACGGGCTTGCAGATTGGGCAGCATTCCCATGGCTTCGATAACTTCAGCATTGCGTAAATTGTTGGATGCCATGTTAGTGGACACAATCGCCATGGCATTGGCTTCTTCCAGAGGCTTGCGTGATATTTTTTCATTGATATAGGCCAGTATGATGAGTACAGCCGTGCCACATAATGCAAAAATACCTAGCCAAGGATGAAACAAGAAAATGACAAAAATATAGATTGGAAACCAGGGTGCATCAAAGAAAGCAAACAGTGCGTTGCCTGTCATGAATTGACGTATGCTCGTTAAGTCTTTTAACGCCTGCCCGGCATTGCCACCACCTTGTTTTAAGCTTTGCTCAAATGCGGCGGTATAGACCCGTTTGTTTAATTTTGTATCAAGCTGCGCGCCAACACGAATCAAAACAAAAGTCCGCACGTATTCCAATGCGCCCATGAACACATAAGCACCCAGCATAATGAGCGTTAACATTAATAAGGTTGTTTCATTACGGCTGGTTAATACGCTGTCGTAGAGTTGCAACATATAAATTGCTGGCATTAGCATTAACATGTTGATGACGGCACTGAATACGCCGATGGTGCGAAAAGATTTCTTAAAGCTGGTTAATACTTGTGCGACTTCATTCTGTGGAATTTTAAATTTTGATTTCATTTGCAAAAGTTGTGATTAACAAAATATGAGTCATAACGTTTCTTAAGACCAGCGACATGTCTTTTTTATGTGCAAAAAGTAAGCCGAGAATACATCAAAATGTGATGTGTGTCACATTTTCTCCAGGGAAACTAACTTTTCTTCGTTTCCTGTGGTTTATTTACCAACTTTATCAATGCGTCTGGGTTGGTAATAATCAAACGATGTGCGTCCTTCTTAATAATTCCTTGTTGCACGAGTAATAACAAGGTGCGTGTAACCGTTTCACGACTGGTATTAATCATATTTGCAATTTCTTGATGGGTGGGAAGGTTCTCAACCAGCTCTTGTTTTTCAGCGTTTTTCTTTTTCATTAACACTAAAAAGCTGAAGATACGTTTTGACGTGTTACTAATGCTGAGTAAATTGCGAAACTGTTGATCACGTCGTACTTTTTGTGCCAAGTGGTATTGAATTTGGTGTGCAACAGATGGTGAATGTGAGAATAAATGTAATGCGATTGTGCTTGGCAAAAATGCGACAAGTACATCATTAAGTGCAACAACTGAAGACGTATGTATTGTATTGTTAATTAACGCAACTTCCCCAAAAAAATTACCCGGTGATAATAAACTTAATCCTGTAATGCTACCTTGATCGGTTAAGTCTATAACTTGTATATTCCCTGAAAGTAGCAACAGTAAACTGTCATTACTCGCCCCTTTTTGTATGATTGCATCACGTCGGCCATAACGTTGGATAACGAGCTGGCTTTTAACTAACGCCATATCATCGTTAGTTAAGCCTTTCAATAATGGGATACTGCGCAGGTGAATGGTGATATTGGCTTTGTTTTTGCTAGGTATAGGTATTGCGGACACATCATTCGAAGACGACGCATTAGGCGCATCTTCCAATGAAATAGATGGTTTTTTATTTTTGCTAGCCATTAAGTTTTTAAAGGTAAGTCCTTTGGCTCAAGCTTAAATAATCGCGGCGAAAAATCAAAATCCTGTATTGCGTCTGAACTATCGAATGTCAGATCTGTATTCATTCGTTCTGCCATGGCTGTTGTCCAGTGACGATAGCGTGGTAGCTTGCAAATACAGTTAATGGCTATTTTAAAAACCCAGTGGGGTATTGTTATTAAACGGGGTGTGCGGTGAAATGCCGCAAAAACCTGATTCACCATGTCACGATAAGACAAAGTTTCTCCGCCGCTTAAATTATAAGCTTGATTTGTAGTTTTTGAGGAAAAAAGTACGTTAAAACATGCTGTGGCAACATCTTCTGCATGTATTGGTTGACGCAAGCCTTTGGCTGGCCCAAATATTGGGAAAAAACCAAACCGTTGAATAAATCGTGCGATTTCAGTGATGTTTTTATCTCGACCTAAGCCATAAATGAGCGTTGGACGTAAAATGATCCAATCAATGTTATTAGCCATTGCCCATTTTCTTAAACGCGCTTCATGCTCCTGCAAACGTAGTGCTGTCAGTTGTTCAGCTGGATCAGAAGAGTTGTGCTTGGTGAAACGACTGGTTGATGACAATACAATGATTCGCTCTGCACTATGAGCTAACAATAGGTTGAAGTGATCGGGTAAAGTCCAAATAGGCGCAACACAAATCCATAACGGGATTGTATTTGGTGTAGCGTTTTTAGTGTGAACAAGCTGGCGCCAAGTTATTTGGTTGTCGTCTTGTTTCATTACCCGACGAGAAAAAGCCGTGACATGGCAGTCATTCCGTTTTAATTTCTGTAATAGGCATTCTCCAACTAAGCTGGTTGCACCAAGTAGCCCCACGCTTTGCGGCTCATTTTGCATATTTATTTCTTAGCCATCGAGAGATATGTCTTGCTGTATGGAGTATGACGACAGTGCTAAATCGTAAACTGACACCCAGTGTAACTAACCCCATCAAGGTGGCAGAATAATTTTCACGAAAAAATTTCTTATAAAAATGTAGCATCCCTTTGTGTTTATGCCAAGCAACAAAAAAGGGGCGTGCTTCGCTGCATGTCCCACGATAGTGCATAACAGGTGCGTTAGGAATAAACATTATGTTCCAGCCTTTTTGCCGAAAACGCATACACCAGTCGAGATCTTCACAGTGCAGAAAATAACCCTCATCCCAGTTGCCAACAGATTCAATGGTTTCCCGTCGTACCAGCATTAATGCGCCAGAGATTGCCTCGACGGCAATGGGTGTTTGAGGTAAAGGTTGATGGTGTAAATGAAAATCAAAAAATAATTGCGGCCAATATTTTTCTAAACGATACAGACCAAATGCACGGACAAATGAACGCCATGGTGTCGGAATGGCACGTCGCCCTCCCCCTTGCTCTGTGCCATCTGGGTTAATTAATCGCCCGCCGACCATGCCAACCTGTGGCTCTGATTCAATAACCTGAAGCAACTTCTGTATTGAATCTTTTTCGAGAAGACAGTCTGGGTTGAGGAATAAGATATAGGGCGCTGTTGCAGCATTAAGGCCGATGTTGCAGCCCGCTGCAAAACCTAGGTTAGCGCCATTATGAATGAATTTTAAGCGGTTTTCTGATGGGTATTGAGTTTCTAATTCAGCAAGGCTGGCGTCAGTCGAAGCATTGTCAACAATAATGACTTCTTGCACCTGTCCAAGTATGGACTCAACGCATCTTGTCAGTAATGCGCCAGCATTATAATTCACAATTAATACGGAAATGGGCAGCTTATTGAGGCTGCCGGCAGAGCACAAA
>JAJFJG010000057.1 GCA_021774265.1 Nitrosomonas sp.
GGGCTGAAAATGCAGCGCGGAAATATCCTGTTGCCACCTCCCCGGCGCGGGAAAAAATTTAATTTAGTTTAGATTGGTGTACCCCGTCAGCCCAAGTTGGACAGATTAGCCTGATTGCCTAAGAGACGGATTTAGTTCATCGTTACTACTAGAGAAGGAGTAATGATGACAACAAAAGATTACCAAAAGCCAAGTGCGGAGAAAACCGTTCGTGATATACGCCGCGCAACTCGCCGCAATTATTCAGCCGAAGAAAAGATACGCATAGTGTTGGAAGGTCTTCGAGGTGAAGACAGTATTGCCGAGCTGTGTCGCCGAGAAGGGATCAACACCAATATTTATTACCGTTGGTCAAAAGAATTTCTGGAAGCTGGGAAGAAACGGCTGGCCGGGGATACTGTCCGTGAGGCCACCTCAGATGAAGTCAAGAGCCTGCGTACTGAGAGCTCTGCCTTGAAGGAAACTCTAGCAGAATTACTGATGGAAAACCGCCTACTCAAAAAAAGCATGATCGGAGATGGGGAGGACGGCATATGAGGTATTCGGCATCAGAGAAGTATGAAATCATTCGCCTGGTTGAGCAATCCAATTTGTCAGTTAGGCAAACGTTGCTGCGTTTGGATATCCATAAGTCCACTTTTTATAACTGGCTGAAGCGCTATCAAGAAGGCGGTATAGATGACCTGGAAGATCGTAAACCCGTACCCCGTCAGGTATGGAATAAACTTCCGCAACATCAGCAAACAGAGATCATCGAACTGGCACTGGATAAGCCTGAATTATCGCCAAGGGAATTGGCCATAACTTATATCGACGAACAATCCAGTTTTATATCTGAATCCACTGTCTATCGATTATTGAAAGCACACGATCTGATCACCAGCCCGGCCTACATTCTCATGCAAGCAGCTGACAGGTTTCAGCATCCGACTGTGCGCATCAATGAGATGTGGCAGACTGATTTTACCTACTGCAAAATCATGGGCTGGGGTTGGCATTACTTGTCGACGGTGCTGGACGATTTCTCACGCTTTGTTATTGCCTGGCGGCTTTGTACCACGATGAGCGCAAGTGATGTATCCGATACTCTGGATGACGCATTGCAATTCACAGGACTCAACCAGATCAAGGTCAAGCATAAACCGCGGTTACTCAGTGACAATGGCCCAAGTTATATATCAAGTGAATTGGCGCAATATCTCGAAGATCAAGATATGAGCCATACTCGCGGCAAACCATACCATCCTCAGACCCAAGGTAAGATTGAACGATGGCACCGCTCATTAAAGAACCAAATATTATTGGAGAACTATTATCTGCTGGGTGAACTGGAAGAACGTATCCGTCGGTTTGTTGATTACTACAATTATGAACGCTACCACGAATCACTCAATAATCTTACACCCGCTGATGTCTACTATGGTCGTGGTCAGTCTATCCTGAATAAACGAGAGAAAATAAAACAGCGAACATTGGCTATGCGGCGACAAATGTACTACGATAAACAATCAAGAAATTTAAACCTGATGAGCTAACCGTCTCTAGTCCAAAATACTTTGACGACATTCAGCAGAAGACTTAGAGGTTCAAAATAAATTAGAGGTGCTGGCCTTGGTTGAAAAACTGGGTAACGTCTCTAAGGCTTCGCGTTAAAGTGGTGTATCGCGTGACACTATTTACCGTCACTTAAAATTGGTTAAGCAAGGTGGTGCTGATGCGCTAAGGCGGCAAGAAACACCTAACTTACGGCATAAAAACTGTGTGGATATGGCAATCGAGAAAGTGGTTATCCAGTTCTCAATAAAGCATCCGCACCTTGGACAGCAGAAAGTGGCACTGAAGATGACGGAGGCTCTCGGAGTTGATGTAAGTGCTGGCGGTGTACGTAGTATGTGGCTAAGAAATAATATGAATACCACTGCACTTCTTGATGGGAAAAAAGCGCTTGGTGTAGATAAAGTAACGAAAGATGCCTATGGCGTAAACCTCGAAGAAAATATTATGTGTCTTTTATCGAGAATTCGCCGTGGCACTTATCGACCGAAACCAGCAAGGATAACTGAAATACCGAAAGAGGATGGAAGTACTCGGCCATTGGCCATTTCGTGTTTTGAAGACAAGTTAGTTCAACTTGCTGTCAGTACGATATTGGGCAGGATTTATGAGCCTTTATTTTTGGACTCGTCCTACGGTTTTCGCCCCGAGTTGGGTTGTCATGATGCAATCAAATCCCTCAACAAGGCTACGTTTAAAAACTGGAATGGCGCAGTAGTGGAGATTGATATTAAGAAATATTTCAATCGCATACCCCACAAAGAAATTATGCGTTTTCTATGCCATAAGATTTCAGATAAGCGCTTCTTAAGGCTGATCAGTGTCTTGGTTACCATGCCGATAACTGAAGGGAAAGTAACGACCATCAACACCATTGGCTGTCCGCAAGGGTCAATTGTTTCGCCAATTTTAGCCAATATTTACCTTCACTATGTGATTGACCTTTGGTTTAGGTCAATTAGTCAGTCGCATATCAAAGGACGGGCTGAAATGGTGAGATATGCCGATGATATGGTTTTCACTTTTGAAAGCATGCAGGAGGCCAAACGCTTTTATGAAGTTTTGCCAAAACGACTCGCCAAGTTCGGACTTGAAATGCACACGGAAAAATCGTCGATTATTCCAGGTCACGTCGCTGCAACGCGAGCACATAAAGCAAAAAGTCGCTTACTAACTTTCAACTTTCTGGGATTTACCAGCTATTGGGGCGTATCGCGTCGTGGTTTCTGGACATTAAGATTTACCAGTCGTCGAGACCGCTTCGCATCAAAACTCAAAGGTATGAAAGATTTTCTCAGGAAGAACCTCACCGCCAGCGACACGCCAAGCGTTATTAAGACGGTTATTTGTGTCGTCAGAGGGTGGGTGAATTATCACTACATATCTTATAACAGACGGAAGGTGATTAGCTTCATTGAAAATTCTAGGCGTCTACTTTTACGATGGTTTAATCGTCGAGGTGGAAGAAAGCGAATGACATGGCAAAAGTTTATGGAAATTCTCGATTTCTATCGCTTCCCGCGAAAGGAGGATTTCAAAACTGTTTCGGTGCTCTAATGTTCACTGAACTGACGTAGGGCGTCTGTTTACTTGGGAGCCGGATGCGGTAGTTCCGCACGTGCGGTTCTGAGAGGGTTCGGCCAGAGTAATCTGGCCGTTCCACTCGACCAGGACCCCTTTTAGTCGCAGTAACCATTTTCTTTAAACCATATAACCGCATCTTTCAGCGCTTCTGTTGCTGGGCGATAATGGTAGCCTAGTTTTACTTTTGCTTTGTCGCTGGAAAAGAACATTAATTTACTGGCCATGCGAATGCTGTCCATCGTTGCACGAGGTTCTTTATTGGTTACCATTGAGATTCTTTCCATTATCCAAGCGATAGGTAGCATGATAGGTATTGGAAGATTGATTCTTTTTACTGGCTTATTGTTAATTGTGTCAATTATCTCGAGTATTTGTAGTAGTGTCAGATTGTCACCGCCCAGTATGTAACGCTCGCCTATTTCCCCTTTCTCATGCGCTAATAGATGACCATAGGCAATATCGTCCACATGTGCAACATTTAGACCAGTATTGACATACGCGGGCATTCTTCCAAGCAATGTGTCAACTACGATGCGGCCTGTTGGTGTGGGTCTGACATCACGTGGTCCAATGGGGGTTGATGGATTGACAATAACAACGGGCAATTGATGATCGTTAATTAGCTGCTTTACTGTTTGTTCGGCAACAAATTTAGAACGTTTATAATGTCCAGCGATGGTTTCTATATTGGATGGTGTATCTTCATTAGCTGATGTGCCATCATTATTAAGTCCCAAAGTGGCAACACTACTTGTATAAATCATGCGACTAACACCTGCTTCAGCAGCAGCGAGTATTAGGTCTTTGGTTCCTTTTACATTAATGTCGTACATGGTTTCTGGGTCTGGAACCCAGAGGCGGTAATCTGCTGCAACATGAAAGAGACTATCGCAATCTTTAACAGCCGCTTTCAGAGAAGTCACATCCCGTAAATCACCTTCAACGACTTCAACGGGTATATTCTCAATATTACGCCTATCACTACCTTTTCTGACAATCACCTTTACGTCATGGCCTTCTTTAAGTAAACAATTCATGACGGCAGAACCAAGAAACCCATTTGCACCCGTGACTAATGACTTCATTGTGTTGTTTTCTTCATTTGATTAGTTATGCTTTAATAGTTGAAGGCTTTTCAGCGTGATTTGAGTCAGGTAGATTTCTAGAAGCAACTGAGAATAATTGTTTTAATGCCCAATTGTTACTGGCGAATAGGCTAGTTGTTAAGATTGTTGTTTTTACACTACGACGAGTGATTTTGACTTGAATGCTGTCATTAAAATCACGGTGCTGGTTGATTTTATTCAAAGTTAGAACAGCCATTCCCAACGCCCATAGACAAAATTTGCGTATACCTTTTTCTTCGAGTGGGAGCATACAGGTATAAGTCAAAGCATTTTGTAAATGTCCTCTGGCAATACCTAATAGCTCACCAAGCCCGTTCTGAAATCTGACATCCGCTTGTCCGGATTGTAGCTCGCCAAGACTAAACCCTTTTTTTTCAAAAATGTCTTGCGGTAACCAGCAAGCACCGCGTTTTCTGTCATCCCATATGTCTTTAAGAATATTGGTCATTTGCAGGCCTTGACCAAACGACACAGAAAGCGCCATTAATTCGGGTTTATTGTGATTTATCTCTCTGGAATAATCGCAAAATAACTCCGTCAACATTTCACCCACAACACCTGCAACATAGTAACAATATTGATTCAATGCAGCTAAGTCTTTTAAGCCTTCCAGGGTTTCTGATTCCTGGTAATCCGTCATGCCACGGCTCATAATACGTACACAGCGTTCAAGTGCTTTGCGCTGGGAAGGGTTAAAACTATGTGTGAGGCGAATAACGGATGGTGTGTTCTTGATTAGGTCGTGTTCAGCAGGAATGGTGTGGTCAGAGAGTAAAGGAAATAACTCGTTGGCAAACTTCTCGGCAGGAATATTTCCACTCACAACGTTACTGAACATCTCAGAAAATTCACGTGTTTGCTTTAAGTTTAAGGCGTTATCATCCTCAATAGTGTCTGTAATTCGACACAAAAGATAGGCGTTGCCAATCACTTGACGTAATGCAATGGGTAGCTGCGGGATTGTCAATGCAAAAGTACGTGAAACTCCTTGCAAAATGTACTTTTGGTATTGTTCATCTTCAGTGCGGGAGAGGCTTGTCATCACAAGTATAATTATTCTTCAATACAGCACGTTACTATACGAATGGTTGAAAAAATAAATCTGGGTGAAAATAGTCAATTGTCTTATCTTATTATGGTTAATACCTAAATTTTAAGGTAATATTTTTTCAGTCGCGATTAAGTGATCAATTGTTTCGCGTTCTCGTATGAGATGAACGTCATCACCATCAACCATAACTTCGGCGACACGGGGGCGGGTATTATAATTGGAACTCATGCTCATGCCATAGGCACCTGAAGACATGACGGCAAGGATATCACCGCTCATTAAGTTTAGTTCCCGATCATGCCCAAGAAAATCACTTGTTTCACAAATGGGGCCGACTATTTGGTAAGTTTTTTTGTTAGCGTCGTTTTTAATAACAGGTAATATCTCATGATAAGCGTCATACAAAGCGGGGCGCATTAGGTCATTCATTGCCGCATCAACAATTGCGAAATTTTTGTCTGGTGTTTGTTTTAGGTATTCGACACGGGTCAATAATAAGCCAGCATTGCCAATTAATGCACGACCGGGTTCAATTAAGATACGTTTGTTAAGTTGGCTTGTGTTGGTACATAGTGATTCTACATATTCTTGAATAGATGGTGCCTCTTCTCCATGATAGCGAATTCCCAATCCGCCGCCTAAATCAAGATGCTCGATTTTAATACCTTTCTTTTCTATGCGGCTAATCAAATTTAGGATTCTATCGCATGCTTGAGAGAAAGGTCCAAGCTCGGTGAGTTGTGAACCAATATGGCAATCTAGTCCCGTGAAACGTATGTGTTTTAACCCTTGAGAAGTTGTGCAGATACGTTCTGCATCATCAATCGGAATGCCAAATTTATTTTCTTTAAGCCCTGTTGAAATATAAGGATGAGTTTTTGCGTCGACATCAGGATTAACGCGTAGACTTACTGATGCGATTTGCCTCATTTCAGCTGCTATTTGATTAAGTGCGCCCAATTCTGCTTCGGATTCCACATTAAAACAAAGAATCTTGGCAGCCAACGCTAGTCGCATTTCCTCGGTATTTTTACCGACGCCTGAGAAAACAATTTTACCTGGGTCGCCACCTGCTTTTAATACGCGCTGAAGTTCTCCACCGGAAACAATATCAAAACCGGAGCCAAGACGGGCGAGTAAGTTAAGAATAGCAATATTAGCGTTTGCTTTAACGGAATAACAGATAAGATGATCGTTATCTGCAAATGCAGTATCAAATGCTTGATAGGCGTTAGTAATTACCCTTTTTGAATAAACATAGCATGGTGTACCAAACGTCTTGGCAATATAGCTTAAAGGGACAGATTCGACGTGAAGCTGATTATCACAATATTCAAAAGATGGAAAACCACTCATAAGTATGTTGCTTCATCTTGTGGTGATTGGACTGGCGGACTACCTTCAGGCATATAAAGAGGCCCTTTTAAGCCGCACGCGCTAAGCAATAAGATAACAAACAGTGAAATACAGAAAGGACGCACGGAATATAACTTAAACAATAAAAGAATGGATACTAACACACGAATTTCTGATGGTTACTAACTTTTAGCGCGCAACACCATTATTTAGCACTCAACTCTTTGATGAGCCAATCTGTAATTTCATGATCTAATTGGTTACTGGCTTCGATTAAGGCATAAACGGCGCCCGCTGCATTAGTAGTAGATACCGTTTTATGTATCATGAATTTACGCTGTGCAAGCAAAGAGCGAGTACGACGCTCAATTAAGGTAACGTTTAAGTGAATACTTACATAGCTTTTATCGGTAGCTTCATAAATCTGTGAAAAGTCTTCTAGAATACCGTGCAAAGTATATTCTGCTTGTACGCCATAAACTGAACTGACAACCTTATATTCAGTATTTGTTTTAATATAGTTATTGATTTGTCGTGTAAGCAATGCCGCCGGCACAGCTGCCCAGCGACTATTGGCATAGGAATAAAGTTGCGCAGGACTATGGTAAGCCAAACGATAATGGATTGCTTGATTATCAAGCCACGCTGGCGAGGTTATATCCGTAATCAATAACCTTGGTAACTGAGTAGATGATTGTTTTGTTTTACCTGGTTCAGCATGTGTTGGCACCAAACCAAGATCATATACAGCTACTGGTGGAGTGGATTGTGGTGTTAGTGCGCACCCCGTTAGCATGAATAAAAATAGCGCGAATAATGATTTTTTCATGGAGCGACCTCTGGCGGTACAAACCCATCTTCACCAGGGCCGGGTAGTGAAGGTTGTTTACCAAATAATATACTTTGTGGGTGGTCTTCATACTGACGTAGCGTACGATCCAAATTTTGTGTGCTTCGTAAAACACCGTCACTAATTTGGTTAAGCTTTGGTATGGTGTCTGCTAGTGCTTCAGCACTTAAAGCTAAACTATCAATAAACCCGCCGTCTTCATTCACCTTCGATGCAATAATATTGATCTTTTTCAGTAGGCTATCGAGCTCGGTTGTAATACCCGATAAATTCATACTATCGAGTCTTGCTGGATCGAAAAGTTCGTCAAAACGACTAGTAGCGTTATTGATGTCGGTGATAATTTCAGAGATTTGCTTCTGATTGTTTTTGTCAAGCAGATGGTTTATTTCGACAACAGTTTTATTTATATTTCGGATTAAATCTTGGCCTGACCCTGTCATTTCATCTAAAAAAGAACGATGCATAGGGATTCGCGCATCCTGATGAATGGGTTCCAGTTTAAAATTGTCCATTTTTAGCGCATTAAGGTTGTCATTTAGTTGAATGTACGTTAAGCCAGTTAAGCCTTGGTATTCCATTATGGCAAAAACAGTATTGTTAAGAGCCACACTCCGGTCAGCAGAGATTTCAATGAGAATCTCATTTGTATTATTTGGGTTAAAGTAGATAGACTCAACCTTACCAATATTGACGCCACGATAGTGAACAGCAGCTTGTGGACTAAGACCTGAGACAGATTCATTTGTATAAACAAGGTAATTATTCCTGACGATGGAGTCGCCACTAAACCATTGAGCGATCAATGCAACAGTGATACTTAATGTAACTACAAATAAGCCAGCAATAAGGGCATGGGCACGGTTTTCCAAGTTATCTCCCAAATATATTTATGCTATTGTATCGTTTCATCATGTTTTTTACCCATAAAAAAGCTGTCGATGAATGGATGATGGAGGTTACTTATTTCTTGTAAATTACCAATCGCAGCAACTTGCTCTTCTGCCAACACGGCAATGCGGTCAGACAATGCGACCAAGATATCAAGATCGTGTGTAATCATGACAATCGTTAGCTTCATTTCGGTACGCAATGTTTTTATTAATTGGACAAAGCTTTGGCTAAGATGCGGATCTAATCCAGCAGTTGGTTCATCCAAAAATAATAATTCAGGGTCCAATGCTAAAGCACGTGCTAATGCGACGCGTTTAACCATGCCACCCGATAGATCTGCCGGCATTTTATTGGCGTGTTGCGCGCTAATGGCAACCATATCAAGTTTAAGCATGACTAAATCTCGAATAAAAGATTCGTCGAGCGTATGTAATTCACGCAGGGGTAGAGCAATATTATCAAAAACAGTTAATGCACTAAATAACGCGCCGTTTTGGAATAAAACCCCGGATCGATTGCGTAAGCTTTTTGATTGCTCATAATTGCACTCATTTCTAGCACAACCAAAAGTCTTGACTGTTCCGAGCGTCGGTTCCTCAAGTCCGAGTATCTGTCGTAACAACGTCGTTTTGCCACTTCCAGACCCACCAACTAATGATAAGACTTCGCCATAATATACGCATAGATTGATGTCACGATGGACAATATGATCACCAAACTGTGTATGTAATCCTTTAATTTCAATTATGCAGTCTTTGTACGTCATGATATTAGTCTTACATGATCCCAATGTCAGAAAATACGATAGCAAATATGGCATCAATAATGATGACAACGGTTATTGCAGTGACAACTGAGCGTGTTGTTCCTTTACCCAAACTTTCAGTATTGGGTTTGATTCTCAGGCCAAAGTGACAGGCGATGAGAGCAATAGTCATGCCAGAAACAACGCCTTTTCCAAGCCCTAACCATAAATTGGCAATCGGTACGGCATCGGGTAGGGCGCTCAGAAAATATTGATAGCTAAGGCCTAATTGGATTTCTGCGGCCAACATGCCGCCTATCAGAGCAATTGCGCTGGTCCACAAAACTAACAAAGGCATGGCGATACCAAGACCAATGACTTTAGGCAAGACAAGACGTTGGCTATGTGAGATACCCATTACTTTGAGTGCATCTAATTCTTCAGTGACGCGCATAACCCCTAATTGCGCCGTCATGGAAGAACCAGAGCGTCCTGCTACTAGAATCGCTGCTAACATTGGACCAAGTTCTCTAATGATGCTGATGCCTAGTATGTTAATGATAAAAATATCTGCACCAAACATTTGTAATTGCTCGGAAGAAAGATAGCTCAATACGATGCCAATTAAGAAGCCCACCAATGCGGTGATGATTAGCGCTTGTGCGCCAGTGCGGTACAGATTTGCTGAAATTTCTCGCCAGGGAATATGACTTGGGTGCTTGATTAGAAATATGACATCAAGAAATAATTGCCCGATAAGGATAACTATACCCGTAAGATGTTGCCAAAGTAGAAGTGATGGCTTCCCCATTGCTATGATCGGCCATAGGTGATCTCGAGGTGCTGTTGTGGGTGGTGCGGGTATTTTTCCTAGACGTTCAAATATTTTCTCTTGTTCTGGGCGCAAGGATAAGTACTCAGGACGCTTTCCATTCCAGATTTTTCTCAGCAATACGATGCCTGTGGCATCTATATGCCTAACCTCAGTTAAGTCCCAGTTAATTTTTGAATCTTTCACATAAGGAACAAGTTCAGTAGTGAGCAGATGTATCTGTCGTTCCAGGGAAACTAGGGTGTAATCACCTGTCAGAATAAGACAAGTCGATTCATTGTGGTTGCTAATTCGGTAAGAAGCAGTAGTGGGTTTTTGATTGTTTGCGTCAGTTAGCATGAACAAATCAGCGCTTTCTTAAAGACTGATACATTATGTTTTTTTATTATAATTATTCTTTATGCGCGATCGTTGTGCGAGCTAATGCAGGGCTAGAAGCAAAATAACGCTTAATTCCAGAAAATAACGCGTCTGCCATTCGGTTTTGGTAGGCTTTCGTCTTTAGTTTTTTTTCATCATTTGGATTGCTAAGGAATGCAGTTTCGACAAGAATCGAAGGAATGTCGGGGGATTTAAGTACGGCAAAGGGCGCTTGTTCAACATTTTTTTTGTGCAGATGATTAAAATCACCAATTTCGGTAAGAATGTGTTGACCTAATTTAAGGCTGTCAACAATAGCTGCATCCATAGATAAGTTGATTAGCATTTCTCTAACGTCCTCTGATTTTGTGAGTATATCTACGCCACTTAACAGAGTGTTATCAACACTGTTCTCTTTTTTTGCCAACCAACTGGCAGCCGTTGATGTTGCACCATGTTCAGACAGCGTGTAAACAGAGGAGCCATGCGCGCTTTTTCGGTGAGCAGCATCGGCATGTATGGACACGAATAAGTCTGCGTTTAAATTACGTGCTTTAGTACGCCGATCAGCTAATGATACGAAATAATCACCATCACGCGTTAATACGGCGCGCATATAGGGTTCTTTATCAATTCTAGCTTTTAGCTTTTTTGAAATGGCAAGTGTAATGTGTTTCTCATAAGTGCCATTATGGCCTTCTGCGCCGGGATCTTTACCACCATGACCTGCATCAATAGCAATAATGATAATACGAGGTGGCGTTGGCTTATTTTGGGGAGCAGGAAATCGGTGCGTTTTTGGTTTAGCGTTGTTATCGTAAATCGGTGAATGTTGAATAGGTTTTATCAATTCACTAACAAGTGTATCTAAAGAGTCAAGTCGCGCCGCTTTGTCTGACGAATATACATCAATGACCAAGCGATAGCCAAAGTTGTCCATAGGATCAAGAACAAATGCTTGTGGAACAACGGTAGTCTTGAGATCAAGTACCATCCGTAAAACGTAGGGTTTAAATTGGCCAATACGTACGTTATGAATTAATGGGTCATTGTTTTTGATTTTATTAGGCAGACGTTCTAGTTCGGAAGAGAATACAACATCCTCAAGATCAATAACTACACGTCCGGGGCTATCCAACATGCTGATGGTATAGCTAATCAGCTTGTCTGATTCAAGGGTAAAGCGGGTATAATCAGGGGATGACCAGACGCGGACAGCACTTACATTGGTTTCAGCTAACACCGGTTTACTATATAAAGACAGTGACATGATCGTCAGAATCAGTATTAGCGCGAGAAAGTTTACTGCGATAGACAGGAAATAGTCGTCACGAATTGTCGTGATCAGTTTTTCTCTGAATCTCGCCAATGTGTTAGACATTGTTTTCCGGCCTCCGTAGGTGCATAAATTTCAATATTTCGACCTAATTCTACAATATGGATAGATAGTTGTATATCAGCAACAGGCAACAATTTCCCTGCTTTTTCCGGCCATTCAACGATGCAGATTGAATCGGCGTTAAAATACTCACGGAAGCCAGCCTCTTCCCATTCGTTTGGGTCGTTGAAACGATAAAAATCAAAGTGATAAAAGTATAACCTAGAAAATTTATAAAACTCAACTAAATTATACGTGGGGCTTTTAACGATACCGTTATGCCCCATTTTGCGCAAAATACCCCGTGTGAGTGTTGTTTTTCCCGCACCAAGATCACCAATTAGGAAAATAATGAGACCTGGATGTAATATTTCTGAAAACGCAGCGCCGAAATTTAATGTGGCCGCTTCATCGGTAAGGTGGCGAGTAAATTCTGTGATCATGGTAGAACCAGTAGAATGAGTACGATGCAAGAAGACACCTCTAAAGAGTTGTTGCCAGACTATGTGGCATTAGTAAGCGCGATTAAATCCTGGAGTAAAGCATTAGGTTTCCAAGGAATATCCATCGCTGATGCTAATATAGATGTTACTAGCGTTGAGTCCGGTTTGAATACTTGGTTAGACAAAGGTTATCACGGCGAAATGCAGTTCATGGCAAAACATGGCACGAAACGAACACGTCCTGCAGAATTAGTGCCAGGAACCATCCGTGTAATTTCAGTGCGCATGAATTACATGCCATCCGATGTGGAAAATAGTTGGGACGTGATACAAGATGGCGAAAAAGCTTTTATCTCACGTTACGCACTAGGCCGAGATTACCACAAAGTATTGCGTGTGCGGTTACAAAAATTGGCTGATCAGATTACGCAAGAAATTGGGGAGTTTGGTTATCGAGCGTTCACAGACAGTGCGCCGGTCATGGAAGTTGAATGGGCCACAAAGTCCGGTTTAGGTTGGCGTGGCAAACACACGTTATTGCTTACTCGTGAAGCAGGGTCATTATTCTTTCTTGGCGAAATTTATACGGATTTGCCTTTGCCGATTGACGAACCAATAGCTAATTACTGCGGTTCTTGCTCAAAATGTATCGATATTTGCCCAACACAGGCTATTATTGGGCCGTATGAAGTCGATGCAAGGCGCTGTATTTCATATCTAACGATTGAATTGAAAGATAGTATTCCGGAGTCACTACGTCCATTAATTGGAAATCGTGTTTATGGTTGCGACGATTGTCAGTTGGTCTGTCCTTGGAATAAATTTGCCAAAATTACCGATGAAAATGATTTCTCCGTTCGACATGGGCTGGACAATGTCACTCTGGCAGAGTTATTCGCTTGGGATGAAAATGAATTTAATACCAAGATGGCTGGTAGCCCATTGCGTCGAATAGGCCATGAACAATGGTTACGTAATTTGGCGGTTGGCTTAGGGAATGCGCCTTCAACTCCAGCGGTGCTAGAAGCGCTGCAATCACGACGTGATGATGGGTCCGCGCTCGTTCGTGAACACGTGCAATGGGCGTTGCATCAACATGACAATAAGAAGCAAGCTAATTAATTATGGATAAACAACAGCACACAATCGGCACACCATTAAGCCCATCCGCAAAAAAAGTCATGTTGCTGGGTAGTGGCGAGCTAGGAAAAGAAGTCATCATTGCACTGCAGCGTCTGGGTGTTGAGACCATAGCAGTTGATCGCTATGCTAATGCTCCCGGCCACCAAGTTGCACATCGTACTCACGTGATCAATATGGCCGATGGCAATGCGTTGCGCGAATTAATCAAACAAGAGCAGCCTGATCTAGTAGTGCCTGAAATCGAGGCTATCGCTACTGATGAGCTAGTTGCGATTGAACATGAAGGCCTTGCGCGGGTTATTCCAACGGCACGCGCTGCGCAGCTAACTATGAATCGCGAAGGTATTCGCTGCTTGGCCGCTGAAACATTAAGTCTTGCCACATCACCCTATGCATTTGCTAACAATCTGGAAGAACTCAATGCGGCGATAGAAAATAGCATCGGTTATCCCTGTATCGTAAAGCCAGTGATGTCTTCATCCGGTAAAGGCCAATCAAAAATCGATAGCTCAATCGATGTGGAGACTGCTTGGAACTATGCCGCTAGTGGCAGCCGGGTTGACCAAGGGCGGGTGATAGTTGAAGGGTTTATTCCCTTCGATTATGAAATTACGCAGCTCACCGTGCGTGCGATGAACGCAGCCGGCAAGGTGGAAACCCATTTTTGCGAACCCATTGGGCATGTTCAAGTGAACGGTGATTATGTCGAAAGTTGGCAACCACAGCCTATGTCAGCTGTGGCATTACAGCGTTCACGTGAGATCGCTCAAAAGATTACTGAAAATCTGGGAGGCTTAGGCATTTTTGGTGTCGAGCTATTCATTAAGGGTGATGAAGTCTGGTTCAGTGAAGTCAGCCCACGCCCGCATGATACCGGTATGGTGACGCTATGTAGCCAGACACAAAATGAATTTGAATTGCATGCTCGTGCCATATTGGGTTTACCGGTTGATACCCGCTTGCATTCAGCCGGTGCCAGTGCCGTCATTTACGGTCAAATGGACGCACATGGCATCACCTTTACTAATGTGGACGAAGCTTTGCGTGTGCCAAACAGTGACTTGCGTTTGTTTGGCAAGCCGGAATCATTTGTTCATCGACGTATGGGCGTGGCATTAGCGACAGGCGTGGATATCAATGAAGCTAGAGAACGAGCAAAGCAAGTGGCTCATAAAATAGTACCAATTAAAAATTGGTAACATTTCAAATAACCAATACAGGAAAACGCTATGAATATAGAACAACTCAACACAGATCACGCTATTGCAAGCCAACTGAAATTTATCGAAGGCAGGGGTGGCATACCTATGATTCAAATTAATACCGCCAAAGCCAGTGCGTTAATTTCTTTACATGCCGGGCAAGTGCTTTCATATAAACCAGAGGGTGAAACAGAAGACGTGTTGTTTCTCAGTGAAAAAGCCTATTACCAATCAGGCAAAGCCATTAAAGGTGGCGCACCTGTGTGCTGGCCATGGTTTGGTCCTGATCCTGAAGATAAAGGTCGCCCAGGCCATGGATTTGTGCGTAATCGCCCCTGGAATGTCATCAGTACAGAAGCAGTAGGGAACGATATCAAAGTAACGCTGGGTTTAGAAGATAGGCCTGAAACACGAGAAATTTGGCCGCAATCGTTCGTCTTAACACAAGAAATTCTTGTGAGTGATTCGCTTAACCTATCACTTATTACCCGCAATACTGGCGATGCAGCATTTCCCATCACGCAAGCATTTCATACCTACTTCAAAGTTGGTGATATCGGCAAAGCCAAAGTACTGGGTTTGGAAGACTGTCAATACATAGACAAGGTGAACAACAGCGAAGAAAAAAAACAAAGTGGCGCAGTCACCATTAATGCAGAAGTGGATCGTATTTATCTGGGTGTGGGTAATACTATGATTATTGATGATGCTGCGCTAGGCCGATGTATCCAAATCATTTCTCAAGGTAATAAAACAGCGGTAGTCTGGAACCCATGGGAGAAAATTTCGGCTGATATGGCTGATTTGGAAGATGCCGATTATCAACGTTTGCTCTGTGTTGAAACAACCAATGCCGCCGATGATGTCGTACAAGTCGCGCCGGGTAGTGAGTGTCGCTTGGTGGCTAATTATAGTGTGATTCGTAGCTAAAGATATTATTCCCGTGGAGATCTTGCGCCAGCTAAGGCTTGGAGCAGGGGATTCTTAGTTTAGTTATTAAATTTCTCTATTAAAGTAATTGTGGAGCGTGCGAAAATGCTTGCTATGTTATATGTACCTAAATCTTCTTTCAATATTGAATGGGTCATCATCGGTCATTTACACATCAAGCCATATTTGGCAAGCGACCTTTATCAGACAGCTATTATTTACCGGGAGTTGAGTGACAATGAGTACTATTAAGTGGCCAGTAAAAAAACGAGAGCTTTTCCATAGTCATTTCGATTCGACAATCTGGAATGACTTCCCATTTCGTGATGACGATATTTTCATCGCGACCTACGCTAAATCTGGTACCACCTGGATTCAACAGATTGTTTCTCAATTGCTGTTCAATGGAAAGACAGGGCTAAATGTTGAGGAAATGTCACCCTGGATAGATTTCCGACTGCCGCCCAAAGAAGTCAAAATGGCAGTCATTGAGGCACAAAAGCACCGTCGATTTCTCAAAACGCATTTGCCGATTGACGCATTAGTCTATTCACCCAAAGCAAAATATCTTTATATCGCCCGTGATGGACGCGATGTGTTGTGGAGTTATTACCATCACCATACCAACCATGTTGACGCTTTTTACGAAATGCTTAACGAAGCATGTGGTCCAGAGATTGAACCGTTTACACCTACCCAGGATGATATTGTTACGTTTTATAGAAAATGGCTAGAACAAGATGGTTACCCCATATGGTCTTTTTGGGAAAATATTGCTTCTTGGTGGGAATACCGTCATTTGCCAAACTTATTAATGCTCCACTTTGGCGCGTTAAAAGAAGACATGCCAGGTGAGATTCGACGAATAGCCCGGTTTCTTGAAATTACGATAGATGAAAGCAAATGGGATGAAATTCTCGAGCACTGTAGCTTTGATTACATGAAAGCCCATGCAGAACTCAGTGTGCCTTTAGGCGGCAGTCTTTGGGAAGGTGGCGCTAAAACCTTTATTAATAAAGGCAAAAATGGTCGCTGGCGTGATGTTTTAAGTGATGCAGATAGTGCCAAGTATGAGAAATTAGCTCTTGAGAAACTCGGGCCAGAATGTGCCCGCTGGCTGGCTACAGGAAAAATGCCTACTTGAGTTACTGCTTTTCTACTTGTATTGATTCATTTACAGTGCTTCTTCCTAATTACCTATTAACCAGTAACTTATATGAAGGTAGATAATCCATGGAGCAAGAAGAGATTCATATCTTAGCGGTAGTTACAAAGTATGTTTTATTGCCTGTTATAGGTTTTTTTGCTGGCTTTTTTGCTCAATGGTTTCTTCAGGTACGAAAGTCACGTGACGAGCTTTTGCAGGCGCTCGCTGCGAAGCGAGCAGACGCATTGGGAGAACTTTGGGCTATTACAACGCTACGGACAGAAATTACCTCGTTGAAAATGGACGCTGTAGTGCCATCCAACCTCAGAGAACAAACCAATGCCGACATTATGGAGTGGTATACGCAAAAGGGAGGAGCTTTGTTCCTGTCATGGCAAGCAACTCAACTGGTTTTCCGGCTGCTTGATACGTTACGGGACGATAATGCCCAAAAGAAACATCTCAATAAGGCCGTGTCAGCTCTGAGAACGAGATTAAAATTTGATTGTGGCATGTATTGTATTCTTACTCAGAGACAAAACGACAACTCAAGCAACCGCGGCCATCGCCTTGGCCAACTAACAACGGTCAACAAAGACACTTCAAAAGCTTCTCTTTCGAAGCACCTGTTACCTTAAATGTTATACGCACACTAATCTAGAAAATAGTTTGAATATACAAACTTTGATGAAGGCCGCCAAGTATTTACTGTTGGCTTTCCAGAATTGAAACTAACAACAGTCGAAGTAGATTATGATTTTATTCATGATTGGTCAGCAAGAATACCGGTTTAATCCTTTGTCCTTTATAAATCCGCACCTGAGCATACAAAGATCAAACGAAAATTGCCGCTTCAATTGCATTTTGTATTATTAAGTTTTCTTTCATCATCATTTTTAAACCATTTTTCTTATTCCAGCATTTTTGCAAAAAAATATTGAGAATAATGAAGAAGGTGAGGCCTATACTAAAATCTTTATGGTCATTTTTTATCAGAAACTATAATTTATGAAATAAAATATAAGCATTTTAAACAACTTGCAATAGAAATCAATAGTTTTACTGATATACTTCTTGTATCACATTCTATTTATTAGAGTTTAGTTAATTTTTGTATTACTAGTAAAACCAATCGTGTATGTTATAGCCATACAATTAAAAGGTTAGTGATTCCTGATGCTTCATGTCGCGCAGCTGTTATGTATGGTTAGTCAGTAAGTAAACAAGAATTTGTTTCTAAATCAGTTTTATCCTTATAATTTATATGAGTTTTTAATTAAATTTAAGATGATTCTGGTTGCACAGACATTCAATAGATACTGGCATTGATTTGCTCAGCAACGCTTCCGCGGTGAGGTTTAATAAATCTTTAACGGAATTTATGTTTCCAATGATGTGCCGCCCATTTTAATCTCTCTCTCGAGTAACATAGATGCTATAGGCTCCTGTCCCAAGAGATGAAAAGTGTCTCACACGAACGAAATACTCACCAGATGCGATCTGACGGCGGATCCGAGCATTTAATGAGGCTCCTCCATCGTCATTTCTGGCAATCTCTGGTATTTGGCTATTTGGCCCATGCAAGGTCATAAAGGTGTCAGTAACTCCATTTGTTTGAATGGTGTAGGTATCTTCAGTTGTTACATTAAATCGGTATAAATCGCTTTCGTTTGCTGTAGAAATAGTCGCATTGATGCTCTCTCCATCTACAATAAGTTCAGGTATGAGAATGGGGTTGCTGTCATCGGAGCTTACGACTATCGCATAATTTCCTGTTGAATTCGGACTAAAAAGACGAATACGCAGATAGTAGGTTCCTGCTGAGAGATTTCGCACAATCTGTGAATTTAGGTTTTCCCCTCCGTCATCATTTGATGTCACTTGAGCATTCGGGTCATTGGGACCAAAAAGGGTCATAAACGTATCGGATGATCCGGTAGTGTACATAGTGTGAGGGCCGAAGACCGGGACTTCAAACCGGAAAACATCAGTTTCTCCAGGCACTCCGATATTGGCTTGCGTTGGGTTGGCTCCAACAGTAATGAGAGGTATCTCTGGTAGGGGCTGAGTGACGACACCATCAAATACAATACCCATGGCTGCACTGTCTAGAACATCAATAGGACGCGAACCGATCTGCCCAGAAGGAGTGCTATCCATTGGGTCGGTCAAATTCTGTCCGAAAGGACCACCGGTTTCTGGATGGTAGCCTTGATTCGGAAAGCGTATTTGCCACTCATGCCAGATCTTATCGACCATACAATGATGCATAAAGAACACCGGATCGTTTGGCGAGGTCATCGGTAGCATAGAGCCGCCTACCCAGACATGTCCACGGTTGTGAAGGTTAGGACCAATCCAGCCTTCGATCTGGTTACGAAAGCTGGGGTTGCTGTTAATATTCCATGGCGACATGTCATATGGCGTAACGGCCATGACTTGATCAATTTCCGCTTGAGTGGGCAGGGTTGGTAGCCCGTTTTGGCCAAAAGCTCGCATAAGCGGACCTGCCGGCAATCCGCTGGAATTGACAACTGTCCATTGGCCAACTCGGAATGGCCCAGTCCGAACAATGCCACCGGCATCTCCGTTTCCGCCAAGAAAGTCGTCATTCCACATGGAGGCATCCGCTCCTCCTGATAACCAGTTCCAGTAGGGTATCCCGAGATTTGAGTTGCCCGAGACACGCTGAAGTTCCAGTTCGAGATCGAAAATAAAACGGCGGTGCCAAGGCAGGAAAGCCGGAGCTCGATGAATAGCGCTCATAATGGCATTTGCATGCCTAAGAACAAATTGGTCATAGATACCTTCGGCTTTCAAAGTTCGAATGGCAGCAACAAATTCTGTCCGTTCAGCAGAAGTAAGCGTGTTTGCATCTTTTCTGATAGCCATGAGAATTTTCTCCTATTATCAGCCTAATTAGATTATTCGTTTATGTTGGAAAACTCAACTGTGTGCTTAGCGATTTCTCTTGCCATTTCCAATAACGTATCATATTGAGTATAGGGCAGATATTTTGAAGACCATTTATTTTTCCTTCCATCATGTTCGTATTCAATTTCCTTTCCATTAATCGACAGGTTGGTATCGTCTTTTATTTCAATATTGCAGCCTTCAAAAACTTCTTTATGATGTGTCATGTTGTGGACTCCTTTTTTAAAGGGTGAAGAAAGTACTCCTATCCATCCTTGTATAAAAAAACGCAACGAAGCATTTAGACGAACCAGCAATGAATGATGATTTGCTATCTTATTCAATCACCTCGCATTGCAATTTCGCGGTAATAATATTTTCTGTGTTGCGTCCACGCTCACGCATCACAGCTGATAGATCAATTAAATATCCATCTAGCCTATCGTAATTTAAATTTGCAAAACCAAGCGTTCTTGGCAAATCTGGTATATTGCCTTTTATCCCCGTTACTCTCTTAGACAGTAGCTCAAAACTCATAGTTTCTCTAAAATAGGATACTTGAAATTTTCCTGATCTCATTACATTCTCAATAATGAAACATCCATTGTATTGAGCCTTGAGTTTAAAAGTCCCATCTTTTGAAATAGTAAGCACGCCAGAGTGAAGCGTTGGTAAACCTGTGCAGCCATCCGTATCCGGTGTCGTGATGTTGCAAGTCATGTTTTTGGAATTGAAAGTTTCTTGTGACATTGCAGCGGAATTTGTCCCGGCAAGAATCGTGATACCTATGAGAATTACAACGAATAGTTTCAAGGTACCTCTCCTTGAGAGCGTGTTGTGAGAGTACAATGATATTATAAAAAGTAACGGTGGTAACTTATCAGCATGTAATAAACAGCAGTTCACTTCATTTGAAACCCATTGCTATTAATTTTATACCCACTCACAATAGGCTTCACCTTGAATAAGCTTATGTTTAGATAGGGTTAGAAGAAAACCTAGATTTTCTGATCATCACGCAAATGCCATCACTGATACATAAAGACGTATTAGCCATGGTATCAAAACATCTTCACATCTTGCCGCATTGGTCAGGTAGGAAACTGCTTGAATGGCCTGAATATGTTTCAAATCCACGCGCAGAAAGTAACCGATCCGCAGCAGTGACAACACGCTACAAACTACCGGTTGAATCGTTCGGCCTCTATAAATCCGCATCTGAGCATACAAAGATCAAACGAAAATTACCGCCTCAACTGCTTTTTGTATTGCTAATTTTTATAGCATTACCATTCGTTATATATTCCGCTTATTCAAACGTATTTGCAAAGAACATTCAAGATAATGAGGAGGTTGAAACTTATACTGAAAACTTAAATGAAGATGACACTTTATCGGAAATAATAATTGGCGAAGAAAATATTCAACAGCTTGAGAAACCTATAATCGAAACGCAGATTTTTACTGATATACAGCTTGTATCACGTTTAATTGATTGGAGTTTAGTAAATTCTTGTATTTCCAGTGAAACAAAATGTATATGTTATGGACATGCAATTGAAAGGTTAGTGGTTCCAGATTCTTCATGTCGTGCCGCTGTTATGTATGGTTGGCCAGGGGAAAAGAGGAAGTTTACTGCTAAACAGGTTGAATTGCATTTATAAATAATATGTCATCATGTGATCCCGATACCTTATATTTCTTATTAATTTTACTAAGATAAAAATGAATAGTTTCCTTTTTAATTTGATTTTACTTCTCATTTTAATTTTTATAATTATAAATAATATATAGCGTGTTATATAATTATTAAAGTATTTTATATATTACGTAAATGTTAGCTTGTTTAATCATGATCTCCGTGTAATCACTTTATTCTGAAGTGATTTCTTAATGCTAGTAATAACAAAAAAATCAGTATTGAAGCTCTTTACAAAAACGGGAGCATTCCTGTGAAAAAAATTGCTGAACAATTAGGAATCTCGAAAACCACGTTGTATTTGTACCTTCGGTATCGAAACATTGATATAGGGATAACGCCTAAACATATAGAGGTAACGGCTTTATGAAACAGTGCTTATAGATATTTAAACAACATAGCTCAGAACGAACACTTTTGGGGGTTCTTCCACAGGACCCCTTTCAATCAGACGGATTTCTCCTATTAATCCCTGACCATATTTCCATGCGTCCACCTGTCCTTTTCTAAACATATGCATGAGCTCAAACCCCTTGATTGTTGCATAGGCGGTCTTCATGGATTTAAAACCGCGCACAGGATTTATCAGTCGCTTGAGTTTGCCATGATCCGCTTCAACAATGTTATTCAGGTACTTCACTTGCCGGTGCACCGTATCTTCCGGGCATTTTCCTTCTTCCTGCAAGTCAGCAATGACGGGGCCGAAAGTCGGTGCTTTGTCTGTATTGATCGTCTTTGGATGTACCCATGGTTTTATCGATTTGAGTGCCTTGCCGAGGAATCGCTTGGCCGCTTTAGAACTGCGAGTAGAGGACAGATAAAAATCAATTGTGTCACCATACTTGTCGACAGCTCGGTATAAATACGTCCATTTTCCTTTAACTTTCACATAGGTCTCATCTACCCGCCAGCTATAACCCAAGGTCGGCTTCCAGTACCACCGCATACGCTTCTCTATTTCCGGCGCATAATGTTGTACCCAGAGGTAAAGCGTTGTATGGTCTACTTCAAACCCTCGTTCTAGCATCATTTCCTCAAGATCTCGATAGCTGATTCCGTATTTACAGTACCATCCATCTAACACAACCAAGGGTTACGCTGCCCTGGTAATGCCGCCATTTGAAATCAGACATAGCGATATATCCTTAAAAATTCAATAATGCACCAACCTGCTTATTTTTTGCAACAGAGCCAATAAAGGTACAGTAAAGTGGTTCAGTACAGAAAAAGGTTTCGGTTTCATTACTCCGAACGATGGAGGAAAGGATCTTTTTGTGCACCATTCTCAAGTCAATGATACAGGTGGCCATGCAGCACTCAATGATGGTCAGCAAGTTGAATATGATGTCGGCCAAGAACAAAAGTAGTCTCGCTATTTTCGAATCCGATTAATTAACATATTTAATAACCGCCGCTTCAGAATCTCAGTAATGTATAAGGCGTTAGTAAACTTTTTAATTAGCGAATCAGCACACCCGCGTGCCCACATCTATAAGTAACAGGAAAAATACGATTCACATGATTTTAATGAGTTATATTTAAGTTACTTGGTATTCTGAATTTAATTTCAAGGAAAAATTATGCCTCAGTTTAAAAAAACCACCCTCTTGTTAACCTTTATTCCTGCCAGCCTTTTGCTTGTCAGTTCATTTGCATTTGCCATTGAACAACGAGATATAGAACAGCCTTGGAAAAAACAAGTTAGAGAAATGGAAGAAAGAGAAAAGTCTGGCAGTTCAAACCAGCCAAACAATAAACAAACAGACCAAAAGCAAAAGACAGAAAGTCAGTCTGAATCCCAAAAGGATAAACAATCGACTAAGAAACCAAGCGACCAGAAAAAAAACGAGCGGGATGATAAGCAATCATCAAAAGAATCGGATAATCAGAAAGAAAATGAACAGGGCAACTCGCCTGACGCTGATAGCGAAGCTAATCAAAAACACCACGGTTCTGTAGGTCATGACGATACTCACAGTGATAATAGTGATAGCCATGATCATGAGGACTCCGACAACACAATGGAGGTTAGAGCCGATTCAGTCTCAGAATCTTCTGAAGAAGAATCCGACAGAACGGAAGATCAAGCAGATTAACTCAGAGATTAATAATCTTCAGATTTAGGGTGTTTCTACATAAAGGTACGTAAACCACCGCGAGATTTGGCGATCGACTTTACTTGATTTTTCGTTTTTTCAGCCAATTGTGAAGATTGGCTTCTGTAGTGTCATATCTCTGGGCAATGAATTTTTGAGTGGCACCGTTTGCGAGTAGCCCTTCGATTTCTGGCTGAAACTTGTCGAGCTTGCTTTTCCCTGGCCCCTTTGGGCGGCCAAGCTTCACTCCAGAAGCTTTTTTGGCTCTCAACGCCTCTTTGGTGCGTTGAGAAATCAATTCTCGCTCAATCTCTGCTGCCATAGCAAAAGCCATGGCCACGTTTTTGCTTTGAATGCTGTTATCCGGACGTAGAAAGGGCTTTAGAGGAGGTTGGTGACAAAGCAGTCTTTTAGGCAAACAACCCCGAATACGATTTCTCAGAGCAGGATAGTGTCGGTTTGAAGACCCCCAAAAAGCGTGAGTTAAACCTCAACTGAAAATGGGGGTCTTCAAATACCAATAGTTTAAGGAAGATAAAGGACTTACACCAAAACTCGTGGCGGTTTACGTACCTTTATGTAGAAACACCCAAAAATCACCAGCTTCTAATGCGGGGAGAGCATAAAAAGCGAGAGATTGGTTATGGGATGCGCGTAAAAGACAGTCATAATATTGCGTATTGCAGTCATATGGAGTAATGTTGCATTATATACCGTTGCTAAAGAGGAACCAATAATGGCTAATGTTACAGTTCAATCCAGAATAAAACCGGAGCTTAAAGAAAAAGCCGAGGAGGTATTTTCGGCAATTGGCCTTAGTACGTCTGATGCCATCCGCATGTTTTTACAGCAATCGGTTAATGTTGGCGGTTTGCCATTTCGACCGACTACAAAATTGCCTAATGCCGAAACTCTTGATGCCATGAAAGAGCTGGCAAAAGGAGACGGGAAAATATTTAAAGACACACAAGAATTTTATGAAGACCTTGGTATTTAATCTATGTACGGTTTTTCACGCTCATCAAGATTTCGGCGTGATATCCGGCGTTGTCAACGTCAACAAAAAGATATGGGTAAGTTCAAACTCATCCATGAGTTGTTGATCATGGGGAAACCGCTCCCGACCAAGAACAAAGATCATTTGTTAACGGGGAATTGGAAGAACCATAGAGAATGTCATATCGAACCGGACTGGCTTCTTATTTACCGGATCAATAGTCATGAAAACATAATTGAATATGTCCGCACAGGCAGCCATGCGGATTTATTCAGCACTTAAACTGTAACAGTAATGAGCGTATTTGCGGAACAATTAACCAATTCAAACTACGCAAAGCACAACAACGGAACTTAATAATCATTCGGGCTCTGTTGAAAAAAATAAAAAACGGCTATATTCGATTTTTTAGTTAGCTATTTTTAAACATCTTTGAAATGCACTTTTAGTCAAAAATAATTTTTTGCAACAGAGCCAAAAATTCTTCTATGCCTGATGGTTTTATTTAGATTTTAGATACGCTAGCATAGCATCAGCACCTGAAATTTCAAAAGGGTCGGTAGGACAATTGTCTGTAAAACCCGGCTCAATAAACATTTCTTCTATTTTTTCATCCTGAACAACCATGGAATATCGCCATGAACGCATACCGAAACCTAAGTTCGATTTATCTACGAGCATTCCCATTTTTCGAGTGAACTCAGCATTTCCATCAGGTAGCAAAAATATTTTGCTCACACCAAGATATTTACGCCACTGAAACATTACAAATGCATCGTTCACTGACAAGCAAATTACTTCATCAATACTCAATGCTTTGAAATCATCATAGTGTTCTTCGTAACCGGGTAAATGGGATGTTGTACATGTCGGCGTGAATGCACCAGGTAAAGCAAATAATACAATGCGTTTATTCTGAAAAATATCGTGCGTTGTAACATCTTGCCAGCGAAATGGATTATCACCACTCACTGATTCATCACGCACGCGAGTTTTGAAAGTAACGTTAGGCACCTGTTGCCATTGCTTTGTCATGATTTTTGTCTCCAAATATTATTGAGCAGCTTTTCAGTCATAGGAAAAATGGTTCTGTCGCATTAACGAAAGAAAACTGATATCTGGTTGATTTTATCAAGCGTACAATTGGTCTTGACGCGATTATCTTGCCAGAGCATAAAATTGTTCAGCAAAAGACATCTTTTCGACTCCTTCCATCATCAACTGACCTTTTCGAATCATGTGCATGAGTTCGATGCCAGACAGGATATTTTTAGCTGATTGAAAAGATTTGAATCCGAGCATTGGTTTTGTTATTCGCTTCACTGCCCGATGGTCTTGTTCCACGATATTGTTGAGGTATTTGACCTGCCTGACGACAATGGAAGTGTCATTATCCTTGATGATCTGATCAATAGCTGCTTTGTTGGCACCACTCTTATCCACCGCCACTTTTTCAGGCATATCACTGTTATTAATAGCCTTCTTGAAAAAGTGTATGGCGGCTGCTTTATCACGCTTGTCTGTGAGTAGGAAATCAATGGTGTTTCCCTCTTTGTCGACAGCACGGTAGAGATATTTATAAGTAC
>JAJFJG010000058.1 GCA_021774265.1 Nitrosomonas sp.
ACAAGATGCCGAGACGCCAGCTGAAGCTAAGTCAGAGTAAGGATTGGATTGTAACCAAACCATTATTTGCGGTGAAATCATTAAGCTTGCTGAATTAAGATATACACCAGCAGGTGTTGCGGTCTTAGAATTCAGTATTCGTCACCAATCAATTCAATTAAATGAAGGTATTTCACGTCAAATAAAATGTGATATTTCTGCCATAGCAATTGAAAAAACTGCTATGACAATTAATAAGCTTGAGATTGGGTGTCGTGTGAAATTAACAGGATTCCTTGCAAAAAAGAGTCAATTGAATCAACAATTGATTTTGCATGTAAATAATGTGCTTTAACTATTACCAGAAAACAAAGGAAGATAAAGATTATGACGCGTTTTAATTCAAAACGAAAAGATAGTAAAGACAAAGAAAGAGAAAGAAAGGCAAATCGCCCATTATTTAAGCGAAAGAAGTTTTGTCGTTTTACAGCTGAAGGTATTAAGACCATTGATTATAAAGATATTGAACTGTTAAAAGATTTTATTAACGAAAATGGCAGAATTATTCCAGCTCGAATTACTGGCACAAAAGCTTCTTATCAACGTCAGCTAGGTAGTGCCGTTGAACGTGCACGTTTTCTTGCAATGTTGCCTTATACAGACCGACATTAAGGAGAGAAAACATGCAAATTATATTGATGGAGAAAATCGCTAACCTTGGAAAACTTGGTGAAATTGTTAATGTAAAAAGAGGCTATGCGCGTAATTATTTGATACCTCAAGGCAAAGCCACACGTGCAACTGAAACATCGATTGCTGAATTTGAATTAAAACGTGCTGAACTTGAAAAAAACCAGGCAAAAACATTAACTGCTGCTGAAGCACTTGCTGAGAAAATTGATGGTTTGATGATACAAATTACTCAAAAATCAGGTAGTGAAGGCAAGTTATTTGGTTCTGTTACCAGTGCTAATATTTCTGAAGCACTTGAAGAACAGGGTTTTTCAATTGAAAAATCAATGATCCGTATGCCACAGGGTCAATTAAAACAAGTTGGGGATCATCCAGTTAACATTGTTTTACATAGTGACGTTAGCGTACAGATTACAATTTCAATTTTAGGCGAATCTACTTTCTAAACTTGCTATATTTCTAGTAATAAAAAAGGACTGTCAACAGTCCTTTTTTAATTTCATCCCACCATTATGATGCAGGTGGTAGAATCAATCACTTCCCATCTTGTACTCACTACACCCTATGGTTCAATCACCTGTTAGCCTTATTGATGAGCAATCAATAGCTTCTTTCAAAACACCGCCGCATTCTATTGAGACAGAGCAATCCGTGCTGGGCGGCCTAATGCTTGATAATCATTCTTGGGATAAAGTTGCCGATCTCATTAATGAAGATGATTTTTATCGACATGATCATCGGTTGATTTATCAACATATCTGTAAGTTAATAGAAAATAACAAACCTGCTGACGTTGTTACCGTTGCAGAGTCACTTGAAATCTCAGCTGAATTACAAAATGTAGGCGGGTTAGCATATATTGGTACAATTGTTCAGAATACGCCTTCAGCAGCTAATATCCGACGCTATGCTGAAATAATACGTGAGCGTTCCGTCATGCGTCAGCTAGCTCAAGTGGGCGCGCAAATTTCAGATGCCTCATATAATCCAGCCGGACGTTCAGCAGCCACGTTGCTTGATGAGGCTGAGTCTAAAGTATTCGATATTGCGGAAGAAGGTGCGCGAGGCAAAGAAGGTTTTGTCGATATTCAACCATTATTGAAACAAGTCGTTGAGCGAATAGAGTTACTTTATAATCAAGACAATACTAGTGATGTCACAGGTATTGCTTCTGGGTTTCGTGACCTTGATCAAAAGACCTCTGGTTTTCAACCTGGTGATTTAATCATCGTCGCTGGACGGCCCTCTATGGGTAAAACAGCATTTTCGCTTAATATTGCGGAGCATGTTGGACTTGAGCTGAATAAGCCAGTTGCTGTGTTTAGTATGGAAATGGGTGGTACACAATTGGCCATGCGTATGCTTGGATCTGTGGGAAAGCTTGATCAACATAAAGTTCGTACAGGACAACTACAAGATGATGATTGGCCTAAGCTGACGCATGCACTTGGAAAATTAAATGATGCGCCTATTTTTATAGATGAAAGCGCAGCATTAAACTCCTTGGAACTACGAGCACGTGCAAGGCGGTTATACCGACAACATGGTGAACTAGGTTTAATTGTTATCGATTATTTACAATTAATGTCTTCTAGTAGTCAAGGAGAGAATAGGGCTACTGAAATTTCCGAAATTTCGCGCTCATTAAAAGGATTGGCTAAAGAATTAAAAGTGCCTGTTATCGCATTATCGCAGCTTAATAGAAGCTTAGAACAGAGGCCCAACAAACGACCCGTAATGTCAGATTTGCGTGAGTCTGGTGCGATTGAGCAAGATGCCGATGTTATTTTGTTTATTTACCGTGATGAAGTGTATAACCCAGATACGCAAGATAAAGGCATAGCTGAAATTATTATTGGCAAGCAGAGAAATGGTCCTATCGGTAAGATTGACCTTACTTTTCTTGGTGAATATACTCGCTTTGAAAGTTACGCGAAAACAGAGTATTACTAGACGAAACTTTGTAACACAAAAACTATTAATTATAAAAATTTGAGGTAGATCGCTTTCACAAACAACCTCTCTAATTCTATTGGCTACAAACCACAGGCTGTGGCAAGCAATAAATTTTCCTAGCCAAAAGGCACAACCGTTGTCTTTAAGCCTTGAAAGCATCAAGAACAGTGTCTTTGATGTTTGATAACCGCCCATGAAAAAAATGCTCAGCACCTGGAATAACAACGACAGGCTGTGACTGTTGGTTAGCAGCCCAATCTAAAACACTTTGTAATGGAACAATATCATCTTGATCGCCGTGAATAATCAATACATGATCGGCATAGTCAATCACAGGTGGGGCGTTAAGACGTACTACCGATGGCGCGACCAGAATAAGATGCTGTGGTTTTAAGCGCTGCGCGGCATGTGCTTGGATCGCGCCGCCAAAAGAAAATCCAGCTAACAGTAATGACTGATTACCATACCTTGTATGGAAGTAATCACTAACATTGCTGACAACAGCCATGACATCTTCAATCTCACCAATGCCATAATCATGAACACCAGCGCTTTCCCCAACACCACGAAAATTAAATTTGACGCTGATAAAGCCGAGATCAAGCAATGTATTAAATAAGGTATGAACGATCTTATTATCCATCGTGCCGCCAAATAATGGGTGAGGGTGCGCAATAACTGCAATACCACACGGACTTATATCAGGTTCCGCAAGTACCGTTTCAAGTTTGCCTGCAGGACCATCTATAAAGAGTTTCTGTAGATTTGAATTCAACCGATTATTATTCTGACTACAAAAGATAGAGTTAGATCTTTAACCGCTCGACAATGCGACCATTAATTAAATGCTCCTCGATAATCTCATCGACATCTTCTTTATCGATATAGGTATACCAGGTTTCTTCAGGATAAATAACAATGACAGGTCCTTCGTCACATCGATCTAAACAGCCCGCACTATTAATTCTTATTTTCCCCCGACCACTTAGCTTGAGTGATTTAATCCGTGCTTTTGCATAATCACGAACGTCTTGAGCGCCAAGGTCGTTACAACACGCTGCGCCAGCTTCACGCTGATTGACACAGAAAAAAACATGCTTCTGATAATAGCTCATGAGTAGTTAAAAGTTTGAAAATGTTATTATACTAAAACAAGGATGAACTAGGGGCGTTAACAATTAAAGTTAGCATGTGAAAAAAAATACCATCGATGAAGGTCGCTAAGTTCTTACGGTTGGTATTCCTGAATTGAAACTACTGACGGGCTCTGTTGCAATAATAGCATTGACCAGAATAAGTCTTTGATGTGGCATTTAACCAAAGCACCTCTAATGGTTTCCCTTAGTGAAGAATAATGGTACCCCTAATATACTCATTGTGTTGACTCGCCTAGAATGATTGTAACTTCAATTATTAAAAGAGGCCGTTATGGACAAAATTACTATATTTAATATTCTTATGATAACTTTTGTTCTCGTTTTAATAGGAGCATCAATATTATGGGGTTGGTAGGTAAATCGCCCTGGTTTTTTACGTAGACTTTTTAGAGGCGTCCTTGAATCAGTAGTAAGCCACTATTGCTAATAAATGCGCGACCGGGTTCAACTAAGATACGTTTGTTAAGTTGGCTTGTGTTGGTACATAGTGATTCTATTTACTATTGAATGGACTGGATCGGGCGCTTCTTCTCCATGTTAGCGAATACCCCATCCGCCACCTAGGTTAATACATTTCGCTTATTCAAACATTTTTGCAAAGAATATTGTTATTGATGATGATTCAGAGATTGTTATAGATAATCATGAAGAAAATAATGTTCTTTCAGAAACTACAATAGATGAAGCACAACATCAACAACCAGCATTAAAATCCCAGAGTTTTACTGATATATAGCTCGTATCATATTCAATTAGTTGGAATTTTGTTAATAGCTTTATTAATAATTTTAAATTTTTATAGAATAGGAAGCATTCCACCAGAAGAATTTGAAATGACGATATTTATCGTCAAATAAAAGAGTCAGCTGACGCGGCCGACTCATACAAAAAAGTTCCAGGCAAAATAGAGTCGATTCAGATGCCTGGTAATAATGAATATTATTTATGATAAAACGCTTATCTCATTCGAGCCACGGGGTGATGAAAGCTAATAAGAATCCCGTCAAACACCGCAGGCAGCGATAACTGGGATTACACCGACTTTTTGTAGCGTATCAATACCAGCAACGCCAAAAGACCAATCAAGGCAGAAATCGCGTCGAAAAACGACCCACGTTTTTTTATGAGTTAATGCTAATAATGTATATTATGTAAAATTGACCGTCGAAAGAAAAGAAGACGATTTAGTGATAAGGCCAAGAACTACATCGAAAATTTTTCAACCTTCTTTCAGCATGGACATTATTTAAATTAGACAAATGCCGACATAACAACCTTAATCCTTCATCACATACGCCTGAATTTATCAGGCGTTTTTTTTCATTTAAAACATATCGATAATATCGACGTTTAGTTGAATCTTTTCTAGTAAAACGAATTTGCCAATACAAATTATGAAGACTTGAGAACATAAAATAAATTTAAACGAAAAAAAACCGTTAATTTATCAAAAATAACGGAATTAGAAAATGTATTCAATCTACCTTATCGACAAAAATAAACGTATATATAGTTTAGTAACAACGGAAGATAAAAATATAGCTATTCAGGCATACAAAGACAAAATAACAAGACAAGAATTATATGGAAGAAAACTTATAGCAATAATAAAGAAAAACGAAACAATAAAAGATATTCATAGATTTGATGTGAATATAAGTCAATGTATAATAGAAGAAAAATTTCAAGTAATTTACTTAAAATTCAAATTGTGATGATCAAGAATAAAATAGAACCCTATAAAATAAATATAACGATCCTTACGAAATAACAGTATAAATACTTTAATATACTCATAAAAAGATCACGATCAACAAAATAATAAAATTAAAGAAAAAATGAATAACTTTTCTAATTCGGGTTATCGAGTTCAATTTATTTTACAGAAAATTAATAAATTAGATCCTAAACAAGCAAGCTCTGCAATTTGGGCTGAAGTTTTTAATCTAGATAAAACATTAGCATCAAAAGACCCGTACGAAGTAAACCAAAAACTTTTATTACTTAGACATGAAATAACTCTCATTGAAGAAGGAATGAGAAATTCTCCGTTTAGTGAAGCTTTATATCAGCCCTATATAAATCAATTAAAGGAATGCATATCTGGAAAAAACCACTCCGCAGGCTGGGAAAATTACAGAGCTAAAATAAATGCCGAAACAATGCTGGCACTTAAATACTGGTCAGAAATATTAAAGCCTGAAAAAGAAGCAAACCTTGCAGAACTTGAAAAACTCTTGGAAGAAATAGAAAAGTTTAAAAAAGAACTAAAAGAAAGTGAAATTAAAGGAGTTACCTACACGTTTACTTTAAATCAAATTAATATCATTGAAGAAGCAATAAAAAACTATCACATTGCAGGTGGAGCAGCAATTAAGAAAGCATTCAAATATGGGTTTAGTGAAATTGTAGAAAATATAGACGAATTAGATAATGAAAGTAAAAGTAAAAATGACTCGGAAAAGAAAGAATTAGAAGAAATACATAAAAATCTTGGCAAACGCTGGAAACAGTTACAAAAAGCAGGACAAGAAATTGTCGCAGCAAACAAAGCAGCAAATGCCATTATTAGCATACTTAGTAAAAGTAAAAATTTTGTGGATTACGCTGCAAATTTTTTACCTCCAGCATAAATAAAAAAATTGGATAAAACACTCAAGGCATAAGTTGCTTGAAATTTGAATAATAACGCACGAGCCCGAACTCTTTATAGAAAGGAAGAAATGAACATCAATACTTTTATCGGAGCGTATAGCAATCATCCGATCCTTTTTGCTGGAACAGGTGTTAGTCTTCGTTATCTTACTCAATCCTATACTTGGGATGCGCTGTTAAAAAAAATATCTTTCGAATTAAGTGGTAACAATGAATACTATTTAGACGTTAAATCTCAGTCACAAGTAGATGGTCATTTTCGTTATGATTTAATTGCAGCTAAGCTTGAAGAAGACTTTACCAAAGCCTTGGCGAAAGACCGAGATGGCAGGTTTGAACTCGTAAATAATAAATTTTATGAGTTGATGAGTAGGGACATCAACGTAACCAGACTGAAAATATACATTTCAATGTTGGTTAATTCATCAGATACAAAGCTTGAGATGGCATCGGAATTAGCTGAGCTAAAAAAAACCGGGAAAAACATCGGTTCTATCATTACTACAAATTATGATAAATTTATTGAATCTTTTTTAGATTTCGTTCCTCTCATTGGCAACGACATTCTTCTAAGTAATCCTTATGGAGCGGTTTATAAGATCCACGGGTGTATCTCCGACCCAATAAAAATCATCATAACAAATTCAGATTACGCTAAATTTAATGAGAGTTATGAGCTAATTCGTGCTCAGCTACTATCATTATTCATCCACAATCCAATTGTTTTTATTGGATACAGCGTGGGTGACGAGAATATTAAAAGCCTTTTTAAAACTATCTTTTCATATGTTGATTCGAACTCCGATTTAGCAAAAAGAATTAAAGATAATTTTTTATTAGTTGAATATGAACCGGGTTCTGATAATCAAGAAATTACAGATCATGATATTGATATACAGGGATTTCCAACAATTCGTATTAATAAAATAAAAACAGATAACTTTATAGCTATTTACCGAGCTATTTCTAATCTTTCGTTACCAATCTCCGCTATGGATATAAAAAAGGTCCAAAGCATTGTAAAAGAAATATACGCTGGTGGAGATATCAAAGTTAAAATCACGGAAGATCTTGATTCACTTAAGAATGAAGATAAAATATTAGCAATCGGTTCTAAGAAATCTATTCAATACCAATATATGACAGCTCCTGAAACAGTTAACAATTATTTTAAGATTATTGAAGAGTCAAACAGTCAATTGCTTGAACTCATCGATAAATATCAAATTACAGAACAGCAATATTTTCCTATCTTCGCTTTCAGTTCAATATGCTCAAATATCCAACGTGCAAATACATTGAAAGAGCAACAAATTAAAAAATTAGAGGATGCTATAGCTCAAGTTCCAAAAACCTGTATGACTAATCATCAATCGATTAAAGATATTGAAGAGGATTCATTAATTAGCGCTTCAAATAAATGCAAGGCAGTATTATGGTCAGTAATGAATAGTGCGGTAAGTTTAGAGGATACTAAAGCATTCTTACAAAGCTTCCCACACACGAATAAAACCGAATATCGAAAAATCCTTTGTGCGTATGATCTTAAAAGGTTTAAGGTTTAAAATAGCATTTCGCAAAAATAAAAGGAAATAAATCATAAAAGAATAGGCAGATACAGAAAAAAGAAATATAGAGCGTTTTAGAGATTTAATTACAAAGATAAAACTAATTCTCGTTTCTTTCCTGGCCAGCCATACAAAACAGCGGCACGACAAGAAGCATCAGGAACCACTAACCTTTCAATTGCGTGTCCATAACATATGCATTTTGTTTCACTGGAAATACAAGAATTAACTAAACTCCAATCAATTGAACGTGATACAAGCTGTATATCAGTAAAACTCTGTGTTTCGATTATAGGTTGCTCAAGTTGCTTAATATTTTCTTCGCCAATTATTAATCCCGATAAATTGTTATCTTCATTTAAGTTTTCAGTATAAGTTTCAACCTCTTCATTAATCTGAATGTTTTTTGCGAATACGTTTGAATATGCGGAATATATAACGAATGGTAATGCTATAAAAATTAGCAATACAAAAAGCAGTTGAGGCGGTAATTTTCGTTTGATCTTTGTATGCTCAGATGCGGATTTATAGAGGCCGAACGATTCAACCGGCAGTTTGTAGCGTGTCGTCACTGCTGCAGATCGGTTACTTTCTGCGCGTGGATTAGAAACATACTCAGGCCATTCAAGCAATTTTCTTCCTGACCAATGCGGCAAGATATGAAGGTGTTTTGATACCATGGCTAATACGTCTTTATGTATCAGTGATGGCATTTGCGCGATAATTAGGAAATCTAAACCGTGGTGTCGATGCATTGCGAGATATTCAATATCATCGGTAACGCCCTTTGCTGATCCGGTCGCTTTCCATACGCGCCAAGCTTCATCGACTACAATTAATGCACCGGTAGGAATATTCTCTAGTTCTTCCTCTCCAGTTTCAGTGTTAATCGTTCTTGCTGACCATTCACGTATAAAATCATAATTTACCTCAATAGTTGGAAGCTTTAATTCAGGAATACCAACAGTAAATACTTGACGGCCTTCATCAATGGCGGTTTTTATTACATGCCAAACAGCATATGAAGATTTGCCGCCACCCGGCGCAGAACTAAGTAGTGTAATCATTTAACCATTCCTAAACGTTTAGTCGATGAAAGAACCGCTGCCGCAATAAGAGAGCCGCCAAGAATACCCAGGGCTTCACCAAAACCGGCAAGACCAACAATGGAGGCAGCGAAGCCGGTAATGCCTGAATAATGGGACTGAGCAAGAGAAAGCATGGTGTTTATAAAGGTTGATACACCAGTAAAAGAAAGCACGCCAATACCTATAACGCCTAAAACACGTATAACAATGGGCGCTGCTGCAGCTTGAAGAAATGCACCTAGTGGAATTAACATATAAAAACCTTTAAAAACCGTTTGGCATTAGGGTGAAAGAACCTGTACTTGATGTAGCTTGCAACGGGATTTGATAGTTATTGCCGTTTACGGAAAAAGAAAAAAAAGAACCGATTTTTTTTATTTTTCCTACTACATTGGGTAGGTAAATATTTTTAGAATTAAGCGGTCGCACGATGAGCACCGATTAAAATCATTGCGCCGGTTACAGACGCAATTAGCAGAACAAAAGGCTTGATGGCAACGGCGTAATCACAAAGCGGCGTTACGTTGTATTGGAATGTTCCAAAGGATGTAACGATTTCGATATCCGAAGGACATGAACCACCACCCCAAGAAGTAACATCAAAAGGTAGTTCTATATCTTTGTTTTCTAACGTGGCAGGTTCAACGGTGTCGAATTCAATTGTTTGATCATCAGTTTGTGCGGGTTGTTCGTTGTTAATTACGGTTGTTTCTGAGTTGGTAACGTTATTATTAACGTCATAACTTGTTACAGTCTTTTTTTCTTCAATGTCAAAAGATGAAGGGTTTGCAGCGTCGGAAACGTCCGTTATTGATACCGTTCTTTCTGTTACTTGTGAGCCTGTTATATTACCTTGGTCATCTTTTAAGGTTGTGGTTTCTGTGTTGGTAATAAAATTTTGTGGCGCCATTAAATCAGGAGCTTCGACGGGTACGCCTTCACCAGCATCAAGTAAAGGCTGTGCAAAAGCATCATTGTTAAGCAAAGGCGCGGCATTGTCCCAATCTTCCTCAGTTGGTTCTCTTGCAGGTTCATTTGCGTTTCCTAGACCTAAATCTGTTTGGCGTATAATCTCTCCCTGTATACAATCACTCGTTGTTTGCGGACAAAAAGCAATACGGCCTGTCTGGTCACCACCGCATACTTCGTTTGTATCACGCTCATACTCAAAAGTACGATCAAAACCGTTAACCCACCTTAAAGTCTGACCTATACTAATATCTGCACAGCTTGGCGGTGTTCCAACAAGATCAAATTCTTTTCCAAATAGCCAGTCTTCAGCATTGGCACAAATATCTGTTTCTGTACAAATTAATTCCGCAGTTAGTAAACCAATGCCAACTGGGCCAGCGGCTTTAGCTAATTTGACAACTGATTGACCTACGCGACCAGTCGAAATGTCTGACAATCTTGACGCGGTAAAACCAACTTGTTTGCCTTGTGATGTAGCGAAGGTAAATTTAGGGGTGGTTCTGATTCTTCCGCTTTCAACTTTTGTTTGACTCTCTTTGTAAATATAACCCATGAGGCCACCGGGTGAATTAAGCAGAGCACCTGAGCCAAGGTTGTATACAGCAGCAGAAGCAACGGAAGGAAATAAACAATATACAATTATCGTAATTATTTTATAAGTATCCATAGCGCACCTAAAATAGCGAAAAAAACAGCATAGTATTGAATTTCTAAGGGCATGCTATAACTGCCTATAAAGTGTTCGAATACCCCAGGCGATGAACCAAAGAATGGCAACTTGCCAGGCAAGTGAAACAACATCTGGGATTATTTCGGGACAGGTAACTTGAGGTGGAATGTAAGAGTAAGTGTTCGCTACTAATGAAATGGGGTCTGTATAAGTGACATCAACACCAGAGATAGTAGGAACACAGCTAACTAAATCACCGTTAGCCAGTGTTAAAGGACATTTAGCAGCAACAGCAGAAAAATAGCTGCCTTGATCTGAAAAACATCGCGTATCAAGTAAGTAATTCATAATAATGAAATGGGCAGAACTTTATAAAAAGCTCTGCCCTACTTTTTTACAATACGCGGCGTAAGTAACGAATCGCAGCGGCAGCTACCAATACGATAAAGACCGCATTGCCAACAGAGCTAACATCCGTTGTAGCAGTAGTTAAAGCGGTTGTTACTGCTTCATCTACAGCGGCACTGGCGGAACCAGCAAGGACAAGTAACGTAGTGCCGAACAGGATTCTAACTTGCATCAAACTTTCAAAAGCTGCCGTAGTCGCTTTTTTGGCAAGATCAAGCAAATACATAGGCAAATTGAATAAGAAAGATACGGTATTAACAGCGAATGATACTAAAAGTGTATAACAGCGCTTCACAGCGTTAATTATGTTTTGAAACATTTTTAATACTCCTTAGGTTAAGAAAAATGGTGCTAAATTGCACCCTATACGCGGAATAAAAAGACCGCGTATAGGCTGAAATCTATTGTTTTTGTGGTGTTGAAATGGGTTTAATTGAATGCACTGTGTTTTTAGAAACATTCCCATTAGTAACACGGCGAAATTCAACCTCACAAATTAAAGGAAATGAGTTATGCATGATTGCTTTTGCATTGGCTGCTTTGCCTAACGGGTATTTTTGGGTAGCCATTCCTTTTGATCTGCCTGTGCTTTCGTCTAAATGTTCTTCAATAAAAACACTTCCTGAATCAATGTCTTTACTGTCAATATTGCCTTCAAAAAATGTAATACCGGTAACTTTTACTTTTTCTAACATGATCATTTCCTTTTAACACCACCTTGCAAACGCTTTACCTGATCCAGTGGTTAAAAAATCAGAGCGTAATTATTAAATTTAAGCGTATTTTTCTAAGTACCAATCCGGAGCGGTTAAGGCGCAAAGTTCGACCGTTTTAACTCGAACCGGTAGTATTTCCACATTGCTTGGTATTGATATATCTATTCCATATTCCAGTAGTTTTTTTCTGTGAACATAAAATTGTGACTTCTTTAATTCAATTGGATAACCATATTTCCAGCTGACATAAGTAGCCCTTAGATGTGGCGGAATATCATTAAAATTTTCGTATTTCACGGTTTCAATCCTTTGTAATTGTGATCGGTTGAAGTAGATGTCTATCAAAATTGAATCATTAATTGCGCCAAGATAGGCAATTCCGTTTTGTAGTAAAAATCGTGATTTAAGCGTGAATTCTTCACGTATGACACCAAGCGATTCACAAAAGCTAATTACTTCATCTGCTACATGTTGACCTGATTTTTTTGATTTATGTTTTTTGAATTCGGTAGTTTTACAATAGAGTTTTCCATATACATACTTGGAACCCCTACCGTACTCAACCGTTGCACCATTAACCGATAACGAGCCTTTCTGCCTTCCGACATGTTGACCAGCCATCATTTTTAAAAAGGCTTCGGAATCATTCATTGATCCGGTGACGTAATTACAAGTTATGTCAATTCGGCTAACTCGTGCGCCTGTCCAAACCCAACCGGTATCTGCATATCTATGTAGTTTTCCTGGTGTAAAAGGTGGAAGACCAAGCGAGGCTAATAATTTATTTACTCGTCTAATGGATTCAACAAAAGAGTAACCAAATAAATTATCACTGCGACCATAACGCGCAATATTTCCTGAAAACTCGACCTGATGACCATCGCATCTTATTTCTACTCGACTATCAAAAGAACCTTCTAGCCCTACTCTTGCATCAACTACAAATTCCACTTCGCCATCTTGATCGATTCGGATTACTTGACCACCATTAATAATGGGTAAATGTTCATGGTGTACTTGTCGAATAGTTAGATAATCTACAAAAACCGGGTAAACATTCATGGCATCGGTTTGATAATCCGTTCCATCTATATTTATACAATTCATGCTATTTTTTCCGGGCTACCGGACTAACTTTACGTGTAACTGGTACGTAAAGTATTTTTTTAGGATTTCGATGGTTCTTCAACTCGTCGTTCCTCCTCGTTTCAGAACCTCGAAAATCCAATGATTTTTGACCTAATAATTTATTGCTTGAAACTACACTTGGATATTCACAATCAATCATTAATGAGGTTGGATGATAAATACGCCACAAGTCGCATAGCTCAGAATGAAGACCATTTAAAGTTGCTTGAAGAATTGCTGAATGGTAAGTATTCATTTTAAATAACCCTATTTGACTTGTGGTAGATCGAGTCGTACAATGTGCAAAATTAATCAGATCAATAATGATCTAATATATACCGATCAAATTTGATCTGTCAAGGAGTATTTATTATGAATATAAAAAACTATATTGAGATTGGTGAAAAAAAAGCCGGAAAACAAAAAATACTTGCAGAAATGCTTAATATTGCAGATGTGAATATCAGAATGGCAAAATCAGGCAAGCGTGGTTTACCCGATGCAGTTTGTATAAAACTAGCTGACTATATAGAAGTGGATAGACTAGAAGTAATTGCGGCTAGTAATTTAGTGACTGAAAAAGACGAAGAAAGACGGAAAATTTTTGAAAGCTGCATTAAGAAAACTTCGGTTGCTGCAAGTGTCGGAATTATATCAAGTGCCATTGCGATATTGACGCCATCACCCGCTATCGCAAGCTATAGCTCAGACCTAATAACAAAAGTCTGTATATTATGTTAAATTATTAGAATAATATAGTTGTTAATCAATAGTTTATTGATTAGTCACGCTTGCAAGTGTGTTGTTCACACCCCTATATTGCCGTGAACCCCATCAAATAAAAAGCCCAGCACTTCTACGCTGGGCTTTTTATGAAATCAAGAGCCGATCAAGGCGCTTGGATATTCGATGCCTGCTTGCCCTTTTGACCTTGCGTTACATCAAAGGTAACCTTTTGGCCCTCTGCCAGAGTCTTGAAGCCGCTCATATTAATTTCGGAAAAGTGCGCGAACAAATCCTCACTGCCGTCATCGGGTGTAACAAACCCAAAACCTTTTGCATCGTTAAACCATTTAACTGTACCTGCTACCATGTGATTACTTCCTTCTTAAAAATAACGGGATACCCCCGAAAAACTACCTGAATCGAAGATTGCACATGGAATACCAGTACTGCAAAAACTCTGAAACAAATAACATTAACTCACTTATACTCTGATTGTGACTGAAAGTCTAGCGAATTCCAGGGCAATCGGAATTAAATAGAGCATTATGCGTCTCGATATTATCCAGTGGCTACTGATCACATCATCATCATGGGCAGAAGTCCCACCAAGCCAAACAGGATCAGCCAAAACGCCACGATGTAGTTCAGCAATCTTGACCAGATAAGAATCGAAATGCCCGCCAGAAAAGAAATCAGCGGCGGACCCATCATGATAAAATTCATATCCATTTCAGCTCTATTGAGGAAGAAATTCATCTATCGCTTCCAATAACCGGGTCATGTACATCAGAGCCCGGCCGCCATGCATCACCACCGCCATAAAACCGGCTTCGATCACATCGTTGCGACTGGCACCGGCCTGAATGGCATGCTGAACGTGAGTGGCGATGCACCAATCACACTGCGCCGCAACCGACAATCCCACGTTAATCAGTTCTTTTTCTCGTATGGTCAGCGTCTTGCCGGCTTCCGCCTTATTTATGAAGTTGAGAAAGGCATTGGTTTCAGATGGAAAATCCACCCGTAGTTTTCCGATCAGGGTTGAAATATCGTTAATTTTATCGCGTGTATTGCTCGTGGCATTGCTTCCGGTAATTTACGAAATTCCCATTCACTATACAATAAAGCAGAGTTCCCTGGTCTTCGGTAACTCAGATTACAGTTGTCTGTTTTTCAAATATCGACCCCTTTTAGGGGCGTTGTTGAATAAATCAAAATGAGCCAAATGGCTCCGTTCTGCCGTTAATTGTTAGAATTTTATAGACACCGGCATACCTAAATTGGTCATTCTGTTGAGTGCAGACGCACTACTCCACGCTTCTGTTTTTTGCTATGGGACTGCACGCTTATGACGGCGGTTTTCGTTGTGTTTATAAGGCATTGGCTTCTCTGCAGATGAAATCCTCCAGAATTATGTCAGATGTACCCTATTTTTCCGACAGTTCGATTTATTCAACAACACCTTCCAGGATGGTGTCATGAGAAGAAGTGGGTTCAGAAGTTAACTTAGTTAATAACCACCTTTTATATATTCTCTTACACTAGTGTCGAGCAGTCTAAAAGCTAAGTTTTAAAATTAAACAAATTAACAGGAGAATTATTATGTCAGGTACATCAGACAAAATTAAAGGTAAAATAGACAGGCATCAGGCAAAGTGAAAGAACAAGCAGGAAAAGCCCTTGATGATAATGAGCTTAGTAATGAAGGCAAAGCCCAGCAGGTAAAAGGACATGTCGAAGAAGCAAAAGGTAAAGTTAAAGACACTTTGGGGAAATAACGGGTTCTGTCGCATTAAGCGCAAAAATGTATATTTCGGATGTACTAGCTCAGACCTGATCTGACAGCTACCCATTTTCTTAGGTGTCTGTCAGTTTAGATTTGAGCTAGTATAAATAATGTCACCCGGCAGATAATAATTAATAATTTGCCGCTTTCCGTTACTGAGGTCGTAATAGCGATAGGCCCAGCTCCGAGTGACGATCAAACTTTGCCTTTGTGTTTCTCCCTGATTCAAAAAAGGGTTCTGTCGCATTAAGCGAGATCATCGATACCTTCGTGTAGAGTGTTGACCATTAAAGAGATGGTGATGCTACATGCTTGATGTAAAAAGAATGCGATTTACGATTGAGGTAATTCTGATTTGTATCCGTTGGTACACGGCGTATCCATTAAGTTGCCGACACCTGGAAGAAATTGGCGGATGGACGAGACTTGTATCAAGGTCAAAGGTACTTATAAATATCTCTACCGTGCTGTCGACAAAGAGGGAAACACCATTGATTTCCTACTCACAGACAAGCGTGATAAAGCAGCCGCCATACACTTTTTCAAGAAGGCTATTAATAACAGTGATATGCC
>JAJFJG010000059.1 GCA_021774265.1 Nitrosomonas sp.
TGAAGGTTTTTATTTGGCTTTGTACGTGCGGATATAAATATGGCTTCTTAATGTTTAGATGCCGCTTAAATGGTTTTCTAAGTCTCAGGGGAAAGTTCAAACTGTACCCGCAATGTTTACTGAATTTCTGAGGAGACTCTACTTAAAAAAGCTATGTCGCAATTAATTGTTGAAAATGATTTATAAAATTAATTGATATCTTATTAATCAACAAGTCATGCTACTTTTTTAGGTAAAAAAAAATCATTTTTAATCAGATGGTTGTAAAATTCAACAATTAATTACGACATAGTTTTAAAAAATATGCTGACAACACACTAAAAGGCTTTTACATGGTGGTATTGGAAAGTTTCATTCAAATCCTATTCAGCTGTATTATTTCAGACGGCCTGTTGAAAAAACCGTTTTTTTCCGGGACTACATCACGTAGAAAGGATTATGGGATGCATCTAAAGTAATTTAGATAAGTTTGTACCTACAATATTTTTTCTCGGAGAAACAGATGCTTTCTCAAAAACCAACAAATACTTGGCAATTGGTTGGTGGTTCGCTTAATATTTTGAGCTATTGCGGTCATCAAAAGCTTGAATCGATATTTTCTTGTAACCCCTGGCAACGAAGACGCCTTAATCCGTGAAACCGTTTGGCTCCAGCGAATAATCCTTCAATCGCCCATTTACGCAACATCATCTTACTGGAAAAAATAACATACAAAGCCAATGCCTTATGACATTAAGTCAGTATTAGCGCATTCCGATAGGCTGCATTCTAACGAATTCTGGACAAATAAGTATCCAATGCAGATTGATCAAGATGATAGTGACATATCTCCGGGCCATTTTTAAATGCCAATAGCACCGGGACACGTTCACCATAGCGGAAGGCCAATTGAGGATCAGTGTCGATATTGATGACTTCAAATTTAAATGCACTTTGTTCCTGCATAGATTGCAGTGCATGAATCATGTCCTGACAAAGATGACACTCTTCGCGACTATAAACAATGAGCGCTGACTGAGGATTCGTTGTATTCGTCATCGCGTTTATTCTTTGTCATCATTGAGTTTCATTGTAATAAATGTCGTCAGCTCATTACGCTTGATTAGCAACGCAATATTACGCCCATCCTCTACTTTGTTTAATTGAAGATTAAACTGCTTAACCGTTTTCATTTCTTTATTATTAAAGCCAAGGATAACGTCACCTGTTCGAATGCCTGCGTGACTGGCTACGCCTGGCTTGATATTGTCAACCAACAAACCATTATTAACATCCAGTTCTTTTTTCTGCTTAGCTGTCAACTCGCTTAGGATTAAACCTATGCGATTAGCGGAATCTACTATGGGCTTGTCCTGCTTATTGCTACTAGCGGATGCTTCATCACCCTGCATTTCTCCAACGACAATTGAAATTTTCTTGACTTCGCCACTACGCAATACCTTCATCAACACTTTCGTATCAGGTTTAGTATTTCCTACCATACGTGGTAAATCACTAGATGAAACAACATCTACGCCATCAAAATCCAAAATAACATCACCGATTTCGATACCTGCTTTATCTGCAGGGCCATCTTTTTGTATTGAGACAATCAAGGCGCCATTCGCCTCAGGTAAATCAAAAGACTCGGCTAATTCGGCAGTCATTTCTTGGATAATCACACCAATTCGACCACGACTGATTTTGCCACTTTCTTTCAATTGATCTGCAATTTCAGTGGCAACATTGATTGGAATTGCAAATGACAATCCCATAAAACCGCCAGTACGACTATATATCTGTGAATTAATTCCGACCACTTCACCCATCATGTTAAACAAAGGCCCACCTGAATTACCCGGATTAATTGCTACATCAGTTTGAATAAATGGAACAAAATTTTCCTGCGCTAATGAACGACCTTTTGCACTAACAATGCCCGCAGTTACGCTATTTTCAAAACCAAAAGGAGAACCGATTGCCACAACCCATTCGCCAACTTTTAGTTTCTCAGGATCACCGCGAGTTACCTTTGGCAGATCATTTGCTTCAATCTTAATTAATGCAATATCTGTTTTCCGGTCTGTGCCAATAACTTCAGCAATAAATTCGCGTTTATCATTAAGTTTTACGGTTATTTTTTCAACTGATTCAACCACATGCGCATTAGTTAAAATATAACCGTCATCACTAATAATAAAACCCGACCCCATAGACTGTGGCTCTGCTTTCTTAGGCTGATGGAAGGGCTCCATATGACGCCGGAAAAACTCATAAAAAGGTGAATCCTCAGGAAGATTAGGGATTTCAGGAAAAACCTGATGACCATTGACAGACGAAGTCTTCGTCGCGCTAATATTTACTACAGCAGCGCCATGTTCTTCAACAAGATTAGTGAAGTTTGGCAGCACACTAACATGAGCCAAAACAGTTGACGGTATAATAAACATTAACAATAAAATAAATTTACGCATCATTTTAATTTTCAATCCTTAATTAATGTTTGGTAGTTGCTCTTACTTCTCGCCTAGATACAGCGTCGCCTATTAGCTTGACTGTTTCTAGCGGAACTTCGCCTACGGTCGTGATTTTATGATCATCTAGTGTGAGAACATAAATATTAATTGCGCCACGACTAGAATAAAACCCAGTAATTGGCGGCGGCAAATCTTCTAAAATTGGCTCAATAAATACGGATACAGTTGCAATGTCATCCGATAATGCAATATGGTCAACAGGCCCAGGTTTACCCGTTAAATGACGTTTCATTTCTATAACTTTTTTGAACCCTGCAGGCGGATTTTTCACTTGCCAGTCAAGCGCACCATTCTCTAGAATAGAAGAGATTAAATTAATCATTTTCCAATCTACTGAGATTTCCGAGTACTTTGATTTCAGCAGTTCAGAACTCACATCTTCTGCAACATTTAATTGTGCAAAAGCGAATTGCTCAATAACTTCATCTCCATCCAACACAGCAATCTTAAGAGCCAAACCTGTTTTAATATCAACCCATATTTTTTGACCGTAGCGCAAGTTATCCCGTGGTTCAAGAATAATCACTTGGCAATCATAGCCCGACACACGTTCTTGTTTACCTTTCTTAACAAAATAACTACCGTTTAAATCATCATAGGGGCGCGGCAGAATATCAGGAAAGAATTTCCTAAACCAACGCCTTTCTGTTACCACCATTTTACTTTCTGGCAAATAACATTTCATCTCATCATTATTACGCACAACAATGCGTTGCAAACCATCCATTATTTCAATTTTTTCCCGCTCACCCATGTCATCTACTATATGAACAACACTTGAGGTTTCCATATGCTCATCTGCATAATAGATAAAAGTACCTTGATAATTATGATTACGGGGTGCTTCTGCAACTTTTTTTAACCACCCTAATGCCTCTTTTGATGAGTCGGGCAGGTCTTTTGCCGTTGCTGGTAAAACACTAACAAATAACAGCAGTAAAGTAATCTGGATGACTCTCATTATCGACTATATCTATCCTGATGATCAGTCACTTGATGCAGATAAATAGATGGGCCACGTGTTGCAGTACCCGGTGAAAACTCCCCATGAACAAATAAGTAATCATTAAACTCTGCTGGTGTTAATGAATGCAGATGCGTTGGTGATGCTGTACTGACAACAGGAGTCACCGGCATGGTATTTTCCACAACCATAATTGGCGATGGCTCTTGCAATGTTTGCAATCCTAACCATCCCGCAAGTACAACAACAATTGACGCCGCAATTGAAAGCACATAATTTTTTCGTTTATGTGCCTCGTCTTCCTTCGCAGGCACAGCTGGAATTAAAATAGCTGGCTCAGACTTTAATTGTTCACTGACTTGCTTAGAAATATCAGTAGATAATCGAGATGATTGGCGTAACGAATCTCCAATGAGATGATAAGTCTCCCAATCATCATATAAATCATTTCTCTTCTTCAGCTGCTTAACGACATCTTTGGCTTCTTCAGCAACTAGCTCTCCATCCATCAACTCAGACACTTTATTCTTCACCTTACCACCTCTTGTTTTTGCTTGTCCCTAATAGGGGGCGCAGCTCTTCAGAAATCGCCTCACGGGCACGAAATATACGCGAACGCACGGTACCAATAGGGCAATTCATTACATTTGCAATTTCTTCATAGCTCAACCCTTCAATTTCTCTCAAAATGATAGCGGTACGTAGTTCCTCCGGTAACTTATCTAATGTCAGATTAACTGTTTGAGCAATTTGTTTGCTCATCAGTTCACTTTCGGGTGTATTTAATTCCCTCAAGTTACCACCTTCATCAAAATTCTCTGCATCTTCACTATCAAAACTTTGGGTATTAGTTGGCGCCCGTCTACCCTGCGAAACCAAAAAATTTTTAGCGGTATTAATGCCAATCCGATATAGCCAAGTATAAAATGCGCTGTCTCCGCGAAATGAGGGAAGCGCCCGATAAGCTTTAATAAAAGCTTCCTGAGTGACATCCTCAACCTCACCAGAATCACGAATAAATTGCGATATTAAACGCGCCAACTTACGCTGGTATTTGACCACAAGCAGGTCAAATGCCTGCTTGTCGCCACGCTGTACACGTTCCACTATTTGTTGATCGACTTCCCGATCACTCATACCCCTTGTTCCCCGAATTCTTGAATTATATTTTTGTTATTACGTTATAGCACCATAGACCAAGTATACCTATTCAAAGTGCTTCCGGGAACTGTATATAGCCCGCGAGAATGACAACAAATTACATTGAATAGTTCATTCAATCACCACTAGTTTTCCAAATAGTCTTTATGAGCATTGGCATTTAATTCAACGCCAAAAAAATTATCTCGCAGCCTCTTCTTTAATAAAACTAAAAATACTGTCGAATGAGCGCCCAAATCAAAATTGATAACAAATAACTGAAAGGCTCACCAATGAATTCATCGATATTTTTAAAACTATTTGAAACATACTGGCAACGAGTCTGTTATGCTTTCGCATTCTCCACAGTGGATTTCATTCCATTTAAATGCAACATCTTTATTTCGACACGCTCATCATTGGCACGGGACTGGCTGGGTTTACGCTTGCACTTAATTTAGCACGCACCCAAAAAATAGGCCTTATTACCAAGCAATCCTTTCTTGATGGTGCCAGTAGTCGTGCCCAAGGTGGAATTGCTGCAGCGTTATCTAAAGATGATTCATCCTCTAAGCATATCCGCGACACCCTTAACGCAGGCGCGGGATTATGTAATGAAGCCACAGTCAATCATGTCATTGAGAATGGTCCCCAAGCCATTGAGTGGTTAATTGAGCAAGGAGTATCTTTCACTCGCGATGGAAATAGTGACACGGGCTATCATCTTACACAAGAGGGTGGGCACGGCATTCGTCGCGTTATCCATACAGGTGATGCAACAGGTAAAGCAGTGCAGCAAACATTGGGAGAGAAAATACATCAACATCCGAACATCACCATTCTTGAGCATCATATTGCCATTGACCTCATTACCAGCGACAAATTACCACATGATTCTGAACATCCAACAAAACGGTGTTTGGGTGCTTACGTATTAGATAAAAAAAATGACAAAGTCCGAACCATAACAGCACAAAATACGATACTGGCAACGGGTGGTGCAAGCAAAGTCTATCTTTACACGACAAACCCAGATACGGCAACAGGTGATGGCATTGCGATGGGATGGCGCGCAGGTTGTCGCGTCGCTAATATGGAATTCATCCAGTTTCACCCAACTTGCCTATATCACCCCCACGCAAAATCATTTCTCATCAGTGAGGCGATACGTGGCGAAGGTGGTTTATTAAAACTGCCCAATGGCAAATGCTTTATGTCTAAACATGATGACCGCGCTGAGCTTGCATCACGTGATGTGGTCGCACGTGCGATTGATTTTGAAATGAAAAAACGTGGCTTGGACTGTGTTTATCTCGACATTACCCACAAACCGGCAAATTTCTTAAAAAGCCACTTTCCTAACATCTACTCAAAATGTTTGGAACTCGGCATCGACATCAGCAAACAACCAATACCTGTCGTTCCTGCTGCACACTACACCTGTGGCGGCATTCTCACCGACAAAAACGGCAAAACCGACCTAAAAAATCTTTATGCCATTGGCGAAACAGCGCATACTGGCCTGCATGGTGCGAATCGTCTAGCCAGTAACTCATTGCTAGAATGCATAGTCTTTGCTCAGGCAGCGGCTAAAGACATTATAAATCAATCACCAATTTCAACACCAGAGCTGCCCGTCTGGGATGAAAGTCGCGTAACGAATGCGGATGAAGAAGTTGTTATTTCTCATAACTGGGATGAACTAAGGCGTTTTATGTGGAGCTACGTCGGTATCGTACGTACCACAAAACGGCTACAACGGGCACAACGTCGCATTGAATTATTACGAGAAGAAATTGATGAATATTACGCCAACTTCCGTGTAACTAGCGACCTTTTAGAGCTACGAAATTTAGTTGATACTGCCGATTTAATTGTTAAAAGTGCAAAACTGCGCCATGAAAGTCGCGGGTTGCACTTTAGCCTGGATTATCCAGAAATATCACAACAAGCAAAAGATACCATACTTGAGCGCTAATCTGAAAACGAGAACCATGAGGTACTGAATCAATAGTGGCTGACACAAGTAGAAAAGTGCCGCAATATGATCTCCTCTGGGATACTGCCACTCGTTGTACAAAAACAGCCTCCAACCCAGAGTTAACCATCAATTTCCTATAATAATCAACATGATGATATTTTTTTGTATATCTCACCTACGCTACGGCTCAACACCAACTCGTTGCACACGCAAAGGCCATGCACCGCGTTCAATCGCACTAGCACCGTCAAATGCTATATAACTTTGTCGCCCATAATGAGGCAAAGGGCGAATCATAGCTTGTAGCGCGTTAGTATTTTCTGCAGATACGATAGCCAGCGTAGTGCCATTTGGGCTGTTCAATGTCCAGGCTTGCGCAGAACCATGATCTGCAATAACGTCGGGTCTTGCAGGTAAGTTACGTGCGTCAAGCCATGCGTCAATTTCCGGTCGCAATCCGATCACCAATATCGGCGCCACTGGCAGATTATTAGTAGCCGAAATTAATTTTAATTGACGGCGCTGCAGACGAGTCGCCAATGTTTCTGCAATTTCACGCGTTTCACCTTCTTCGGGCAACAAAACAGTAACCGTTGCTTCATTGACCATTACTTCACGCAAAATTGGTGGCGCTTCATCGGCTGCAAGTTGACGAAATAAACGTAAGCCTGGATCAAGTGCCACTTCCAGCGGTTGGCTTTGCAAATCTAAGGTAAATGTCTGTTGCGCATCATTCAAGTCAAGTATCCGAGTTTCCTCACCATCTTTGCCATGCACAACGATCGGCACTGACAACTGATAAATAGGCGCATCTTGCTCAAGTTTCATGGTTAGCTGAAAACCTGTATCTGTTTTCATTTGCTTAGCATCCACAATTCGAATGGAAGGCGCGCCAGCTTGATTTAGCCATTGATTAAAGAATGGCTTCAAGTCCTTTGATGACACTAACTGAAAAATATTTTGAATATCTTGCCATGATGTTATCTTAAAACGTTGCATGGTCCAGAAAGCTCGAATTCCTTGATTAAACATCTCCTCACCTAACTCATCACGCAACATCAAAAACAACATCGCCGCTTTGTTGTAACCCACAATCTTTGAAGCACCGTGAGTACGTGACGTGAATGCATTTAACGCCGTATCCTGCCCTGGCGCTAATGCGGCAAAATCACGCAACCAACCCAGACGCATTTCTTGTGCCGCCTCATCACTCTCACGTTCTTTATATGCATAATCCGCCATAAAGGTGGTCAAACCTTCTGACCAATTGCCTCTACGATAATCAGGATAAACACCATTCCCCCACCAGTTATGCAACACTTCATGACCCAACGAAGTTGCCCGAATAAAAGGCAAGCGCAATACATCTATGCCCAGATATGTCAGCGTCGGCATCCCAAACCCCGTTGGGGTTGGACTAGATACCACGCTAAACTCAGTAAATGGATAGCTCCCTATCCATAATTCATACAGGTTAATATAACCTTTCACTGAATCCAAATAACCCTCTGCAAGCTGGCTGATTTCTGGGTGAAAATAGGTACGTAATTGAATAGATTTTCCATTAGCACCTTGAATTTTATCTGTAGCAACATGATAAGGTCCAGCCATTAAATCAATGCCTTCCGATGGAAACGGAAAATCAAAGCTGGCTTGATAACCTGTTTCAGATTCCGTTTCGCTAACAAGCTCCCCCGCTACTAGTCCCCGTTGACCCAACGGCAATTCCAAATGAACCCGATAACGTGCCAATGCACCCATAACCGATGGATACCAACCCGAAGACTTCGGTAAGAAAGTCCCCATGTCACCGCTCACCGGAATAGGCCTACCCAGGGTTTGTTGGTGATCTAACGAAGTATCCAGCAACGACAACTTACCACGCCATTGAATCTCTATTCGGTACGGCTGCCCAAGACTAAAAGGAATATTCCAAACATGATAACGCTGACTCGCATCTTCAATCACCTCTAGTGGCTGACCTTCAATCAACGCATCAATCACTTCAAAACGACGCCCCAACGCTAGCTGCAAATCCGGCGTACCCGTCACCGTGATGACATTGCGCCCCTCTAACGTCCTTGTAATTGGATCAATATTGACATAAATATCGTAACTAACTTCACCGCGTTGACTGGCATCTGCTGATACAGCAGAGATCAACAAGCAAGTAAAAAATAAGCGCAATAAAAATTTAATAGATGAACGTGTTGTCATGATGATTATGTATTTATAATTATAAAAAAGCTGCGAACGCATTTGTTGAGTTTTTGTTTTAATCAACTGTACTGTACAGCCGATAGATTAATATACAAATTAATGTGCCCGTAAATTTTGCAGCTCTAATCCAAGAAGTGGCATCATGGATGAAAGTGGCACTAGCGTACCTCGCCAGCACAAGTTTTACAAACTAGCCTAGCCGTATAGGAGGCGGGTTTAGTTCATCATTACCACAAAATTGAAGGCTTTCATTTTTATAATCCGCACCACTTTTTACACATATATGGAATAAACCGGCTAAACAGATTTCGTTTTCCATTCCATTAAAAATTCTTATTTTGTGTTTTTATACAGTCTTTTTATCTTTTATGTTGATGTGACAGCTTCTCTACATCTAAGATTTTGTTTTTCCATAACCAGATAAAAAAACTTTTTTCTCCAAGTAGCGTCAGTTTTCTCAAGTACCATATAATATCCGTAATGCTGTTTGCAAGCTTCAACTTACGCTGGTAGATCACCGCCTTCATGAAATGAATCTCGGCAGATACGATCAACACTGGCAACACCTTCTATCGCCAAGCTAACACTTAGCTTAGCGCCAAGAAATTAGTCGACTTGTTTGCTTTACCACAAACAATGAAACATACATTGATTATTAACCGAAAACTTTCAAATCATTAACGTAAAATGAGGTGTCTTTGAGCGCAAAGAATATAATTGCGCTACACGGTATTGTGGCTAGATCCAGGGGAAACTCAAAGTTCAACTGTTTTTTTTATTCTTATCTTCACTGGATTCTGCTGTATCGCTTACTTCACTGACTGACTGACTGACAGTTTCAACGGCCGAGATAACAGCTTCTTTGACCCTTTCCAATTGCTCATCTCCAGCGTCCACAGCCTGGTCAATTTGTTGTTCCAGATTCTTTTTGAGAGTCTTATTGCCACGTTGCGACGAAGTTAAGTAAATGCCGAGCGCCGCACCCAGAGCTAAACCAGCCCCAATCAAAACTAATGGTTGCTCATATAATTTATTTAATCCATGTTCAGCTTGATCAATGCCCGGTTGACTATCTTTTTCTTTAGTGTTTCCTTCGACTGAATTGTTTTTTCTACTCGGAATAACTGGAGTTGAATCTGTGTTACTTTCTAATAGATTATCTGTCGCTCCACTGGAGCTATTATCTTCATGTTTGCACGCAGTTTTAGCATGCACTTTATTATTTTTATTGGAGATTATTAACCAACCCAACCCAAAGCCAATAAGCGCTGTTGCCGCCGGATTTTTCTTGACCTTCTCTGTTAGGCTTGTGGAATAATTGTTATTTTCTAGCATTTTGTCACTAATATATTCAACAGTTTGGTGTAAAAATCGGTTCGGAGACAAGCGATCATGAATTTCCTCCAAGTTTTCGCTAATACTTTTGCGTGTTTTTTCTATATCAGCCTCTATTTCACGGGGGTCTAAGTGGTTATTATTCATTAAATCTCTCTTTAACCATATTTTTATCACGTTCTAAAGAGTCTGCAGTTTTAGGGGCTAGGTTTTCCGGCTCCAGATTTGGCTTACTTATTGCTATCAATATATACCCGATTAAACTTACTAAGACGCCTACAATCAGTGCAGCCAGCCAGGGGGAGTAATCGGGCGGTAGCAACTCGGCAACACCGTACACAACAGCATCAAGGATATAAATAAGACCTACCAATAATAGCCCTACACCCATTGCTAACACTGTTAGGTTACGTTGGGTTTCATTTTTCTTCTGCGACATCTCTGCTATCGCCAATTTGGTTTCCTGACGAACCAGGGTCGATGTTTGTTGCGCCAAATCTTTCAGCAAGGTACTGAACGTACGATCTTCCTTATTGGTTTGCATAATGGTCAGTCTCCTAGAATTAACCCTATATAAACTACCAAATAATAATGTTTAATTATCAATCACCTGAACTATCTTCTTCGACATGGCCAGTAGAATTTTTTAAGAATTTGACCAAAAAGAAACCTGCAATGGCCGCTCCGCCAAGAACAACCGCTGGTTGTTTCCGCGCATAATCTTCGAAGTTACGTACTAATCCACCAAAATCATTTTCGCGAAGCGATCCGGACACTTTCTCAAGCGCTTGAGCCGTATGCCGGGCACCGTCAGCCACCCAGGTTTGATCATCTGCTATGTTATCTGCTGTTTTTACCAGAGCATAAGCGATGCCATCTATCTGGTGCGCCACGCTTTGCAGTTGTTGCTTTGCCATTCTACTAGTTTCTTGCTTAGTCTCATTAATCGATTTACTCGTTTCTTCTTTAGCCTCGCTTACTTTTTTTTTGTCTTTTTTCTTAGTTTTTTCTTTGGCCTGATCGATTCTCTTCGAAGATTTCTGATCGGGTTGCGCACTCTTATTTTTCGTACTTTTAGATTTAGATTGCGGCATATTCATTTCCTATTGGAATTATTTGAATTGTGACGAGTATCGATTATTCACATAATTGATTGTAAATGAAAAGCATAAAATAGTTTATTAACTAGACTAATTTTAGAGTTTTATAGGATTGACTTAGCATTCCTTCTGCTTGATATTTTAGAGTACAACGTTCACAAGATATTTCGCCACAAGGACACAATAAGCAGCCAATGCCTACTCTCTTGAAAAGTGCTGCTAAGTGGCAACAAGATATCTTATGAACACCCGTAAGCCAGCTTTTTATCGCCACTAAAGATTTAGCTTAATAGTAACTCTGAAAAACTAACTGTTCCTAATATATCAAGCTGAAGAAATGCTAGCTAATGACTGTAATATTTATTTTCATCAATACGATCATAAATTGTTAACATAGTTAATAATTGTTTTTCCAGATCTCATACAAAATATTAGCAGTGTTGAGAAATTAGCATAATGATTTTAATAGGCTTTCTTGCAAAGAACCAGGGTGAAATTTGCACACAATGTAAAGTGAAATCTCTATTTTTTGAGTCATTTTTTTCGACAGCGACAAAGGCGTAACGAAACAAAGCGCCGCACGTAGACAATGGCTATTCCCTCTGCAAATACTGAGGGCTACTAGCAACTCCATTAATATTGGGCGCATTGCCATTTATCTGGATGACCAGTTTGTTGTTTCTGAATAATTTCAAAAATCTGACTCTCTATAAACGAGTCGATTTGCCTCGAGCGTCATGACGATTGACCTCACTGCATTGGCTAAATAGCAATAGCTCAACTGTTAACATATTAGGCTGATTCTACCAATGATTAATAAATTAGAGCAACGAGCTTTTCTAATTACGCTGACGCTTGTTACCATTTTATTTTTATTTCTGCTTAAGCCTTTCTTCGCACCAATATTGTGGGCTTGCATTATCGCGATTCTCTTTCACCCAGTAAAACTATGGCTAGAAAGTAAATTGGGCAAGCGACCCAATTTGACTACGATGATATCGCTGATAATCTGCATTTTTTTGGTAATCATTCCGGTTTTGCTTATCCTAACTTCTTTTTTGCAGCAAGGTATCGCTTTGTATCAGCGTATCAACGCCGGTGAAATTCAGCCAGCTCAATTCATTGACCAGATTCGCCAAGCATTCCCTGTGGCCCAGAGTTTTCTAGAGCGTATTGGTGTGGATATTGCCTCGTTACGTGAGAATGCAACCAAGGCTGCGCTCGTTGCCGGCAGTTTTTTGACACAAAATGCTGTAACAGTAGGAATTGGAACATTTAATTTCATTTTAAAGCTCGCATTGATGTTGTATGTTGCTTTTTTTTTGTTGCGTGACGGTAAGTGGTTAATAGAAAAATTGATTTTTGTCATTCCTTTAGGCGACGAACGTGAACATTTATTATTTAAAAACATTGCAGGTGTCGCACGGGCAACAGTCAAAGGTAACTTGGTGGTAGCTCTAGTGCAGGGTGCATTGGGGGGGGTTATTTTTTGGGTTCTAGGAATTCCTGCCGCACTATTGTGGGGAGTGCTAATGGCTGTATTGTCGTTGATTCCGGCGGTTGGTGCAGGTCTGGTTTGGTTGCCAGCTGCAATTTATCTTTATGCAGTAGGGCAATGGGTTGCGGCAACAGTGCTTATCACTTATGGTATTTTAATCATCGGGTTAGTTGACAACATTTTACGTCCTATATTGGTTGGGCGCGACACCAAACTCCCTGATTGGATGGTATTGTTATCCACACTGGGCGGACTTACGTTATTTGGTGTTAGCGGATTTGTACTAGGTCCTCTTATTGCTGTTTTATTTGTTGCTTTTTGGAAGATTTTTGGCGAGGATTTTAGAGTGGAAGACGAGAAAAGTCACAATAACACTTTGGTGAAAATGGCAAATACTAATCATCGTACCAACAACAAAGATTGCGATAAACCATGAACAAATATTATTCAGCCTAGGATAAGAAGAGTTTCTTGAATGTTATTTAAAGCCAATGATATTTCAAACCATTTCAGTTTCATGTGTTTCCATAGGGGATAGCCTCCGCATTTAATTAGACACAATCAACTGAAACTTAAGGATTATATGAATAGGAGCGTGAAGATTATCTGTATAATTAGCTATGCATAAAGCGCAAAAGATCTGGGTAAATCAAAGTATTCTAGTATTTAAAATAACTTTATAAAGGAGCATATCAAATGGTAGAAGTTGGCGGTTTTTTTGGATTTATATTACTAATTCTTAATGTTTGGGCCATCGTAAGGGTTGTACAAAGTTCTGCTGGAACAGGTAGCAAAGTACTGTGGATCGTTTTGATTTTATTATTACCAGTACTCGGCCTAATCCTATGGTTTTTCTTAGGACCCAAAGGGTAATTTACGAGACAATGGTGTTTAAAATTCCGTATCATTTCATTAATTGGCATCTCTAAAAGCTCTGAATTCTAAACAAAGCGAGTCACAAACAAAAAATATCAATTGGGCGCATAACTAGAAGTAAAGAAATATTTTTTGCGAGTGACGAAGTTTGAGCTTTTAGAGACGTCTTAATGTGTACTAACCTTCATAGCTATGCCTCGCCATCGAAGTTCATATCGTGGCCGCAGCCGGGAAGGTGTCAGCATACTTTTCGTCTATCTTTAGCGTATGGTATGTAGTTTTGCGATCTTAGACTCAGTAAAAATATTATGTTGGGTCTGTCGGATAATAGCTTTTTTCGCAAAAACTGAATTATTAACCTTCTGTTTTTATTTGAATAAATATTCTCAAAACTGTCATTTTTGCTATTTTCCGACAGACCCATGTTCAGCTGATTTTTCCAGGTTCAGCTAGACAACCTGCGAATAAGTTAAGCACTAACTTGGCAGGTTAAACAAGTTTCGATAGTTTGAGAAAAACCACAAACTTCTGATAGTAAGCCTAACACTCCACTAACTAATTAACACTTGAAACCTTAACCGCACCGAATTAAGGAGCACTAGGCTACATATATTGCTTGAATAACTTATCTAAACGGGTCCAACGTAAGTGCGCTAACCATTTTTGTACAGTTGGCGGATAATCGCATTGTGTTTCTATCTGCCGCCAACTTTCAATCACTTTAGTGTGCTCGATAATTTTTTTATATTCTTGTTCAAAGAGACCAATTAACTGGCTATCCTGGTCATCAATTAGCAAACCGTTTTCAAAATCTAGTCGCCAAGCTCGTGGGTTTAAATTATTTCCGGTGAGTAAATGATAACGATCGTCTGTACTCACTCCCTTTAAGTGAAACGAATTAGCATTATGTCGCCACAGCCGAATAGTTAACAATCTTTTATCAACCGCACTTTGATGAAGTTTTATAAATTGGCGCAAGGTTGTTTCATACAAATATGGCACTAAACCTATTCGGTTGAAAGTTTGATCTTCTGGAATAAAGAAATCATTTGCACGCTTATCACCGACGATAATTTCAACTTTAGTGCCGCGACACAGTAACCAGGCAATATCGCGTTTCAATATTCCTGGAAGATTAAAATAAGGGGTGTATATCACCATGTGTTGCTCAGTTTGCAACATTTGCTGGTGAATAGCCATGTTTAGCTGATTATTGTGTCTACCAAGACCAATCAATGGCGTAATGGTTAAACGCTCATTTTTATTTTCATCCAGTTGATATTTTGTTCCGATCAGTTTTTTATACTGTGTTGAAACCTTCTTTTGGAATTGATTATCAAGCTCAAATGCATGACGATTAAAGTGATGAACACCTTTACTAGCGACTAATGTGCGATTCAAATATTCGACAAAACTATCACACAGTGCTTTGGATTTAATAATGCAATATCGATCATAACGATAACGTTCTTGATAATGCAGATAAATATTATTGATACTTGCACCGGTATAAAGCAAGGTGTCATCAATGACTAAGCCTTTTAAATGCAAGACACCAAATAGTTCTCGTTGCTTGACTGCGACGCCATAAACTTGAATAAAACCTGGGTACTTTTGGTCAATCTTACGATAAAATTCGGCATTGTTTTCAGTTCCTTTTTGTCCAATTTGACCACGACGTGCTCGATGAAAATCTACAAAAATTTTAATCTCGAGCTGAGGGTTTCGTTGCTTAGCGGCTATCAAACATTCCATGATTAGGCGTCCGGCCTCATCATTCTCTAAATAAAGCATTGTTAAATAAATTCGAATCATTGCTGCGTCTATAAGCGAAAGAAGTTGCTCATAATAATCTTTAGGCGTCAGCAAAACAGCAATATCACTAGACGATATGGCCACTTTTTGAAGTGTTTCCAGCGTTTTCTGGTGACTATAAAGATCAGCCATTAAAAAAGTATGTATGCTACAAGAATCATATTTTATTAAATATTATTAATGTGTTTAGCTAATCTTTGCACAAGTTTAATTCTTCCGAGGGCTTCAATATACTGTCTAGTACTGTTGCAAAATTGAATAACTCAGTTACTTCTGATTATAGCAGCGTCTTCAACTGATTTTTTTAGGTTAAAAAAGTGCCCGGTTTTAGTTGACTATTACATACCTAATAACATTCTGATATTAATATAATTCTAAAGCGCGACCTTGTTAGTATTTGTCGAATAAATGCGCCGCATTTGAAAATAGCGTGAGGCAGCCATACTCTGCATATTATTTTAGAAAATTTAACGGCCTAATATTCGTTTAATAGATTGCCACGCCGCCTTTAAGATGCTGAAAGACTTATTATCGAAAAATTCTTTTTGCCACTGCATCACAGCTTTCTCCGCACGATCACCTGAGATACGGGCAGGTGAATGTATTAAGTCGTGATCAATCGATGCATTTTCCGGATAAATATTGTCGATATAAGGGTCATGTTGCGTGACAGGTATAGGCGTTGCATCGCCATCTTTCACCGCACTAATCACAAAACTACCGCCTTGCTGTGCTTGCAGAATGCCATAGGCTGCCACGTCATCTTGCCATACCCTAATTTTTTTAAAACCGACGTAAGCAAGTATCTGCAATAAATCCGTCTCGGCAAAAATGCGTAGCTCTAGGGTGGAACCCTCTCCACCATGCCAAGTTAGTTCATCAAAGACTTCAATTATTTGGTCTTGTCTACGATTAACCAGCAACATGCCTTTCTTATCCTGGACAAATCCAAATTGATGCAAGTCCGGAAAATGCTCCGCCGTTTTAGCCAGCATGGTATAGGGAACGGTTAATAGTAAAAGCCCGTCTGGCTTCAACAAATGATAACTATTAACAAACGCAACATGACGAGGCGGCGGTACATGCTCATACACGTCAGACGTGATTAGTAAATCATAACAACCAGCGGGCATCGCTTCAATATTGCAAATATCAAGAAAGGGTTCGGTATGATAGAAAAAGTTGGTGTAATCAAACAATGCAGCCAGTTTATCTGCATAATGCGGTGCATCGCTCAGCCCCATTGCTTTTATATTTTTATCGGGTGAAAAATCACTTAATGGAATTGGTTTGCCGTACAGGTGATGTGAAAGCACATACATCAATGCACGAAAGCGAATATTAGACCCACAGTGTTGGCATGCGCCACCTTCACGGTGAAATTCCTGTGCGACAGAAGACTCCTTGCCACAAAGATTGCAGATAAATTGTTTATAATCTAATGTTGACATATGTAATCCGCTATATGTTGCTATATAAATTAGCAATCCTATGTTCAGCATGACATAAAAAGGGTAACAACGATAGGCGAGGCCGTTTTCCCCTAAATCGCTGCATTAACTCTGCCCCTGATGACATCAGCTAATTGTAGTTTTATCGACTTTTAAAAGAATGAGAATTTCACTGTGTTTGACAACACTATGCATAAAAATCAAGAATATATGCTAAACACTATCCGGCAAGAAGCGAAATTTACTGCTTCATATACGGGTAGAGAAGCTTTTGACGAGCGTGTCATGCAAGCGATGCAACGCGTTAACAGAAAAGCGTTTGTTTCTGCCGACAATAAAGACTTGGCGTTTGAAAATAGCCCGTTACCCATCGGCCATGGACAAACCATTTCGCAGCCATATATGGTGGCGTTAATGACGGACTTGGTTGATGTCAAACCTGAAAGCGTTGTAATGGAAATTGGTACGGGATCAGGCTATCAAGCTGCAGTTCTTTCCCAGTTAGTGCGGCAGGTTTATACCGTTGAGAAGATTCCCGAACTAGCGGAATCTGCTAGGCAACGGTTAAAGATATTGGGTTATGAGAATATTGAGGTGCGCTGTGGCAGTGGTTATCATGGCTGGAAGGAGAAAGCGCCTTTTGACGCCATTATCGTAACTGCAGCTGCCACGCATATTCCTCAAAGTCTGGTCGATCAACTCAAACCCGGTGCCCGCATGGTGATTCCGATAGGTTTGCCGCAAATGTACCAAGAACTCATGTTGGTAGCAAAAGGCAAAGGCGGCACAACTCATACGGACGCCGTTATGAGTGTGTCCTTTGTACCGTTGGTCATGGGGGATAATGAAGAAAAACAATAGGTCAATATATAGTTTCTTTTTTCTATGTTTTTAACACAGATTGGAATGATATGGTGTGAACTTGTGATTCCCCGTGGTCTTGCCACGGGATTGTTTATTGCGAACCGGAAGACTTGGTCATTTCTGGGTATAGCTATACAAGTGTTATATATTAATTGTCTCTTCTAGCCAATGAATGAAATCTTCAATAATAGAGAAATCGCAATTGGGATATGGCTTACCATTTCCTTGATTTTGGTATCACAGATACCTGAATTAAGAAGTTCATTAAATGGTGTGGTTACTGCACTCATGCAAAAAGCCATTATTACATTTTTTGTATTTATGGGGATTCATGTAGCTCTAAGCATCTATTTTCTAATTGAAATCAAACATTGGAATTCTGGTCAATTAAAAAGCACCATTATTTGGTTTATATTTGTTGTTGCAATATCGTTCTTTCATGTCAATAAAATAAGTGAAGAAAATAACTAGTCGATCCTGAATAACAATCCAACTCATTGATAATGTTAAATAACGAGTGTATTTTTAGCTCTCATTTCGACCAGAAATGGTTAACAAAATGCTCATACAAAGCAGCTCTTTCCATCAAGCAAATTTATTTGGTACGGATCTACTTTTACAACTTGATCCAAACGATCCTCATCTCAAATTATCTGTAGCCATACCCTGGCATCATTTTGAAGATGTGTTTTCAGTTCATTACAAAGAAGCTGTTGGTGCGCCGAGTAAACCGATACGCTTAATGGTTGGACTAGTTCTGCTCAAGTAGTTGGAGAATCTAAGTGATGAAGCCGTTGTTTTGCAGTGGAAACGCAATCCTTATTACCAAGCTTTTTGTGGTCTGAAATCGTTTCAGCAGAAATTGCCATGCCACAGAGCTAGTGCATTTTGTAAGCGTATTGGCAAAGCTGGCTTTGAGCAGATATTCCAAATGAGTATTGGCTTGCACGGAGATTTGGCCCAAGAAGATGTGGTCAATATCGACACCACGGTTCACGAGAAGAACATCATCTACCCAAGCGATAGCAAGTTGGCCATCAAGATTATTAATCGGCTGAACAAGCTTGCCAAAGCACATGGGTTTCAGCAACGACGCACCTATGTCAAAGAAGTAAAGTCCTTGCGTCTGAGCATACGCCATTTCCGTCATGTGAAGAAAAGAGTCAAGGCCAAGAAAGC
>JAJFJG010000060.1 GCA_021774265.1 Nitrosomonas sp.
CTTTGTGTCGATCTGGATCATTGGATTCGACGCAGGGTGAGAATGGCGTATTGGCGTCAGTGGCGCAAACCGCGAACCAAAGTAAGAAATCTGATGAAACTCGGTGTCCGAGTTCAATCAGCAGTTGCGTGTGGCATTACCAGCAAAGGCCCATGGCGTAGCTCGAAAACTCCAGGAATACAGCAGGCATTACCCAATGCTTATCTAAAATCTCAGGGGCTATATACGTTACGCGATGGATGGATCAAACTTCACCATTCCAAGTGAAACGCCCTGTGCGGAGCCGCATGCAGGGTGTTGTGGGGGCTGAGGGTTAGAGACCCTCGGCTACCCGATTAGCTGCAAAACTACCCCGCTCTAAAGAGTTCCAACAACTGTTGTTCACTGAAAATTCTGGTGTTGTACTCTCGAATGGTACTTTCTTTAGTTTTTTCATCGTTCGAAAAATCGATTTCCACATGGAGAAACGTATATCTATCCTCAGCCTTTTTGATGCCAATGGTATGGCTTTTGAGCAAAAATTTGAGCTTTCCAAGGGTCCGCTTGTGATTCAGAAAGACCTCGTCAGGATCTATATCTTTCTTTAACGGGTGTTGTGCGTGCAGCACTCTGCCACATAACTGGTAGGTTACTTTGAACTCGGGTTGAGAAAGAGCGTTCTTGTAACCGCGAGGAATCAGAACGGGCTGATCATTAGGATTTGAAGGATGGATCATCCGGCTAGGCAACGGATAGTGAATCGTTGTCTTTTCATCAAGTGAATCAACGATTTTTCCAGCATGGTACTCGCCCCGTTCCTTGTGATTTAGCTTTTCAGCATTTACCAATACCGAAAGGTAGGCAATTAACTCAAGTATCTTTCGTATCTGTAATGCCGTTGATTCAAGGAACACTTGATTTTTCTGGTTGGATAAAACCTCAGCCGAAAGCAATCGGTCACGCAACTCTGTAACGATGTGCGCGTACTGCTCCACAGAATAATTTCGCACCCAAACTGTCATTTGCAGCTAACGTGATATATACGACATTTTTGTCCAATAATAATGTTGTGACGCATAATCTCGTCCATAGTCATTCACTCCATTACTTATAAGTAGATCTTTAAAGTAAAACAGACAATTAGTGTAAACAAATACGACATTACTGCCCGCTAAAAAATTATTGGTTCAAGTGCGCGATAAAATCAGTCATAAACACTATAGTCTAAGCACAGAAAAAAATAAATTTCATGGATTGAACAATACATTATATGTAATAGCAAGCGTCATCCTACAGAAACGCATCTTCATCTTCAGGGTTAAGATTCCGACCCTCAAAACTTTTTTACCGTCTGGGTAGACGACCGATATGAGGTTACCTTCGGTATAGCAATCATACCCAAACACATCATCAGTTAATTATCAACAAGCTACATCAATCAGGTATTATGAACACATTACATTGAATTCTACAGAATTCTTCAATCATATCGAGAGAGCATGGAAGACACGACAAAATTAGCCGTTCTAATTGATGCAGACAATGCACAACCCAGCATTGTGGATGATTTATTGGCCGAAATTGCCAATTATGGGATTGCCAGCGTCAAGCGGATTTATGGTGACTGGACATCACCCGGCCTGAAAAGCTGGAAAGAGGTGCTATTGGAACATTCTATCCAACCCATGCAACAATTCGCCTACACAAAAGGCAAAAACGCAACCGACAGCGCGTTGATTATTGACGCCATGGACTTGTTATACACCAATAATTTCAATGGGTTTTGCATTGTCTCCAGCGACAGTGATTTTACCAAGCTGGCATCACGAATTAGAGAATCCGGATTATTAGTGTATGGCTTTGGCGAACAAAAAACACCCTCTGCTTTTGTATCCGCTTGCGACAAATTCATTTACACCGAGGTGCTGCGCGCAAAAACCAACGAAAGCGATGCTATCGCCAAGAAATCCAGTAAAGAACTCAAGCAAGATACAAAACTCGTGCATATGCTACGCAATGCCGTGGAAGCTTCATCCGATGAAAGTGGATGGGCACAACTCGGCCCTGTCGGCAGCAATCTTGCGAAGCAATCATCCGAGTTTGATCCACGCAACTATGGCTATGGCAAACTCGGTGAATTAGTTGCGGCCACCAAGCTTTTTGACCTGGAACAACAACAAATAGGTAACACCAACTCTAAAGCACTTTATGTTCGTGATAAACGAAGCAAATAGATTACGCTCAACAAAGCGCTACCGCTGCGATAGGTCGTCAGCTCACATGAAAATACGCATCGTGCCTTTATTCTCATGTTCTAGATTGCGGCAATGAATGGCCTGAGAGTTTCAATTTCTTCTCCCGGCATGATCTATAACGTATTTTTCCAGCTACCCTACGCCAGAAACCGCAGTTAACGTTTTCATTCATAGGTAAACCCTAATAAGCTGAATTAAGCAGCAATAATTAATTTATCTGTCGTTTTCGCACCCACCTAATGTAAGTGTCCTATGCTAATTTTCTAGGAGAATAAGCAAAATGAATCACAACACCACATCAAAGACAGCATCGCTACTAGCTGAAATCAACCAATACAGCGCACACAACTACCACCCACTTCCGGTCATCATAGAGAAAGGGGAAGGTGTATGGGTATGGGATGTCGATGGCAATCGCTACATGGACATGCTCAGCGCCTATTCAGCGCTGAATCAAGGACACCGCCACCCTGTCATTTTAGCTGCCGCCCGTGCACAGCTTGATAAGCTAACGTTAACATCACGCGCATTCCACAATGATCAGATGGGGCCATTCCTAAAAACACTTTGCGAGGCAACGGGTTTCGAGCGAGCACTGCCGATGAACACGGGTATGGAAGCGGTTGAGACCGCCATTAAAATGGTTCGAAAATGGGGCTACACAATCAAGGGTGTACCGGACAACCAAGCTGAAATCATCGTCTGCGAAAACAATTTTCATGGCCGCACCACAACCATTGCGGGCTTTTCCTCCGAAGCACAATACCGCGATGGCTTTGGCCCATTCACGCCGGGCTTCAAATGCATTCCTTATGGTGACGCCGAGGCATTGGCAGCCGCTATTAACAAAAATACCGTTGGTTTTCTCGTCGAACCGCTACAAGGTGAAGGCGGTGTGGTCGTCCCGCCTGATGGCTTTATCAGCAAAGCACGTGAACTGTGTAGCCAACACAGCGTAGCACTCATGGCTGATGAGATTCAAACGGGCTTAGGACGAACCGGCCGCCTGTTTTGTTGCGACTGGGAGAAAGTTAGACCAGATGTACTGATCGTAGGTAAAGCATTGGGCGGCGGCGTTTACCCAATTTCCGCGGCAATAGCTGACGCCGAACTCATGGACGTCTTCACCCCCGGCGACCACGGCTCGACCTTCGGTGGCAACCCACTCGCAGCTGCAATCGGAAGGGCTGCGCTTAGCGTCATTTTGGATGAAAAATTACCCGAACGTTCTGACCAACTGGGTACTTGGTTCATCGACAAACTACGTGCTATTGACTCACCGCACATTGAAGAAATACGCGGAAAAGGCCTAATGATCGGCGTTGTCATTAAAGAATCTAGTGGCAAAGCGCGACCATTCTGCGAAGCGCTGCAAAAAAAAGGCATTCTGGCAAAGGAAACACACCACCAAGTGATTCGTTTCGCCCCACCACTGACCATCACGCAAACAGAACTGGCATTCGCACTAGAACAAATTCAACAAGTATTGAGTACTTGAGAATTTCAAAACCAACAGGCATGGACAAAACAACGAACACTTGCAACAACATAATCGAAGGAACGGAATGAAACCACGATTTCTCATGTGTCCACCGGATTATTTCGGCGTGGAGTACAACATCAACCCATGGATGACTCATAATTTGGGACGCGTTGACTCCACGCTAGCCAAAAAACAATGGCAAAATTTATTCGAATCTTTGTCCCAATACGCCGAAATAGAACAACTCAAGCCTCAACCCAAATTGCCGGATATGGTGTTTACTGCCAATGCAGGTTTAGTCAAAGGAGACACGTTTATTCCCAGTCGTTTTAAACACCCTGAACGACACCCAGAAGAAACCTATTTTTGCGCCTGGTTTGCTTCCGAGGGGTATCGCCAACTCGACTTGGCCAGCCCTGTCAGTTTTGAAGGAGAAGGCGACGCTTTGTTGCAACCCAATAACAACCGATTGTGGATGGGCTATGGTTTTCGCACAGACGCACGAGCGCATGAATTACTTAAGGAACTCTTCCCACAATGCACCACGTTACAGCTAATTGACCCGAGATTTTATCATTTGGATACCTGCTTCTGCCTACTGCCGGGAGGACAAGTGCTGTATTTTCCAAACGCATTCAGCGCAGCTTCTCTACAAACCATTAAAGCCCATTTTGCGGAAAAAGATCGCATCGCGGTCGATGAGGAGAATGCCCTTTATTTTGTCTGCAATGCCATCGTGGCTGGCAACAACCTAATCCTAAATCATGCCAGCCCCACTTTGATCAACAGACTCTCAACATTGGGTTATCAAACAACGCTCACATCCGTCAGCGAGTTTTTAAAATCAGGTGGCGGCACTAAATGCCTTGCACTCCGCTTATAAAACAGGCTTATCCGTTGATTTGCAATTAATGAAGGTCGTTCTCTACCCCACGTAAAAATTACGCATCATGCCCATATCTTCATGCTCTAGCTTGTGATAATGATAGAGAAACAAGCCTGTGAAATCCTCGAATGGTTTGAGAATCTCAACTTCCTCCCCCGGCATCACCAATACCGTATCTTTCCAACCGCTATTGATAAATCCGTTCTTCACCGTGTCGTAGCCATCACTTTCTCGCGTCTGTTTACGCGATAAAATCTGAAATTGCTGACCATGCAAATGAATGGGATGCGGTATATTTCCCATCATGCCCATCATACCCATTCGTCCGCCGCGCATACCGCCACCCCTACCTCCACCACCCCTATTCCCCATGTCACTCATCATTTGATGATCATAAAAGATACGTATTTTCTGGATGGTATTAACGGGGATTCTCTCAATATCCATATGTTTGTGCATTCCAAATGTATGACCATTCAATTGAAATGACATGTGCTGCATACCAATGGCAATAGGTACGGTCTTACCTGCATTGGAGATATCTTTTTCCGTTAAACGCCGCATGGACACTAATTGACTGGGCAATGACGGTGAATCACTGACTTGCTCCGTGACTTGAAATTTAACAATGGAGAATAAGGCGCCCGGAGAGAGCCCACCTGTCATCATACCCATTCCACCCCTGCGGCCACCCATCGGTGACATTACACCTTGGTATTCCAGACTTTGTAACGTCAACTCCGTTCCTAGTTTGCGACCACTAAAGTCAACCCACAACTCAACCCGCTCAGCCGGTGCAAGCATAATGTAAGGCATCGTCTCTGGTTTCTCTAGCAAACCGCCATCCGTTCCAATGGCAATCAACGGCGTGCCATCATCCCAGCCCAGCTTGTAAATTTTAGCGTTTGATCCATTCAGCAAGCGCAAACGATAAGCACGGCTTTTTACCGGAATGGCGTTGTTTGCTTGCCCATTTACCAAGATCGTATCACCTTGGAAACCCATTATGCGTTGATGCATCCCATGTGCATATTGAAATTGGTTGCCTGCAGTAAAACGTCGATCTTGAATGACCAGCGGCAAATCATACTCACCGCTGGGCAAACCCAACTTTTGCTCTTGCGCGTCAGTGACGGTAATAAGTCCCATCAAGCCTTGATAGACCTGCGTCGCCGTTATTTCGTGTGTGTGAGAATGATACCAATTGGTTCCTGCGCGATTTTCAACTTCAAACTCATAAACATACCGCTCACCCTTATCTATCGCATACATCGGGTGTCCATCCATCTTTTGCGGCACATGCATTCCATGCCAATGAACGATAGATGGCTCGGACAATTTGTTATAAAAGAAAATACGCACTTTCTGACCGTGCTCAAGATTGAGTATCGGGCCCAAATAACCGGGCAGGGTTTTTAAACTGTGCGATGGCCCTTTAAGTAACTTGCCCTGGTACTGAAAAACACGCGTATTCGCACCCGTCAGTATAGAAACCTCTGCAACTTGTGCAGTAAGTTCTATCTCAACATCTGGTTTGAATGCCGGATCCGGCATGTGATTAATAGGTCGATCTTCGGCTAACGTAAAATCGGGCAAAGCCGCGACCATCGCGCCTAACGCTGCATATTGCAAGAATTGTCTTCTTTTCACATTCTCAAGGTAAGACATATCGTTTACCCTCCTGTTTTACAACAATTAAGATTCTTTTATATGTTCAGTATTACAGGGCACTCATCTTCTCATGTTGAGCTAAATCAAGTTAACGCTAGATCAGTAATGCTTGAGATGTGTGACGATGGCGCTACGCGCTGCCATGCTACTCCGCGACTTTATTTTGCAAATTCAGGCAGCATTTGTAGCCGTCGCTGCTATGAACTCTGCTGCTTGGGTGATAGGTTCTTGAAGGGAAATCTCCCCTTGCCTCCCCCTTTTGACAAAGGGGGATTGAGCGGAGTTCCCTTGCTCAGCCAAGAGCAGCCGAGCCAATTCCACCCTATCATCATTTATCATAAAAAACTTTCTCTTTCCCCTGCGACATTGCCAAAATCTCAGCCACCTGCGAAACCTTATTGATGGATGATGCTGCGCGCATCAATTATGCGAGATATCACAATAAGCTTGATACTGATGATACTTCTGCGCCAAAGAAAGAAATCAACTAACCTGACAGTCAACAGCGACCTACTGAGAATTGATAAAGCGTTAAATATTAATGATTCAGCGACCTTAGAACAGACTTTGGCAAATAAAGTCCGCGAGCAGAAACAATAAGTCTGGCAAGCTGAAAATAAGCGAGCCATTACCGCTACAATCAATTCGTTGAGAACAATGAAAATTTTCCTTATGGCTTAAAGGATTTTAATGTCTCAATCTAATGTTGTTAAAAACACCAACCCATCAAACGAATCACTTTATCCCTACCTGATTGATATACAGTCAAACACGTAAGCGATCTCTAAACGACTGTCGTCATCCCGTTAATAATCGAGAATGATTATTCAGGTATATCGCTGTCTCACTCGCACCCTTCATGCAAAATTTTGATCAAGAATATACCGCATGACGCCACCGACCGCTGATGCAAATAAACGTATCTGGGGTGATGAAGCCACCGCACTTTCTCAATATCGAAGCCCAATCATTACTGCTTTGAGTTTTTGATCGCTGGAATTTAAGCATATCGCGCTGCTATTCATTCTTTCATCGGTTTCATGTTTAATTTATTGATGTTCAGTACTTGACTGAGTTGAGTTCTTACGCGGTTACAGATAGAGTGCCACTTTCTATAGCTTAGTTTGACAGCATGAATTCCGAACAACAATCCAATGATTTGCATTATTTCTGGTGGCTGGCACTGGTCTGTGTCATGGGTGCTTTGGTCTACCTGTTAAGCCCGATACTCACGCCATTTTTATTGGCCGCTGTGATTGCTTATATCTGCAATCCAATGGTCGCCCAATTGTCCGCAAAGAAAATACCACGTACCATTGGCACAGCGCTGGTCATGCTGCTCTTACTGGGAGCATTTGGTGCATTGATACTGATTATGGTGCCGCTGTTTGAGAAAGAAGCCTCCCGCTTGATTGCAAAAATGCCCGTTTATCTTGATATACTTAGAAACACTGTCATTCCATGGTTGGAAACTCGTTTTAACTTGAACCTACAGCCGGATGTGACAGTGCTTAAACAAGCATTTATCGATCATTGGCAAAGTGCCGGGGGTATTGCTGCAAAGGTGTTGCCTTCGCTCACCAGTGGCGGCATGGTAATTGTTGAATTCTTTGTTAATTTGCTGTTAGTACCGGTAGTATTATTTTATTTACTCCGTGATTGGGATCTTTTTGTTAAAAATATTGATGAAATGATTCCGCGTTATTGGCATGACAAGGTCAATGAGTTGGCGCATGACACGGATCGTATTCTGGCCGAATTTCTTCGTGGTCAGTTGGCTGTCATCCTGATAATGAGTATTTTCTATATTACTGGCCTATGGTTCGTTGGGCTTGAGTTTGCGCTTCCCATTGGTTTACTTGCTGGCATACTGGTATTTGTTCCTTATCTCGGTATGATTGTCGGCTTAATATTGGCAACCTTTGCGGCAGTTATGCAGTTTCAGGATTGGAATGGTGTCATCATTGTGTGGGTAGTATTTGGTGCAGGCCAACTACTTGAGGGCATGGTAATTACACCTTGGCTAGTCGGCGATAGAATTGGTTTACACCCGGTTATTGTGATTTTTGCGTTACTTGCATTTGGCCAGTTATTTGGGTTCTTTGGTATATTGTTGGCGTTACCTGTCAGCGCAGTGCTGTTGGTATGGCTACGCCATATCCACCAACAATATTTGGAAAGCAATCTTTATAAGTCGTAGACACCCATATGCAGCAACTCTTATTAGACATCGCACCACCTGCTTTACCAACACTGGCTAATTTCTTACCGGGACGTAATGTTGAGCTATTGGCACTTTTACAGCGCATTGTAGCAAACCAAGAACGCGAGCGATTTATTTATATTTGGGGCGACCCCGGATGCGGCAAAAGCCATCTATTGCAGGCAATGACTCAGGCATTTAGTCAAAAGGGTTTAAGCCCGGTACATTTTTCATGCAAAACCGATTGCGACTTTGGCATTAATGAGAAAATTGACTGTGTTTTAGTTGATGATGTCGATCTTCTTGACATGCCATCGCAAATAAAATTATTTAATCTTTACAATCAAATCCGTGATGAAAGCAATATTTTTTTGATAGTTAGCGGACAATTAGCGCCCGCACAATTAAACTTACGCCAGGATCTAGTCACACGATTGGGTTGGGGCTTGGTGTATCGTGCTCACGAGCTTATGGATGAAGAAAAAACAAAAACAATGAAACATCACGCAACTAATTGTGGATTTGATTTACCACAGGAGGTGTGTGATTATTTATTACATCACGAAAGACGTGATCTACTATCATTAATTGAAACAATAGACGCGCTGGGTCGTTATTCACTCGCGAACAAGCGTCAGATTACGGTTCCACTATTACGTGAATTATTGCAGGAGACTTCATGAATTTAGCATTATTTGATCTTGACAACACATTACTAGCGGGTGATAGTGACTTTGAATGGGCGCAATTTTTAATCGAACAAAAAGCACTGGATCGTGAGCTGCATGAAGCACGTAACCTTGAGTTTTATGAACAATATAAAGACGGCACACTCGATATTCACGAATTTTTAAATTTCCAACTCAAGCCATTGGCACGCCATCCCCGCGTCCAATTGGACGCATGGCACCGCGAATTCATGTCACAAAAGATTTTGCCAATTATCGCACCCGGCACCCGAAAATTAATTGAGAAACACCGGCTTGATGGTGATTTATGCATTATCATCACCGCCACCAATCGTTTCGTCACAGCACCCATTGCACAAGCCTTAGGCATAGAAAATTTAATCGCAACAGAAGCCGAGCAAAAAGACGGGGAATTTACCGGTAAAGTGGTGGGTACCCCTTGTTTTAGAGAAGGAAAAATAACTCGGCTTGAAAATTGGCTGGATGCACACAACCTGACCTGGATGTCTTTTCTGCAAAGCTGGTTTTATAGTGACTCGCTAAACGATTTACCTTTGCTTGAAAAAGTAACCCATCCTGTTGCGGTTAATCCTGACCCAACCCTCAAAAACCATGCCGAACAAAACGCATGGCAAATAATGAGTTTGCGATAGAAATTCTGATTGACTTTGCACCCCGCTAACTTATTAACCTTTTTTTAATATTATTTTTTTACGGAGTCCTTTATGATTCAAGTCTTCAAACTGTTGTCAGTCACGTTAATCATATTTTTTCTGTCATCACAATCAGCGATGGCACATAATTATCCTGCCAAAATTGGTGAAAAACTCGGCACTGGTATTGCCAATGTTGTGACTGGTGTGGTGGAAGTTCCTAAAACCATGATGGTCACTGGACGCAAAAAAGGTGCAACCTATGGTATGACAGCGGGCTTTTTTACCGGTTTAGTGCATATGGTGGGGCGTTTGGGTACAGGCGCTCTTGATATTGCAACGTTCTTGGTTCCAACCACACCCATACCTCAGCCAGCCCATATTTGGGACAACTTTGACAGAGAAACGACCTATAAAGCCTGGGAAATGCGCTGATATTTCATTAGCTTTCAAATTGAAGCATCGCTGAGTCTATCGAAAAAGATTAACTTTCCGATGAACTCAGCAATAACAAAATTCAGTTTGTTAATGAAAGTTAGGACTACTCAACAACACACAACATTTCTGATATTTCATTGAATATTGAATTAGGCGAGAAACTCGTCCAAGGCTCTGGTTCTTCTTTATGATGCGCGCCAACGACATCACCCAAGGCATTCAGGTCTGAATATAACAGCATGGTGACTGATCTTACTTTTCTTTCATTACAGTCAAACTCATAAAAGGTTTTAACTGAATGATGGCCACCGACTTGTTTCTCTTGGTAGTTTAACAACACCCAAATTTTTCTTAGATGACCATTATTTTGTGTTGTATCTGGGTCAAAAAAATAAGTCTCACCCATTTCTACATTAGCACCAACCTCGACCCATTTAGCTTGAACTGAGGAAGCCGCAACGATAAGAAAAGCCACCAATAAAAAATTTTTTACCATCTATAAATTGCTTAGGCTTTTGGCAAAGGAAATACGATAGATTCGATCACACCGCTTAATTCCTCAATCTCCACTTTGTTACCTGTTTGCTCTGCGCAGATTTGTTTAAGGCGTGCGATTACTTGTTGCACCAAAATTTCAGGTGCTGAAGCGCCTGCAGTAATTCCGATGCGCTCTTTACCCATGAACCACTGTTCTTCTAATTGTTCAGCACGATCAACCATGTAAGACTCAACATTTGCATTTTGTGCTACTTCACACAGACGATTAGAATTTGAACTATTGGGTGAACCGACAACAATCACCAAATCACATTCTTTAATCATATGCTTGACCGCATCTTGACGGTTTTGTGTAGCATAGCAAATATCATCTTTCTTGGGGCCGGTGATTTTTGGGAAACGTAATTTTAGTGCATCAACAATACGTGCTGCATCATCAACTGATAGAGTTGTCTGGGTCACATAAGCCAAATTATCCTTATTTTTAACGGGTATTGTTTCAACATCGGCTTCTGTTTCCACCAAATACATACCCTTATTATCGCCTTCAATTTGTCCCATTGTACCTTCAACTTCAGGGTGACCTTGATGGCCAATCATCACTATCTCTTTGCCTTCCCGACGCATTTTAGCGACTTCTACATGGACTTTTGTTACCAATGGACAAGTAGCGTCAAATACTTTCAAATTACGCGCATCGGCTTCTTTTCTAACCGCATGAGAAACCCCGTGTGCACTAAAAATCAAAATACTTTCTGCTGGCACCTCATCAAGATTTTCAACAAAGACAGCACCTTTTTGCTCTAAATCTTCAACAACAAATCGATTGTGTACCACTTCGTGACGTACGTAAATCGGCGCACCATGCATATCAAGTGCTCGCTCCACAATTCCAATTGCACGATCCACGCCAGCGCAGAAACCCCTTGGATTTGAAAGCATTACTTTGATCATTTGTTTTTCTCCACAAAATCAATATTTATCCAGGCTGAAATAACCACAGACATTATCCTTGCTGGTATTGCGCAATCAAGGCCATACGCTTCTTATAAGCCTCACGTGCAATACGAATATCTTCTAAAAACAATGGCAACTCTTTCATAAGCAATGCTTGTGGGCCATCAACCAACGCTTTGTTCGGTACTGGGTGGAAATCCACCAAAACCATATTAGCACCGGCAATAATACCTTGCGCTGTCACATGCATCACATCTAACATGCCTTCCGGCGAACAAGTGCGTGCGCCAACTGAGTGCGATGGATCAATACATACCGGCATGCGTGTTAAGCGCTGAACCACTGGTACTTGCGCAAAATCCACAAAATTACGATGTGGGTCACCCATGTTTGTTTTCATACCACGCAAACCGAATATCACTCTGCGATTGCCTTCTGAAGCTAAGTATTCCGCTGCATTGAGTGACTCGTCTAGTGTAATACCAAAACCACGTTTAATCAGTACAGGAAATTCTTGTTGGCGTCCGACAATTTTCAATAATTCGAAATTTTGCGTATTACGTGTACCAATCTGCAACATAACCCCTGTTGGGTTACCTGTCTGATGCAGCGCTTCAAGAATTTCATCGACATGCGATTCATGCGTAATCTCCATTGCAATGACTTTCATCCCATATTTTCCCGCCAAGTCGAAAACATAGGGAAGACATGCTTTACCATGACCTTGAAAGGAATAAGGACTGGTCCGTGGCTTATAAGCGCCCATGCGAGTACATACTTGACCATGTTCCTGCAATGCCTTCATCATCATCTCAACATGATCTAATGTATCAACAGCACAAAGCCCAGCAAACACATTAAGGTTATCTTGACCAAAGCGCACGCCATTATAGTCAAAGTGTGTCGCCCTGTCGTCATTCTTGTGCCGCCCTAATACACGATACTCTTCCGAAATACGCACCACGCGATCAACACATGGGAGACGACCCATGTCTTCCATTGATAAGGCTTTCGTATTGCCAATCAGGTAAACTTCAGTCAATGTTTGTTCAACACCAACTTCATTATGGACACGCGTTGAGATACCAGGAAGATTGGCTAGAAAGGCGAGTAACTGTTTGTATTCCGGACTATCGGGCCGGGTATCCGGTGTGAGAACAAGGATCATAAAAGACGCCTAAAAAAACAATAGGATTGGCTAGGTAAAATTGGACTCCGATTCTAACTGAAAAAACTATTAGTTACCATGGCTTTAGCGATTCGGTTAGCACTCAGCATCTGAACGCGCTTTTTCAAGTATCTGTTGCTGCACGCAAGACAGCTTGCATCAACACATTTTTATCAACAATGCCTATAAATTGTCGCGACACTCCATTATCAATGACAGGAATACCATTTTCAGTTGATGACTGTAATGCTGTGGTCGCTTCTAATAGATTCATCTGTTCTTGCAAAACGATTTTAGGCTTGGATAAGAAACATGTGATTGACTGATCGCATGACGCTTCACGACTAATTTCAAGCAACGTCACAGCATCGACTCGCCCTAACAATCGCCTTTCACTGTCAATGACATAGGCTTCACTGGCACTGTGCTGAACAAGCATCTCACGCGCAACCTGCACCGTAACATCACCTATCAAGATAACCGGCGACTTAACAGTCAGTTTGTTGATTTTAATTTCACGTAATCGTTTTTGTGTTCTCGATTCATCCGGGTTCACACCACGTAACCGCAATTGATAATAAAAATAGGAATGATTAAAGAATGAACCCGTTACCGTCCTACCCACAACAACGGACACCATAACTGCTGTCATCAACGTGTAGCTGCCGGTTAATTCAAATACCAATAAAATAGTCGCGATGGGAGAACCAATAACGCGACTTACAACAGCACCCATACCTGCTACTCCGTACACAGCAGGCGATGATGCTAGGCCTGTTAATTCACCCACACCAAAACCAATAGCTGTTCCCATCATGGCACCAAGAAAAAGCGCCGGCCCAAATACACCGCCGGAAAATCCTGCCGCAAAACTCACTGATGTTGCCAACAATTTTGCCAACACTAACAGCAATAAGATACCCATCGTTATTTCTAAGTTAAGTGCATCTTGAATCACTCTTTCGCCCAACCCAAATGTCTCTGGAAAAATAACAATAATTATTCCCAGTAACGCTCCACCGCACAAAGCACGGACAATTGGTGGCCCTGGCACATGTTGAGCCATCTGATTGAACTGGTGCATCATCGCCATGAAAAAGACCGCCAAACAACCGCCGACGGCCCCTACAATAGCAAAAATCAAGTATTCCCATGAAAAAGCTACAGAAAGAACTGGAAGCACAAAGAGTGCACCGACAATCTCGTGATACTCGGCAATAGTCGCTGCTACAACAGAAGAAATAACAATAGGCATAACCGAGCGAATACTAAACCGCCCGATAACAACTTCATGTGCAAAAACAACACCCGCCAATGGCGCTGAAAATGATGCAGAGATAACGCCGGCCACGCCGCACGCAAGAATCGTCTTACGTCGGTCTTCGTCCAAACGGCATCTTTCAGCCAGCCACGCGGCCAGTGTTGCACCCAAATGGACAACAGGCCCATATCGCCCTACGGAAGCTCCGCTACCTATTGAAACAATGCTTGCTATTGCATTCGTAAGTCCTTCACGAGCAGACATTTTGCCATCACCATGGCGCGCCGACTGAATCACATCCGCAGGTCCATAGTTACAGCGTCCAGGCACACCATATGTCACTATTAAACTAACAATAACAGCCCCAAAAACCGGTATCATGAATAGATAAATGGAAGACATGCCTGCAAGATGGCTATAGAAACTAGCACCTGATTCACCCACAAATAGTTCATGTAATAAACCAATTGCCATCAAAAAACCAAGTGAAGCATAAGCAGTTACACCACCAACAACCACCGAAAGCAGCGTTAATGAAAACGTATTAAACCAAGAATAAGTCGTTCGCAACGATCTTCCACCTATTGCATTTCCAATCTATGCGACAATCTGCCATATGGTCAAAACGCATAATTTAGGTTAATGTCCTACTTATAATAAAAAGAAATCAGGTCAGGCAAGCATATGTTAAGTGACATCAGTCTATCACCACTAAAAGACAATTTACGGCGATTATTTCTGTTAAGAAATATTTCCATCGCAATGCAGTGCCTAACCATTGGTTTAGTCTATTGGACAATTAATATAGCATTACCATGGACGGCATTAATCATCGTGGTTGTCTTACTCAGCATCCTGAATTTCGTTACTTGGCTACGCTTACATCGTAACTGGCCCGTTTCTAATCTTGAGTTCTTTTTCCAATTACTCATTGACGTTTTTGCACTCAGTGCGCTGTTATATTTCAGTGGTGGGTCAACCAATCCATTTATTTCACTGTTCTTGTTACCATTAACAATTGCTGCGGCTATCTTACCATGGCGCTACACATGGGTAATGGCAACCATTACCATCAGTTGTTATACCTTACTTTTATTCAACTATGTACCTTTACCTCACGATCATAGCAAACATCTCGTAGAATTCAATTTACATGTATCTGGCATGTGGCTGACGTTTGTTTTAAGCACGGTCATCATTGCTTGGTTTGTTGTAAAAATGAGTAGATCAACACGTGACCGTGACAAAGATTTAGCTCTGGCACGCGAGCAAGCCTTACGTAATGAACAGATTATTGCCTTAGGTACTCAGGCGGCCAGTGCGGCACATGAACTTGGCACACCACTGTCAACCATGGCCATTGTGTCTAAAGAGTTACAACAAGAATATACCCATGATGAAGAGTTTCAAAGCAACATTCGCATTCTGCGCGACCAGGTCACGCATTGCAAACAAACGTTAACACGATTATTAGCCAAAGCTGGACAAGATAGAACCGAAGAAGGCAATGGCCAACCAGTTGATTATTTTCTACAACAGCTTCTAGATAAATGGCAATTGATTCGTCCTTCAATCAAATACACTTATCACTGTGGCGGCAAAAAACCAACACCACAAATAATGAACACCCAACTATTAAACCAATCACTTTTAAATTTATTAAATAATGCAGCCGATGCTTCTTCCACGCGCGTTGATATTAAAAGCAATTGGGTTAATGAGGTCTTGCACCTTGAAATTATAGATGATGGTGCAGGTCTTACCGCTGAGGCTACCCAACGTGCGGGTGAAGCTTTCTTTACCAGCAAAATACCAGGTCAGGGCTTTGGCATCGGTTTATTTCTAGCCAACGCCAATATTGAACGACTTGGTGGCAGCGTTCATTTATTCAACCACCCGGATGGTGGTGCCTGCACGCAGGTAAAACTTCCTCTAATACATTCATAACTATGACAGAGCCAGCATCACCCTCAATTGAAACCAGCGACGATCCTAGTTTATTAATTGTCGATGACGATGTCGTTTTTTGCGAAGTACTTGCAAAAGCCATGACGAAACGTGGATTTAGCGTCCATTGCGCGCACACCATAGAACAAGCCGAGGTGTACGCTGAAACTTCCACACCTGAATATGCCATTGTTGATTTAAAGCTATCCACTGATTCTGGCTTAACCTTTGTGGAGAAATTGAGAGCACTGGATCCGGGAACACGTATTGTTATGCTGACCGGTTATGCTAGTGTTGCCACGGCTGTTGAAGCAATCAAACTAGGCGCAACACATTACCTCGCGAAGCCCGTCGATGCAGATGAGATCATGGCTGCATTTGAACGCACCACCGGCAATACAGACACGCCTATCAGTACAAGCCCGCTATCCGTCGGACGGCTTGAATGGGAATATATCCACCGGATATTAAATGAGAACGATAACAATATTTCTGTAACCGCAAGGATACTAAATATGCACCGCCGCACACTGCAGCGTAAACTGGCAAAAAAACCTTATTAAAAACTACAGAAATTTAGCTACGATACGAATGTCTTGACCGACCATACGCAAATCTTGAATATCAAGCTTAAATTTCTGTTCGAGACACGTTAATTCATGAAAATTCAAGATACCTTGCGCTTTATCACCCAACAACTGTGGCGCAATAAACATGATCAACTCATCGGCCAACCTGGCTTTAACAAGTGCTCCGTTCAGTTTGCTTCCTGCTTCAACCAATAATTCATTTACTTCAAGGTCAGCTAGATTTCGCATCATTTCAACCAAATCTACATCACCATTTGCATCTGAAATTTCGATCACTGTTGCACCCAAATCTTTCAACGCAGCAAATTTCTCATGGTTACTGACTGCTGAAAAAATAATGGCTCGACCACCCTGCAACAATTTAGCATCCAGCGGTAATTCTAGGCGACTATCCACGACAACGCGCAATGGTTGGCGAGAAGTTTTAATGTGACGTACAGTAAGCTGGGGATCATCCGCCTTTATCGTACCAATGCCAGTCAACATTGCACATGAGCGCGCACGCCAGCAATGTCCATCTTGCCGTGCAGCCTCACCGGTAATCCATTGACTTACGCCATTATTTAGTGCGGTTTTTCCATCCAAACTGGTTGCAACTTTTAGTCGAATCCATGGACGCTTATGCTGCATTCGATGGACAAAACCAATATTAAGCGCAGTTGCCTGGGCTTCCATCAAACCAACCTGCACCTCAATACCGGCTTGTCTTAATAATGCACAACCCTTACCAGATACTAACGGGTTAGGATCCTCCATTGCCACAATGACTTTGGCAACCCCTGCATGAATCAGGGCCTCGACACAAGGCGGTGTGCGGCCATGATGACTACACGGTTCCAATGTCACATAAACCGTTGCATTTTTTGCTGTCGCACTTGCTTGTTTAAGTGCGTTGATCTCTGCATGAGCTTGACCTGCACGTTCATGCCAACCTCGGCCCACAACTTGATTATCACGCATGACAACGCAACCAACCCGAGGGTTCGGCGTTGTGCTAAAAAGTCCTTTCTCAGCAAGCTGCAAAGCCTGAGACATACAAGCATGATCCGTTGAAGAGAACATAGGATTGAGAATTTTGATTATTTCTTCGCGGCCTTCTTAGAACGCGGCTTTTGTACTTCCTTAATCGCATCACGAAAATCATCACCATCTTGAAAGCTTTTGTAAACAGATGCGAATCGAATATATGCCACATCATCCAGCTTGTAGAGTTCTTCCATCACGCTCTCACCAATACTACGTGATGAAACTTCACGTTCACCCAAACTTAGATATTTATGTACAACACGATCAATAGCAGCATCAACCAACTCGGTTGGAACAGGGCGTTTGTGCAAAGCGCGCGCAAAACCCGTCAATAATCTATTTCGATCAAATTCAGTGCGATTACCATCATGCTTGACCACTTGTGGTAAACGTAACTCAACCGTTTCATAGGTCGTAAAACGTTTATCACATGTCAGACAACGCCGCCGTCGACGAATTTTATCACCCTCCTCGCTGACGCGAGAATCAATAACACCAGTTTCATCCGCATTACAAAATGGACACTTCATAGCACTTATTTTTGGTTTATATTCGTCGACTCAACAATGGCAAGAATCAATCCCCATAAACGGGGAATTTAACACATAAGCTTTTTGCTTCTTCTGCAACTCGTGACAACACAGCCTCGTCCTCTGGCGCCTCCAACACATCTGCGATCAAATTTCCTAGTTGCTCAGCTTCAATCTCTTTAAACCCACGAGTTGTCATTGCAGGTGTACCAATACGTATGCCACTCGTCACAAAAGGTTTCTGCGGATCATTAGGAATAGCATTCTTGTTCACCGTAATATGTGCAAGTTCTAACGCTGCTTCTGCTTTTTTACCCGTAAGATTCTTTGCTTGAAGATCAACTAAAAACATGTGGCAATCTGTCTGTCCAGACACAATACGTAAACCGCGGTTCTTTAGCACCTTAACCATTACACGTGCGTTCTCAATAACCTGCTCTTGATAATCCTTGAACTCTTTTGTGGATGCTTCTTTAAAAGCCACTGCTTTAGCCGCGATAACATGCATCAATGGCCCACCCTGGGTTTGCGGGAAAATTGCAGAATTTAGCGCCTTCTCGAACTCAGGTTTTGCCATAATAATGCCGCCACGTGGGCCACGCAATGTTTTATGGGTTGTACTCGTCACAAAATCAGCAATACCAACTGGATTTGGGTAGTAGCCCGCTGCCACCAATCCTGCATAATGCGCCATATCAACAAACAGATAAGCACCCACTTCATCTGCAATCTTGCGGAAACGTTTCCAATCAATGACTCGCGCATAAGAAGAAGCGCCGGCAACAATCATTTTAGGTTTGTGCTCATAAGCCAATTGAGCGACTTGATCGTAGTCCAACTCTTCATTATCATCGCGAAGGCCGTATGAAACAGAATTAAAAATCTTGCCGCTAAAACTAACCGATGAACCATGTGTTAAATGGCCACCATGAGCCAATGACATACCAAGCAATGTATCACCCGGTTTTAAAGCAGACAGATAAACAGCTGCGTTGGCTTGCGAGCCAGAATGTGGCTGGACATTAACATACTCCGCGCCAAACAAGGCTTTCAATCGATCAATCGCAAGTTGCTCAACAATATCAACATGCTTACAACCACCGTAATAACGTTTTCTTGGATAACCTTCTGCATATTTATTGGTTAAAACAGAACCCTGTGCTTCCATAACGGCAGGGCTTACATAATTCTCGGAAGCAATGAGTTCAATATGATCTTCTTGGCGCTGTACTTCGCCTTTGATTGCTTGCCATAAGTCTGGGTCGGTGCTTTCTATAGTTTGTTTCTGGGAAAACATGGTGATATCAGTCCTTTAAAATGATGAGAAACTGAGAAAATGCGTATCTTACCATTACCAGCAGAAGCAGAGATATAGTCTTTATACTTAGAATATTCGTATTGAGAACAAGTAGCGTGTAAATGTCTGATGTACTAAACACATAAACCTAGTCACTACCGCAGTTTCAAATAATCTTCATCAGTAATTCTAGACCAATCTTTAGACTGATCGAGGAAGGCTTTCTGGCTTTCAATAACTTTTCTTGCCATTGGTGATCTTTCTGCCACTTCATTGAGCAATTCATCGTTGGCTTTTTTGAGCGCGTTTAAAACGTCATCGGGAAAAGTACGAACATTGATTTCACTTTCTTTCTTCATCTCCTCCCATGCTACGACGTTGCGATAGAAGGCTTCTGACAAAATATCGAGGGAGACTTCTTTTGCTGAGATAGCGATCATTACTTGTAAATCTTCTGGTAGCGCTCTATATTGTTCTTTGTTAATAAAAACGTGTAACTCCGCGCCCGGCTCGTGCCAGCCGGTGTAGTAATATGGCGCAAGCTTGTAAAATCCCATCCTCACGTCATTAGCAGGCCCCGCCCATTCAACCGCATCAATTGTGCCACGTTCTAGTGCTGTATAAAGTTCTCCGGGAGGAATACTTATGGGTTTCATGCCGACTTTTTCAACAACTTCACCGGCATGGCCGGGAATACGCATTTTTAAACCCTTTAGATCCTCAAGTGAATTAACCTCTTTCCTAAACCACCCGCCCATCTGAAGGTGCGTATTTCCAGCAGGGAAAGCAACGATATTATGCCTCGCATAAACCTCATTTAATAATTCCAGGCCACCACCATAATAATACCAAGCATTCATTTCGGTAGGTGTCATGCCAAATGGCACAGTTGTGAAGTAGGTCGTTGCGGGATCTTTACCTTTGTAATAATAAGAAGCGGTATGCCCCATTTCATAAGCACCAGATCGAACCATATCAAACACACCAAGTGGCGCTTTATGTCGACCTGGCGCATCAACAATGATACGCATCCGGCCTCCAGACATCACCTCTACATTACGAGCAAAACGCGCAGCTGCGTTGTGCAGCATTGGCGTCCCTTCCGGCCAAGACATCGCGAGTCGCCATTGATAAATGGCTTCAGCAGAAGCTGTATTCAGTGTTAATAGAGAAACAACGATTGCTACAGCAAAGCAACTCAGGAAATACCTCATTTATACCTTGCATAACCTGCGGCATAATAACCATCAGTCTCGGACATAGCTTAAGGAACTGCAACTGCTACCGCTTCTTCTTCAAACTTAAGCTTTATTTTACCCTTCTTATCTACATCAACCGTTACTTTCCCGCCATGAACAAGTCGCCCAAATAATAACTCATCAGCAAGTGCACTACGAATAGTATCTTGAATAAGGCGTGTCATAGGCCGTGCGCCCATCAGCGGATCAAAACCATTCTTAGCAAGATAATTCCGCAATTTATCCGTGAATGTTGCCTCTACTTTCTTTTCTTGTAGCTGCGCTTCAAGTTGCATGAGGAACTTGTCTGTCACTTGTAAGATAACGCCTTTATTCAACGGAGAGAATGATATTGTTGCATCCAGTCTATTGCGAAACTCTGGTGTAAACATTCGTTTTATATCAGCCATTTCATCACCTGCATGGGCTGACTTAGTAAAACCGATTGATGTTTTAGTCAATGATTCAGCACCTGCATTTGTCGTCATAATAATAATTACATTACGAAAGTCCGCTTTACGGCCATTGTTGTCGGTGAGTGTTCCATAATCCATTATTTGCAACAAAATATTAAAAATATCCACGTGCGCTTTTTCAATTTCATCAAGCAACAATACTGAATAAGGGTGCTTGATAATCATTTCAGTCAGTAAACCGCCTTGATCAAACCCAACATAACCTGGAGGTGCACCAATCAAACGGGATATCGCATGACGCTCCATGTATTCAGACATATCAAAACGATGCAAATGAACATCTAGCGCAAAAGCTAATTGGCGAGCCACCTCAGTTTTACCAACACCTGTTGGGCCTGAGAAAAGAAACGAACCAACAGGCTTTCGTGAGTCACCCAAACCACTTCTAGCCATTTTGATAGCAGCCGTCAATGCATTAATCGCCGGATCTTGGCCAAACACAATCGCTTTCAAATCACGACCGAGCATCTTCAGTTTATTGCGGTCATTACTTGATATATTCTGCGGCGGAATTCGTGCAATTTTAGCAACGATATTCTCAATTTCGTGTTTACCAATAATCTTCCGCTGCCTGGATTTTGGCAATATACGCTGCGCAGCGCCCGCCTCATCAATCACATCAATTGCTTTATCCGGCAAAAATTTATCATTAATATAACGAACAGATAATTCAGCCGCAGTTGTCAGCGCAACGGCAGTATATTTAACCTTATGATGCAATTCATAACGCGACTTAAGACCACGTAGAATTGCGATGGTTTCATCCACACTGGGCTCAGGCACATCAATCTTCTGAAAGCGCCGCGATAACGCATGATCTTTCTCAAAAATCCCGCGAAACTCAGTATATGTTGTGGCGCCAATACATTTAAGCTGTCCTGTGCCTAACACAGGCTTCAGAAGATTAGAAGCATCTAAAGTGCCACCCGATGCGGCGCCTGCACCAATCAGCGTATGAATTTCATCAATGAATAAAATCGTGTCATTATTTTCGATCAACTGTTTTAATACTGCTTTCAAACGCTGCTCAAAATCACCTCGATATTTTGTGCCTGCTAATAATGCGCCCAGATCTAATGCGTAAACTTGGTAATTCAGTAAAACATCTGGTACACCACCTTCAACAATACGTTTTGCGAGCCCTTCTGCAATCGCTGTTTTCCCCACACCCGCTTCACCAACCAACAAGGGATTATTCTTACGTCGACGACATAATGTTTGAACCACACGCTCTAGTTCTTTATCACGACCGACCAACGGATCGATTTTGTTTGATAGCGCTTGAGCATTTAGATTGACTGTATAGCTCTCCAGTACCCCCCCTGTACTCTGTTCTTGTTCACTATCATCATTACTGTCAGGTTTGATCTCATTACTCTGTGACGCTTTTGTAACATTTTGTGACAGAAAATTTACCACATCCAAACGTGACAAACCTTTTTGTTGCAAAAAATAGACTGCATGCGAGTCTTTCTCACCAAAAATAGCAACCAGAACATTGGCGCCAGTTACTTCTTTTTTTCCAGAAGACTGAACATGCAAAATAGCGCGTTGAATGACTCGCTGAAAACCTAATGTTGGCTGTGTGTCAACCTCTCCGCCACCACTCACAGTAGGGGTATGTCGAACAACATGATCCAACAATAAAGTACGTAATTCTTCAATATTGACGGAACAACCATTTAGTACTTCTACTGCACTAATATTATCAAGCATGGCCAACAATAAGTGCTCTACTGTTATAAATTCATGACGCTTTTGTCTTGACTCAACAAATGCCATATGCAAACTAATCTCTAATTCATGAGCGATCATTTCAGATTTTCTCCTCTTCCATTACACACCTAAGTGGATGCTGGTGCTCCCTAGCAAATTTAACCACCTGTTTAACTTTAGTCATTGCTATGTCACCCGGATAAATACCACACACACCTGAGCCGTCTGTATGAACTTCGAACATAATTTCAGTTGCTTGCTCCTGACTCATGAAAAAGAAAGTCTGCAACACTTCAACAACAAACTCCATTGGAGTGAAATCATCATTTAATAATAAAACCTTATACATTGGAGGCGGCTTTAAGCGGCTCTTCTGTTTTTCCGATGTAATTTCTTCGCAATTACTGACTGCCATAATTCTACACACCAAACATTCAGTGCAATCCTAATAATAAAAACAAATTATACCTTCTA
>JAJFJG010000007.1 GCA_021774265.1 Nitrosomonas sp.
TGCCTGTAATTTTATTCTAACTGGGCGAAAAGCCCACCCAGCTATGTATGCGCCACCCCACCAAAAGGGCAAATCAGTCACTAATTCACTGGCAGCAGCTATGGCCATAATACTAGGATTAAATCCTGTCACTGCGCCTACTGACAGTTATGATGTAACTGGACCTTTTTTGGGGGAATAATTAAAGACCATGTATTATTTCTTCCCTAGAAAAACAATCTAGCGGTTTTTGCAGCTATGTGCATAGCCGTTCCAGTATAAATAATGCATTAACGTACTTTTGGTGGAACTTATCAACTATTGAGAAATTCCAGAATTAGCCCCGGGATTCCTTAGTGATATTTTCTCTGAAATTCTATTACGAAGTCTTATAGGACTCACAAATATTGTGGTCAGGGATTAAGGCCGATCTCGTCGTCATGTGCACGGTAGCTCGTACGGGCATCTCTGGTTTTTTTATGGGCAATACGGCAGAAACCATTCTCAACCAACTTGATTGTTCGGTGCTTGCAATAAAACCTTAGGGATTTGTAACACCTGTTACGCTTGAGGAATGAGAGATCGTGATGCCGGAATAACCCCAAACTAAATTGTTTCTCATAAATATGTTCGACGACAATTACGAAAGGGCTTTTCGGTCGAGTCGCCCGAAGGAACCTCCCCCTCAAGCTCTCACAGAACTGTTGTGGTCAAATAGTCCTGTCTAATATTTGAAAGAATGTAATTTTTAACGTGGTTTTACTCTCGGCCTATTTTTCATGAACAAATTGTTGGGTTATTCTGCATAAAAGTACGTAACACAATGTCGATGACTCATTCTAGTAGTATTTTCAAGCCAATTAAAACAAGAACAATTCCTCCAAATAACTCCGCTTTGCTTTCTAACCATGTACCACTTTTTGCTCCAATAAAGACGCCTGCGACACTAAAAGCGTAAGTAGTCATACCAATAATAAAACAGGCTACAAAGGGATTGACATCTAGTAAAGTTAATGCAAAACCAGCAGCCATGGCATCAATACTTGTTGCAATAGCAAGCATCAGCATGATTCTATGGGTTGTTTGCAACATATCTTCTTCAATCCCTTCAGAAAATGACTCATAAATCATTTTTCCGCCTATCAATACAAGTAACAGGAATGCAACACAAGGTGCATACGCATCAATCCAGCTTAATACGCCCTTCCCGCCAAGATAACCTACTAGAGGCATTAGTGCTTGAAATAGTCCAAAATAAGCTCCAGCCATAAACGCTAAGGCTGTTGGTTTTTCTTTCTGTTTTGAACCCAATCCGACAGACACAGCAAAAGCATCCATACTTAATGCAATAGCCAGAAACAGCACCTCAATCATCTAACAATATCTCACAAATAAAAACCAAAACTCGCACTTTTAATTTCTCAGGCACTGGTGATTTCTTCTGGGTCTAAAGATAGGGTGCTAATCAACAAAAGGCTCTGAAGTTTCACTGGATTTAGTAGAAGTTTTGTTGTTAACACCCTCTTTTTTATGAACAGGATGACCTTTATCTCTGTTTGATGCCTTTTTACTGCACTATTGGAGCACCCAACACCATTTTGTCACAATCTTTTTGTAGCATTCTATGACTACCATTGGCTATCAGCGGCTATTTCACGCTTAGATAGAGAGCATAAAAATGGGGTGTATTTTCAAATTAGGCCGCCATTTTTAAAATTGGCGCACGTCTTTCCACGTTTTTATCGATCTTCAATCCCGGATACTATCGTTCGATAGTTGCGGTGTAAATCCTTATTCAGCATCGTTGTTCTTGTTTTCAACATATAATGTGCATCTTTATTCGTCCATTGCATTTGCTGTTTTTAACCATTCGCTTAGCGACGACTTGGTTAATCGTCGACTCAACAAAAGCGGTGAGAACGGAATACGGGATTACAATTACTCCGATTTATCTTTTAGTCGTGTTCCCTCACTTTCCAACACTTTCCTTTCTTCTTCTAGTGCAGCAAAGTCTCTTTCAAGTTTTTCTTCACTAATAGAATCCAAATCGACATCTAACCGCTCTTGAAGATCAATTTTCTTATGATCCCAATCATCTTTTCTTTCTTCCCAACTATCAATTTCTCCAAGTAATTCCCCACCATTTTCTTTGAGTTTGCTTAAGCTATTACTAATATTATCTAATGCTTCATCATACTTACCATCTTTATATTTATGATATTCTGATTTTAAAAGATCAGCACCAGCACCAACAACTTCAGCACCTTTACAGAAAATTTCTTGTGCTTGTTCCTATTCCTGAGCAGTACCCAAAACATAATTGTAGCCTAAAAGACCAATAACCAAGAAAAATGCGGATGTGATAAGTAATCGAATCATAGTAATTGTGCTCTATATAATATTTTTCAATAACTCTGTATTAGTTTTTGTAAATTCCAACAAAGGGTCGTAATGCGTCATACGATCTTATATAACACATTATATATATAGTTTTTTACGTTGTTAGCCCTTATTTTTTTCCTTTTCTTATAAGGGGGTATTGCCGAAGAACCCTAAAAAATGACGAGTTGAAAAAAACTAGAAAAACTTTAACGCTGATTGACACAGTACCCTGGTCATTGAGTAACACAAATTAGCTCATCCCAGCTTGTGGTGTAGCTGGGGCTTTTATTTCCTTGCTTCATCTTCCAAGGCTGCCGGAATCCTTGGGATGCCAATTTGAGCGTGTTTCTGCCCATGCGGGCATTGATTTGATCGATCACCTGCATCAGGTTATCCGATTTTGTATCGACTAATTCCAAGCTAAAGAGATCGGATTGCCTGTTATGCGTAGATACCAGGTTTGATAACATCACGCCAGCTTTCTGATATTTATAGCCATATCGATAAATTTTTCGTAGCCCCCACAGAGCAATATTGGTCAGCAGTACGGTATCGTTGGTTTGCGTCGATAGCGGGATCGTTAGGCTATTCGCATAATATGACTCTTTTACATTGAATGGACTGGTGCGGATAGTGACTAAGACTGCCCCAGCATATGAACGCTGTCGTCGCAATTTTTCTGCTGCACGGCTGATATAAAGAGAAACCGATTCTTCCAAACTCGCTAAATCTGAAACAGGGATTCCGAAGGAGCGTGAACTGACGATCTGTTTTTTTGGCAGATTGATTTCTTCCAGTTCTATACAGGTCGTGCCATTGATTTCACGAACAATCTTTTCCATGACAACTGAAAAACAGGAGCGCATTCTCGATGGACAAGCTTGCTTGAGATCCAGCACAGTTTTGATGTTCATTTCGTGGAGTCTAGGAGCAAGTCGCCTACCGATGCCCCATACTTCACTGACTTCGATTTTTCTGAGCCATTCATTCTGCTTTTGGAGTGACATGATGTTCAAATCAACTACACCATTAAATTCATGATTCTTTTTGGCAATATGATTAGCCAATTTTGCCAATGTTTTGGTTGACCCAATCCCGACACAAACCGGCAATCCTGTGCATTGCTTAATTCGTTGACGAATACGCTGACCATAGCAAATCAGGTTGTGTGCCTTAAACCCGGCAAGATCAAGAAAACATTCATCAATGGAATACACTTCTTGATTGGGGCTGAACGTTGCTAATATACTCATGGCACGGTTGCTCATGTCCGCATACAAAGCATAGTTCGATGAATAAGCCACAATCCCGTGTTTCTTTGCCAAGTTTTTTAATTGAAACCAGGGCTGCCCCATTTTGACACCCAATGCTTTGACTTCATTGCTTCTGGCAACCGCACAGCCGTCATTGTTAGATAGCACCACAACCGGTTTGCCTTCCAGTTTGGGATTGAATACACGCTCACAACTTACATAGAAGTTATTCACATCAATCAATGCGATAGAACGGTCAGACATATCAATGCCGCGTGATAATTTCAAGATTCTTTCTGCCATACATAAATCGGCAGCAAACAACTCACTTGAAACGCCGGAATGATCCTGTCACTACACCAAAAATCTCAAACTGCATGTCTGGGCGAATGTAAATGGGTCTGTAAGTACCCGATGAATTGGCTGGCATAAGCATTGGCATTTTGTTTGTCCCGTAATCAAAGATTTTGATGGTGAATTCTCGATCAACCACTGCAAGCACAATGTCACCGATGCCTGGTGTTTTAGATCGATCTACCACAGCTTTGTCATCCGGTAACAAACCCGCATCGATCATAGACTCTCCCTTAATAGTAACGAAGAAGGTTGAATCAGCGTGATCAATTAGAAATTCACTGACATCAAGACGTTTCTCGACATGATCATCCGCTGGGCTTGGGAAACCTGCGGCAACTTTGGTAGAAAAAAGTGGCAATCGGGTGGGTTGATCGCTAATCTCAGGAATCATAAACTCATCTACATTGGCAGCTTCATGAGCGAAATTTTCTTTTTTACATTGGTATGCATCAAGAA
>JAJFJG010000061.1 GCA_021774265.1 Nitrosomonas sp.
CGAAATTGGCGATGAAATTCTCGATACTTCTGTGCGCGGTAAACTAGAAGCCATGGCAATTGCCCTTAAAAGCTAGGAGTTATTTGAAATGCAGTTAAATCCATCCGAAATCAGCGAGCTGATTAAAGACAAAATTGAAGGTCTTGCTGTTACATCAGAAGTCCGGACGCAAGGTACGATCGTATCAGTTACTGACGGTATTGTGCGGATACATGGCTTGTCAGATGTAATGCAAGGTGAAATGTTGGAATTCCCTGGCGGTACCTTTGGTTTGGCGCTTAACTTAGAGCGTGATTCAGTCGGTGCCGTCATTATGGGTGCGTATGAGCATCTCTCTGAAGGAGATACAGTTAAATGTACTGGGAGAATTTTAGAGGTCCCAGTTGGTGAGGGACTGCTTGGACGTGTCGTAAATTCACTAGGACAACCAATAGATGGTAAGGGTCCAATAACCGCAGTAAGATCAGAGCCAATTGAGAAAATTGCGCCAGGTGTTATTTGGAGGCAGTCAGTAGATCAACCAGTCCAAACAGGACTAAAAGCTGTTGATTCTATGGTTCCTGTAGGTAGAGGGCAGCGTGAACTTATTATTGGTGACCGTCAAACTGGAAAAACTGCCGTAGCTATTGATGCAATTATCAACCAAAAAGGCCAAAATATGGCCTGTATTTATGTTGCAATAGGTCAAAAAGCTTCTTCAGTTGCGAACGTTGTACGTAAATTAGAAGAGCATGGTGCAATGGAGTATACGATTGTTGTTGCAGCAACAGCGTCGGAGTCCGCTGCACTGCAATTTATTGCGCCATATTCCGGTTGCACCATGGGCGAATATTTTCGTGATAAAGGTGAAGATGCGCTGATTGTCTATGATGACTTGACCAAACAAGCATGGGCATATAGGCAAGTATCCTTGTTGTTACGTCGCCCTCCAGGACGTGAAGCGTATCCTGGCGATGTTTTTTATCTGCACTCACGTTTATTAGAGCGCGCTGCAAGGGTTAGTGCTGCCTATGTTGAGAAAGAAACGAATGGTGCAGTTAAAGGGAAAACAGGTTCATTAACCGCTTTGCCGATTATCGAAACACAGGCCGGTGACGTTACAGCTTTTGTGCCTACGAATGTAATTTCAATTACTGATGGCCAGATTTTCCTTGAGACGGATTTATTTAATGCAGGTATACGACCTGCGATCAATGCAGGTGTGTCCGTATCAAGAGTTGGTGGTGCAGCACAAACAAAAGTCATTAAAAAGCTTGGTGGTGGCATACGCTTGGCGTTAGCTCAATATAGAGAATTGGCAGCTTTTGCTCAGTTTGCTTCCGATCTTGATGAGGCGACACGTAAACAGCTAGAACGTGGCAAGATGGCAACTGAATTAATGAAACAGCCTCAATATGCGACGTTGAGTATTTCGGAAATGGCGCTAACGCTGTTTGCGATCAACCAAGGGTATATGGATGATGTGGAAGTCAGCCGAGCATTAGCTTTTGAGTCTGCGCTAAAAGGTTATATTCGTAGTAATCATGGCGGAATATTGGATACAATTGAAAGTACCAAAGAGCTTGATAGTGCAACTGAAGGCCAATTGGATTCCGCAATTCAAGAATTTAAGCAAAACGGGACATATTAATCCATGGCTGGTAGTAGAGAAGTACGCACAAAGATAAAAAGCGTCAAAAATACGCAAAAAATTACGCGTGCAATGGAAATGGTTGCAGCGTCGAAAATGCGTAAAGCTCAAGATCGTATGAAAAAAGCGCGGCCATATGGCGAGAAGATTCGTAATGTCGCGGCGCATATGAGTCGCGCCAATACAGAGTATCGCCATCCATTTTTGATAGAACGAGATACGGTTAAACGAATCGGAATTATCGTGGTTACATCTGATAAAGGCTTGTGTGGTGGGCTAAATACCAATGTGCTACGTAAAACTCTTGGGCAAATGAAAGCGTGGGAGTCTGCGGAGGAACAGCTTGAAGTTTGCTGTATTGGTAATAAAGGCCTTGGGTTCATGAATCGTGTAAAAGCTAATGTGATTTCTCATGTGGTGGGGCTAGGTGATACACCCGATATGGAAAAATTAATTGGGGCGGTTAAAGTTGTGCTTGATGGCTACACGGAAGATCGGTTTGATCGCGTATATATATTCTATAATCGTTTTATTAATACTATGAAGCAGGAGCCTGTAATGGAGCAATTGCTGCCATTAACAGACGAACGAGTGCAGAGTACAGAAGCAGAAGAACAAGAACAGAAAAGAACGGGGTGGGATTATATATATGAGCCTGAGGCAAAGCCAGTCATTGATGACATTATGGTTCGTTATGTTGAGGCACTTATATACCAAGCTTTAACAGAAAACATGGCTTCTGAACAATCAGCTAGAATGGTTGCAATGAAGGCAGCCTCAGATAATGCCGGAAGTGTAATAGATGAGTTAACGCTTATTTACAACAAGTCTCGACAAGCAGCAATTACTAAAGAGTTATCAGAGATCGTTGGCGGCGCAGCAGCTGTTTAATATTTTATTTGTATTTAGGGAACAACAATGAGTCAAGGAAAAATTGTTCAGTGTATTGGCGCAGTTATTGACGTCGAATTTTCACGTGAGGATATACCAAAAGTTTATGATGCGTTAGTGATGGAAGGGTCAGATTTAACGTTGGAAGTGCAGCAACAATTAGGTGATGGTGTGGTGCGTACGATTGCACTAGGATCTTCTGATGGAATGCGTCGTGGCATGATGGTTACAAATACCGGCGATAAAATTAAAGTCCCTGTAGGTATTAAAACACTAGGGCGCATCATGGATGTGTTAGGTCGACCTATTGATGAAGCTGGTGATATCGGTTCTGAGAAAAGTATGCCTATTCACCGTGAAGCACCTGCATTCGACGAATTGTCAGCATCTACTGAATTGCTTGAGACAGGAATTAAAGTGATTGATTTGGTGTGTCCGTTTGCTAAGGGCGGTAAAGTTGGATTGTTTGGCGGCGCCGGAGTTGGTAAAACTGTGAATATGATGGAGCTGATCCGCAACATCGCAATCGAGCACAGTGGTTATTCGGTATTTGCTGGTGTGGGTGAGCGTACTCGTGAAGGTAATGATTTTTATCACGAAATGAAGGATTCAGGCGTTCTGGATAAAGTTGCGCTAGTTTATGGTCAGATGAATGAGCCACCTGGAAACAGATTGCGGGTAGCTTTGACCGGATTAACAATGGCTGAAGATTTTAGAGATGAAGGCAAGGATGTCTTATTCTTTGTAGACAATATTTATCGCTACACATTGGCTGGAACTGAAGTTTCAGCCCTGTTAGGTCGCATGCCATCGGCAGTCGGTTATCAACCAACGCTGGCTGAGGAAATGGGGCGCTTGCAAGAGCGTATTACATCGACTAAAACTGGATCAATTACTTCAATTCAAGCAGTATATGTTCCTGCTGATGATTTAACAGACCCATCGCCTGCGACAACATTTGGTCACTTAGATGCGACAGTTGTTTTGTCTCGTGACATTGCATCATTAGGTATTTACCCAGCAGTTGATCCATTGGATTCAAGTTCTCGTCAATTAGATCCTCATGTCGTTGGTGAAGATCACTACAATACTGCGCGCGCCGTGCAGCAAACTTTGCAAAAATATAAAGAGCTACGTGATATTATCGCTATATTGGGTATGGATGAGCTGTCGCCGGATGATAAGCTTGCCGTTGCTCGGGCTCGTAAAATTCAACGTTTCTTATCACAGCCATTTAATGTGGCTGAGGTGTTTACAGGTAGCCCTGGTAAATATGTTTCTCTTAAGGATACAATAAAGGGATTTAAGGGTATTGTAAACGGTGAGTATGATGATCTTCCTGAACAGGCGTTTTATATGGTCGGAAGCATTGAAGAAGCTGTTGAAAAAGCAAAAACAATCCAATAAATATATCAAAGAAACGGTTTAATCATGGGTACTATTTTTCATTTAGATATAGTTAGTGCTGAAGAGTCGATTTACTCTGGTGCAGCGGAGTTTTTAGTTGCACCTGCACAAATGGGCGAGGTCGGTATTTATCCTCAGCATACACCTATGCTCACACGTGTAAAATCAGGTATGGTTCGAATTAAAGCACCATTGAAAGACGAGGAGCTTGTTTATGTTTCTGGTGGTTTGCTTGAAGTTCAACCAGATATAGTAACAATTCTTGCAGATACTGCTGTAAGAAGCGCTGATCTTGATGAGGCTAAGGCTATAGAAGCAAAGGCAGCGGCGGAGGATGCAATAAAGAATCGTGAATCTGAAGTGGACTATGCTAGAGCACAAGCTGAATTAATAGAGGCTACTGCGCAATTATCCGCTATACGAAAATTAAAAAAACGTGGACACTAATTGATTTTGTACATACAAAAAAAGGCGACTTAGGTCGTCTTTTTTTGTATGCCGAATCATAGGACATGAATTTATAATAGAATAACAAGTTTTCGAAAACTTGGTGACGTATTAGCGTTTTATCTAATTGACGTTGACTTAGGTATTTTCTATATTCACGAGCAAGGTTCTTAGTATATGAATAAACTTAATATTGTTATTTTGGCTGCAGGAATGGGTAAGCGAATGCACTCATCAGTACCCAAAGTTTTGCATAAACTGGGTGGTAAGCCATTATTAATGCATGTGATTGATACTGCGAGAGAGTTGTTGCCAAGTAAGATTTGTGTGGTTTATGGCTACGGTGGTGAAATTGTTCGTGCACAATTAACTGATGAAGATATTGTTTGGGTCGAACAAGTAGATCAATTAGGAACAGGTCATGCATTAATGCAAGCTTTACCTATGTTAGACCATGAGGGTATAACGCTCGTTCTTTTTGGTGACGTTCCACTTGTGAAAACTTCGACTTTACTGAAATTGATAGAAGCCGCTAAAGATGCTTGTAGTCTGCTGACTGCAAATATAGAATTACCTAAAGGTTATGGTCGCATAATAAGAGAAGCTAAAGGTAATAGAGTGGTTGCTATTGTTGAGGAGAAGGATGCATCAAATGAGCAAAAGCAGATTACTGAAATAAATACGGGTGTAATGGTTGTGCCCAATCGATATTTGCTTGAATGGTTGCCAAATCTCAAAAACTCAAATCAGCAGCAGGAATATTATTTAACAGATATTATTTCTATAGCAGTTAAAAATAAGATACCTGTGGTTTCTATACAGCCAAGTGATATTTGGGAAATATTAGGGATAAACAGTAAAGTACAGTTAGAATCGTTAGAGCGAACGTACCAAGGTGAGACCGCCAGAAAATTGCTAGAACAAGGTGTCGGTTTAATGGATGCTTCTCGTATAGATATTCGTGGGCAATTAGTCTGTGGCCGCGATGTGGTGATAGATGTTAACTGCATCTTTGAAGGTCATGTTGTGTTAGGTGATAATGTTACGATTCATGCGAATAATTGTTTAAAAAATGTGACCGTTGCCGCTGGCACTACGATTGCGATAAATAGCCTAATCGAAGATACTGTGATTGGTGAGAATTGTAAGATTGGTCCCTATGCAAGAATTCGTCCTGGTACAAAACTAGCAGATAAAGTTCATATCGGAAATTTCGTAGAAATAAAGAATAGCTCAATAGCTGCAGGTTCAAAAGCAAGTCATCTTAGTTATATTGGTGATACTGTCATGGGACAAAATGTTAATGTCGGTGCTGGTACGATTACGTGTAATTACGATGGTGCCAATAAACATCAAACTATTATTGAAGATAACGTGTTTATTGGTTCTGATACGCAGTTTATTGCTCCAGTTACCGTATATGAAGGCGCAACAATTGGGGCGGGTTCAACTATTACACGGGACGTTCCTCAAGGCCAATTGGCTTTGTCGCGCGCTAAACAATCTAGCATTATAGGGTGGAAACGCCCTGCTAAAAAACAATAAATTTGTGGTCAGTATTTTCTCGTAGTATCGGTAGTCACTAATTAAACACAAAGGAAATAATTTATGTGCGGGATCGTTGGTGCTATAGCGAAACAAAACGTGGTTCCTGTTTTACTTGAAGGACTGCTTCGTTTGGAATACCGAGGCTATGATTCTGCAGGGCTTGTCGTTTCAGATGGTAAATTATTAAGACTACGAACGACTGGGCGTGTGGTTGAACTTGGCAAACTATCTAATGATCGTCTTGCAAAAGGCTTTGTTGGTATAGCGCACACACGTTGGGCGACGCATGGCGAGCCATCAAAGCGTAACGCACATCCACATTTCTCAGGTGAGAGTTCTAAGGTGGCCGTAGTGCACAATGGGATCATTGAGAATCATGAGTCGATGCGGCTTCGATTGGAATCGGAAGGGTTTGTGTTTCTTTCAGATACTGATACAGAAGTCATCGCACATTTAATAGTTTTTCATCTTAAAAACAAACCTGATTTATTGGATGCAGTATGTACCTCGATTGCAGAGCTGCAAGGTGCTTATGCAATTGCCGTTATGCAAGAATCACATCCCGAGCGCTTTATTGTTGCTCGTAATGGCGCTCCACTTTTATTGGGTGTAGGTGGAGAGGGTAACTACGCAGCTTCCGATGCTTCTGCTTTGCTACAAGTTACGAAGCAAATGATTTATTTAGAAGAAGGTGATGTTGCAGAATTAAGCAGTGATGGTTATCGTATTTTTAACTGCACTGATGGCAAAATTGGTAAAGAAGTTGTGCGTAAAGTCCACCAAAGTGATCTAACCAATGAAGCAATTGATTTAGGTCCATATGCGCATTTCATGCAAAAAGAGATTTTTGAGCAACCAGGTGCTGTTGCGAACACATTGGAAATGGTTTTTAACGCAGAGTCTATATCACCAAATCTCTTTGGTGATATAGCCGAAAGTGTCTTTTCTCAAATAGATAGTATTTTAATTCTTGCCTGTGGTACCAGCTATCACGCAGGGTCCGTCGCTCGGTATTGGTTAGAAACGGTTGCAGGGCTGCCCTGTAATGTCGAAATGGCGAGTGAGTATCGTTATCGTAATCCAATAGCAAACCCTAATACCTTGGTGGTAGGGATTTCTCAGTCAGGTGAGACCGCTGACACCTTGGCGGCACTAAATTATGCAAAATCATTAGGACATCGCTATAGTTTGTCCATTTGTAACGTTGCTGAAAGTGCGTTAATACGACAAACAGATTTATGCTTTCTTACGCGTGCAGGGCCAGAAATTGGTGTCGCTTCAACAAAAGCATTTACTACTCAGCTGGCCTCGTTATTGCTATTAACAATTACCTTGGCAAAAATGCGCGGTAAATTATCACGTGATGGTGAACTTGATATGATAGCGGCTTTGCGTCATTTGCCTGCTGCACTACAGCTTGCATTGCAAGTGGAGCCACAAGTTAAAGTTTGGGCAAAACGTTTTGCAGCAAAGCGGCATGCATTATTTCTGGGGCGTGGTGTGCATTACCCTATCGCCATGGAAGGAGCGCTCAAACTCAAAGAGATTTCATATATTCATGCTGAAGCCTATGCGGCTGGTGAATTAAAGCATGGTCCACTTGCATTAGTTGATAGTGATATGCCCGTTGTCGCTATTGCGCCGAATGATGTGTTATTGGGTAAGCTTAAATCAAACTTGCAAGAAGTAAATGCGCGTGGTGGTGAACTCTATGTTTTTGCGGATGCAGACTCTCAAATACAGCAGAGTAGCAATGTCCACATCATCCGCTTAGCTGAGCATGCAGGAATACTTAGCCCTATTCTTCATACTATTCCACTACAATTGTTGGCTTATCATGTGTCCTTGCAGAAAGGTACGGATGTTGATAAGCCACGCAATCTAGCCAAGGCTGTTACTGTTGAATAATAATATCCAAATAAGCGTGCTTTATCCATAGGGGTTGGAGTGATAATATTGGGCTACTTCATTTGAGGGTAGAGATAAATGGCAGGTCATAGTAAATGGGCTAACATCAAGCACAAGAAAGCAGCGCAGGATGCTAAGCGCGGAAAAATTTTCACAAGACTAATTAAAGAAATAACCGTTGCTTCGCGGATGGGAGGAGGTGATATTGACAGTAATCCGCGTTTGCGTTTGGCCGTAGACAAAGCTTTCGAACAAAATATGCCAAAAGATAATGTCGAGCGTGCTATCAAACGCGGTAGTGGCGATTTGGAAGGCGTTGATTACGAAGAAATTCGTTATGAAGGTTACGGTACCGCAGGTGCAGCTGTCATGGTTGATTGTATGACAGATAATAAGATACGTACGGTTGCGGATGTGCGCCATGCTTTTTCTAAACATGGTGGTAATCTCGGTACGGATGGGTCGGTTGCATTTATGTTTAAACACTGCGGTCAATTGCTTTATGCACCCGGCACTAACGAAGAAGAATTAATAGAAGCGGCATTGGAAGCGGGAGCCGAAGACGTAGTGAGCAATGACGATGGTAGTTTTGAAGTTATTACTGCACCTTATGAGTTTGTAACTGTCAAGGCGACATTGGATAAGGTCGGTTTTAGTGCGGAACATGCGGAAGTCACTATGAAGCCAACTAATGAAACTGAGCTTAGTGGTGATGATGCCGTAAAAATGCAGAAATTACTGGATGCATTGGAAAATCTAGATGATGTGCAGGAGGTTTACACATCTGCAGTCATCGATGAGTGAGATATTATTAAAAATGTTAGCTGACCGTAATTTGTATTTACATGATGTCAGTGATAGGTCACCTGGTAGGAGACAAGATTCGCATTCTTGGTATTGATCCAGGGCTCCGTATTACCGGCTTTGGAGTAATCGAAAAGACGAGTAAAGAGCTTATATACGTTAGTAGCGGGTGTGTTAAAACTGTAGATGAAGCGTTACCGTTACGCTTAAAATTAATTCTCGATAATCTTAATGAAGTTATCCAGCAATATCATCCTGATCAAGTAGCTATTGAACAAGTGTTCGTTAATGTAAACCCAAAAACAACATTGTTGCTCGGACAAGCACGTGGTGCGGCAATTTGTGCCGCTGTTTTAAATAATCTTATGGTTGCTGAATATACAGCATTGCAGATTAAACAAGCAGTTGTTGGTAATGGACATGCCAAAAAAGATCAAGTGCAAGAAATGGTAGTGCGGTTGTTAAAACTCGCTGGAAAACCTAGTGCAGATGCTGCAGATGCGCTTGCTTGTGCAATATGCCATGCAAATGCTGAATCAGGGTTGGGGGGTATTTTTGCGCAAGGTTATCGGATGAAACGAGGACGGCTTGTATGATCGGACGTGTGACAGGATTATTGCTTGAGAAACTGCCGCCATTGGTATTGGTGGATGTGCAAGGTGTAGGTTATGAAATAAACGTGCCAATGAGCACTTTTTATAATCTACCGGCTATGGGTGAAAAAGTGACCTTGCACACGCATCTTGTTGTGCGTGAAGATATGCATCTGCTCTTTGGGTTTACTTCAGAAGAGGAACGACAAGCTTTTCGTCAATTAGTGAAGATTTCTGGCGTGGGCACAAGAACTGCATTAGCTTTATTGTCGGGGCTAAGCGTTGATGATTTACATCATTCAGTAGCCACTCAAGATGCTGGTCAGTTAGTTAAAATTCCCGGTATTGGTAAGAAGACAGCTGAGCGTTTGCTGCTAGAATTACGCGATAAATTTAATTTAGAGGCGATTAACAGCGATAGTGTAGCTTCTTTACCAAACAGTAATAATGACATACTCAATGCATTGCTATCATTAGGTTATAATGCCCGAGAAGCTAATTGGGCAATCAAAAAAATTCCTATAAATGCGGGTGTGTCTGATGGCATTCGTCAGGCATTAAAGTTGCTTTCTAAGGAAAAATGACATTGATGTGCAACGTGTATGATTGAAACTGATCGACTGATAGCTACTGCGTCTTCATCTTCTCAAGAAGAAATACAGGAGCGAGCTTTACGCCCTAAACAACTTGAAGAGTATATTGGTCAGGAAAAAATCCGTGGTCAATTGCAAATATTTATAGAAGCAGCACGTCGTCGTAATGAGGCGTTGGATCATGTACTTCTGTTTGGACCACCTGGTTTAGGCAAAACTACTTTAGCTCATATTATAGCCAAAGAAATGAATGTAAGTTTGCGTCATACGTCCGGCCCCGTATTAGAGCGTCCGGGTGATTTAGCTGCATTACTCACTAATCTTGAACCTAACGATGTGTTATTTATTGACGAAATTCATCGACTATCACCTATAGTGGAAGAGATTCTTTATCCTGCATTGGAAGATTATCAACTCGACATAATGATTGGCGAAGGCCCTGCTGCACGTTCAGTCAAGCTGGATTTGCCGCCTTTTACTCTGGTTGGTGCGACGACACGCGCGGGTATGTTGACAAACCCATTACGTGATCGTTTTGGTATTGTTTCTCGGTTAGAGTTTTATTCAGTTAAAGAGCTCAGTAAAATCGTAACGCGTTCTGCAGGATTGTTGAATATGCAGATATCTTCTGATGGAGCCATGGAGATTGCTCGTCGTTCCCGTGGTACACCAAGGATCGCCAATCGTTTGTTACGTCGCGTACGCGACTATGCTGAAGTTAAAGCAGATGGCCATGTCACTCGCGAAGTGGCGGATGCTGCTTTGGTTATGCTTGATGTCGACGCGATTGGGTTGGATCTGATGGATAGAAAATTACTCTTAGCTGTACTAGAAAAATTTTCTGGTGGCCCAGTTGGCGTGGATAATTTAGCTGCAGCTATTAGTGAAGAGCGCGATACTATTGAAGATGTTTTAGAGCCTTATTTAATTCAGCAAGGTTTTCTGAAACGCACTCCGCGTGGTCGTATGGCCACAACGATTACGTTTGAGCATTTTGGTGTAGCTTTACCGAAAGGTGGGATAAATGCGGTTTTGTGGGAAGATAGCTAGTTGATGCTTGTATTACCAAAAAATTAAAATAATTATTGATAAAATTATGCCAATTCGAACATTACGCCTTATTGTTTTTTCGTTGTTGACGGTTGTTATTATGTTGTTTTTTTACACCAGCCAACAAAAAACACATTATCAACGAACTGCGATAACTGCCATTAATCAAATTTTGACAGAAATATCCACCTGGGAGAGAGAAGCTTTGTTGTATCATCTGGCACCTGAGGCGACTCAAACGGTTAGCGAGGCACAACTGGACGAATTGCTTAGACTTTATCGGCCGTTTGGGAGATATCGTGCGATTGATAATTTGGATTTTTCAAGAACTGTCAGTGCATTCTCATTAATTGGAGAGAAACGCGTTAATTATTCAGGCACTGTCATTTTTGATGTAGGGCTTGTTAATCTGAATATCACCTTGGTTCAGCGCGGTGGTTTTTATCTGATTTATAATTTTGCTCTAACCAAGGCGGATGATGGGTAAATGTTAGGATTGTAGAATCTGATTATTATGATAAATACTAAATTACCAATACTCAAAATGTGATGTTAAATAATAATTTTTCACTTCCGGTACGCGTTTATTATCAGGATACCGATGCGGGCGGGGTTGTTTATCACTCAACACACCTGGATTTTATGGAACGAGCGCGTTATGAATGGCTCAGAGAGTTGGGTTTTGATGTTCACTCGCTTACAAACGTCCATAAGACATTATTTATGGTTCGATCACTTGAAATTGAATATTTCAAACCTGCAGTATTAGATGATTTGTTGCATATTACAGTGCAAATTACAAGCTTAGGAAGAAGCCGTATCGAAGTTTCCCATGAGACGTTGTGCGGTGATACCAAGTTGGTAAATGCCAAGGTTCATGTGGTCTGTGTGGGTACTGAAACCTTTAAGTCAGTGAGTATTCCGGTGCCGCTGCGCGAAAAAATTGGACAATTATCATGAATGCAGCATTTACTCAAGATTTATCACTAGTTAGTTTGATCAGTAGTGCCAGTGTGTTGGTGCAGTTAGTCATGGTGCTTTTGCTTTTGACTTCCTTGCTGTCATGGTGGTTTATTTTTCGGAAGTTTTTTGTTATCCGAAAAGCCGTCAAGCAATGTGATGAGTTTGAAGATTTGTTTTGGCAGGGATCTGATCTTAATGTGCTTTATCAACGTACGACGAATGGGCGTCATTCTGTTGGTGGTATGGAGCGTATTTTTGAGGCAGGCTTCAGAGAATTTTCCAAGCATCCATCGGGCGCCGATATCAGAATTGTGATGGATGGCACGCGTAGAGCGATGCGGGCAACTTTCCAGAGAGAAATGGACAAGCTTGATGCGCATTTGCCTTTCTTGGCAACCGTGGGTTCTGTTAGCCCTTATATTGGTTTGTTTGGTACGGTGTGGGGCATCATGAATGCTTTTCGTAGCTTATCTAATGTGACCCAAGCAACTATTGCACATGTCGCACCAGGAATTGCCGAAGCATTGATTGCAACAGCGATGGGTCTGTTTGCTGCTATTCCCGCAGTGATTGCCTATAACCGATATGCAAACAATACAGATCAGTTGGCTTCGCGCTATGAAAGCTTTATGGAAGAGTTATCAAATGTGCTGCAGCGGCGTGCTGCAGAATGAGCATGAGTTTGCGAGGATTTTATGGCTAGGCATCGCACAAGACGTCGCCGCTTTATGAATGAGATCAATGTGGTTCCCTACATTGACGTAATGTTGGTATTGCTGGTTATTTTTATGATCACAGCGCCATTGATTAGCCCGGGTCAGATTGAATTGCCGCAGGTTGGCGTATCATTAGCGCCACCGGTTGCGCCGCTAGAGATAATGATTAAAGTTGATGGTAGCTTGACTCTGCATGACCGTCTTAGTGAAGGTGCGGAACAAGATCTCAGTCTTGGTCAATTAGCGAATACGATTGAGCAAAAGCAAGCTGTGAATAGTGAGCAGCCCGTAGTGATTGCAGCGGACAAAGATGTGCGCTATGAAGAAGTCATCAATGTCATGGACATTTTGCAACAGCAACAAGTAAAGAAAATCGGTTTACTCGCTAGAGAAAAATGAGAAAACTTGATACAACATTAGCGTGTTGACATTAAAGAGGCCATCACAGGATGAGCCAGGATTTTTTTTATCCGGTATTTTGGCCATTTTGGTGCATGTTGTTTTTGTTGTTTTTATGGTTTTTGGTCTCAATTGGAAGTCTTATCCTCCGGAGGGCATGGTAGTTGAGTTATGGCAGGATTTGCCTGAACCTTTAGAACCAATGCCTGTACAGAAGGTCGAGCCGCCAAAACCTGAACCAATACCTGAGCCGCCAAAACCTGAACCAACACCCGAGCCAACAAAACCTGTTGTGGCTGAACCTTTATCGTCAGAAATTGAAGTTGCGCCGCCGCCGTCTCCATCCAAAAAACCAGATATTGTCCGCAAGCAGGAAAAGCCGGTAAAAGACGATAAAAAGGAACAAGAAAGAGAGCGGGAAAAGGAAAAAGCAAAGGAAAGAGAAAAAGTCAAAGCCGAGCAACTTCAGCGCGAAGAAGCTCAGCGGCAACGCGAACGAGAAACAAAGGAAAAACGCGAGGCGCAGGAGGCTGCAGCGCGTGCGGAACAAAAGAGTGAAGTGGACAAATATACGGCGATGATAAAAGCCAAGATTAGGAGTCGCACTATCATGCCGCCAGATTTGCCGGGTAATCCGAATGTTGAATATCTCGTAACTTTATTGCCTGGTGGGGACATATTAGACGTGAAATTGAGAAAAAGTAGTGGGTTTGCGGTTTATGACGACGCGGTAGAGCGCGCTATTTTCTTGTCAAAACCGCTACCATTGCCACCAGACCCAGCATTATTTAGTCAATTCAGAAATTTGAGTATCACGGTTCATTATCTTGAATGATTGTTATAATCAGCGGTAAAAAATTATAAATTCCAAAGAGTGATTACTATGTCGTGCTATATAAACCGTTTGCTTCGTGGATTATTTTTCTTTTTATTATGCTTGGCGAGTACATCGTTACATGCTGCCTTAGATATTGAAATTTTTGGTGGCGGCACGACGCAGATTCCCATTGCTATTGTTCCTTTTGAAGAAGAAGCAAGACTTCAGCAAAGCGTCACTTCAGTCGTTGCGGCCGATCTTCAACGTAGTGGGTTATTTAAACTGGTCGACGCGAAGGGTCAGGCGCTATACAAACCGGGGCAAATAGACTTTACAGACTGGGCTGTTCGTGGTGCGAATGCCTTAGTCATTGGGCAGACTTTAATCTTACCTAATGGGCAGGTTGAAATTCGTTTTTATTTAATGGATGTGGCAAAAAAGTTGCAATTAACCAGTTTAATGACGACCGTTCCAATGACGCAGTTGCGAGCCGCTGCACACCACATTGCCGATGTTATTTATGAAGCATTAACGGGTGATGTCGGGGTGTTTAGAACGCGCATTGCTTACGTACTCAAACAACATAATAAATATGCATTACAAATCGCAGATGCAGATGGGTTTAATGCTCAATCCGTGATCGAATATAGTGAGCCGATTATTTCACCTGCATGGTCACCCGATGGCAATGCGCTTGCTTATGTGTCATTTGAAAATAAAAAACCCATTATCTACGTACAAATATTAGCAACTGGCGAGCGTCGTGTTGTTGCTGATTTTAAAGGGAGTAACAGTGCGCCAACTTGGTCTCCAGATGGAAAAAGATTGGCTGTGGTGTTGACTAAAGACGGTAATTCGCAGATTTTTGTGATTAATGTGGATGGAAGTGGAGTGCAACGGATTAGCAGAAGTTCTGGAATTGATACGGAACCTAATTTTTCTTCTGACGGCCAGTTTATTATTTTTACTTCTGATCGTGGGGGAAGTCCGCAAATATACCGCTCAGCAATTTCAGGCCCAAATTCGGGTGTGGTCGAACGCTTGACCTTTGAAGGGAATTATAACGTTAGCCCGCAATTAAGTTCAGACGGAAAACAGTTTATTTTTATCCATCGCAACAACAATCGATTTAATGTGGCGATACAGAATATCGCAACGGGTCAGATGCAGGTGTTGACTAATTCACAGTTTGACGAGTCTCCTAGTTTTGCACCAAACGATAAAATCATCTTGTATGCTACGGAGATAAGGGGGCGTGGTATATTGTCGGCGGTCACGAGTGATGGTCAAACAAGGCAAGAACTATCTTTGCAAGGTGGTGACATCAGAGAGCCAGCATGGGGGCCCTTAAGAGATCGTTAATGATTTAAACAATTTTTTTGAGCAGGGTTGGGTTGAGCCGTTTCTATTTGTTTACTTTTTGAAGGAAAAGACATGAAAAAAGTATTAGTTGTGCTAGTAATTTGTATGTTGTCAGCATGTGCGAGTCAAACCACGCAGCCTTCAGCCGGTGTGGAGGAACGTACAATTGGTGGAAGTGGTGGTGCAGATGGTAATGGGCTCAATGGCGGTAGCCCAACGTTCCACCCACTGCAAGATCCAAACAATATTTTGTCAAAACGTACGGTGCTCTTTGATTATGATAGCTATACCGTGAAGAGCGAATATCGTCCATTAGTATTGGCTCATGCCAAGTATTTGCGGGACAATGAAAATGCAAGTGTGTTGTTACAAGGACACACAGATGAGCGTGGTAGCCGAGAATATAATTTAGCGTTGGGCCAACGTCGTGCAGACAGTGTGAAAAATATTATGCTCTTATCCGGGGCGCGTGATGCACAAGTTGAGTCGGTTAGTTTAGGTGAGGAAAAGCCGCAGGCCATGGGTCATGATGAGTCTTCATTGGCGCAGAATCGTCGCGCAAATATCGTTTATCGGGGAGAGTGATATGTTGATGCGTGTTTCTATTTTTTTATTTCTCTTTGTTTGTAATGTCAGCCTTAGTTATGCTGGTTTGTTCGGTGATAGTAAAGCACGGGAGGATATTGCAACGGTAAAAACACAGGTGGAAGGAATAGAAACGCGTGTTGAGCAGATGGAGGAAGCGCTTAAAAGCCAAGCGCTGCTAGAACTTTATACGCAAGTTGAAACATTGGGACTTGAATTAGGCAAACTTCGAGGTCAAGTAGAATTAATTAATAATCAGAATGAGTTGTTGCAAAAACGTCAAAGAGATTTTTATATTGATTTAGATAGTCGGTTGCGACAAATTGAGGATCCTAATGCACCGTCAGCTATAGCGCCTTCAGATTTGTCAATGGATCCGGAAAAATTATCATTAGATTCTGCACCTGCCGAGCCGTCGCCCATTACTCATACTGAACCAGCAACGGCGATAGAGAGAGGTGCATATGATGAGGCTTATCATAAGTTTGTAAACGGTGATTATAACGGCGCTATTTCACAATTTGAAATATTCTTGGCGAGCTACCCAGCTTCATCTCTTGCGCCGGCTGCTGCATATTGGGTGGGTAATGCACACTATGCTGTGCGTAACTTTCAGCAAGCGATTGATACGCAGAATAAACTAATTAGTACATATCCAGAGAGCAGTAAAGTGCCCGATGCATTGCTTAATATCGCTAGCAGCCAGATCGAAATGGCCGACAGAACAGCGGCCAAAGCAACACTAGAAGATTTAGTTGTAAAATACCCATTCAGTGATGCAGCAGAAAAAGCAAAGCATCGCTTGGCAAGTTTATAAATAATACGAGATGGCCATTTAGCTTGTTTAACCAAATAGTCATTTAGTTGTGCAAGGTATTGATACAAAAACTTTGCGCATCAACGAGATTTTCTTTTCGCTACAAGGCGAATCGAGTCGTGTTGGCTTACCGACAGTATTTATACGCCTGACAGGTTGTCCTTTACGTTGTGGTTATTGCGATACTGTTTACGCTTTTACTGGCGGGCAAAATATATCGGTTTCAGGTGTTCTCGGTAAGGTGGCAGATTTTAAGACACGCTATGTTACCGTAACGGGTGGAGAGCCTCTGGCCCAGAAAACATGCTTGCCACTTCTTTCTGCATTATGTGATGCTGGCTACTCGGTATCGCTAGAAACGAGCGGCGCATTGGATGTGTCTCACGTTGATTCACGCGTTAGCAAAGTGATGGATCTTAAAACGCCTGGCTCTGGAGAAATGGAAAAAAATCTTTGGGCGAATCTTGATTATTTAACATTGCAAGATGAAGTAAAGTTTGTGCTCTGCGATGAAAACGACTATCAATGGGCTATCGAAGCAATTAAAACGCATGATTTAAGTCGAAAGTGTTCCATCTTATTCTCACCTGTGCATGGCGAACTTGACCCGGCATTATTGGCGGAATGGATTCTGCGCGACCATTTGCCTGTTCGGTTGCAAATTCAAATACATAAATTGCTCTGGGGCGATGGGCCTGGACGGTAGATTGTTCGTGTGATTGTTGTACCCTAATTATATATTCGCAATTAAATGAAAAAAGCCGTTGTACTGCTATCAGGTGGACTTGATTCCGCCACAACGCTTGCCATAGCAAACAATAAACAATTCGAGTGTTATGCACTCAGCGTAGCTTATGGTCAACGGCACGAGTCAGAACTGAATGCCGCTAGGAATGTTGCTAAAAAGTTGGGTGCGTGTGAGCATAAAGTCATCAAAATTGATTTAACAACATTTGGCGGCTCTGCGTTAACTGATCAGACTATCGAAATTCCAACTACAGGCGAGAGTGGGGCTATTCCAATCACCTACGTTCCAGCTCGTAATACCATCATGTTGTCGCTTGCATTGGCCTGGGCTGAAACTTTGTGTTGTCAGGATATTTTTGTCGGCGTTAATGCTGTTGACTACTCTGGTTACCCAGATTGTCGTTCTGAATATATTAAAGCATTTGAAAGCATGGCGAATCTGGCGACCAAAGCTGCGATAGAAGGTAATAAATTGACTATTCATGCGCCTCTTATGGATTTGACCAAGAAAGAAATTATCCAAACAGGAATTGCATTAGGTATTGATTACCGCCTGACGGTTTCCTGCTATCAAGCTGATGAAACTGGGCGTGCCTGCGGTACTTGCGATTCTTGTCGTATTCGCCGTGAAGGATTTAATGTCGCAGGTGTTTTAGACGAAACGCATTATATTGCGTAATCAAATCAAAATTACTAAATAGTATAATCACGAAATATTAAGCGCTAAATTGCAATACATCTTCTGATTTCACTACTGTCAAACGAAGTGGTCTGATTCAATCATAATTGGCATAATAAGTTTAAATGCAATTTGTTGAATGAAATAATGAATTAATGCATTGTAATACGATCTTTTCACAAATACCAAAGCTTATTCCAAAGTATGAGTTTGAGGCGTTGGCAAAATGACATCATTCAGGTCGAGCTTTCCGTACTGCTTCTAAGTGGCCGCAACTTGTAACTTTGACCATGACTATATTGGTAAGGCGAAAGTCTTATTGGCGGAAGCTTGCTGCATGCTCAAAGAAACCGTATCAAATGGGGTTGTTAATGCAGCAGCAGTTTCCGGTTGCTGGAAGTGATTCTAGTCGAAGGTGGCAGTGTCCTCTCCAGTATTAAAGTTTTCTTGGATGTGAGTTCGAGCTGGATGTGTTGTTGCGCCATAATGGTGGTTTGCTACGTTATGGCGCTATGAAGGCGAAGTCTAATAGGCGAGAGTGTTTAAAAAAAACACCAGGTTAGTGGTGTTTTTTTGTGACTATCATTATTTTTAGGTTAGCTTGTGCGACGTCTTGTATAAGCTAATCCGATTAATCCTACGCATAATAATAACAGACCGGCAGGCTCAGGGATCTGGTTAGTGCCACCGCCACCACCATTTGTCCCAACGTAATGACTCAATCTTCCAATGTTGCAAGCATTCGGATTGTTAGCACAGTTACCACCCGTCAGAAACTGCACTTGAGAATTCGACCATACGAGTTTTGTTAGATCGGGGTCATTTTGGAAAGCATAATGATCTGCCGTGGCATTAGTGCCGCCTGTTCCAAATTTCAACATGAAGAAACCAGGTGTGTTTGGCCAAACATCAATAAACCATGAGAGACTTTTGCAAAAGCCCTGGCTAAAGATTTTTGAAGATTGATTACAAAGGATTAATTATTCAACTATCAGGGTTTTGCAAAAGTCTCCATGAATCAGGCCCATTAGAAGTAAAGTTGAAACCGGCGTCATTTGTATCAAGCTTAAAATCTAGCGTCAAGCTGTTGTCACCAGTCACTGATCGTATCCAGGCAAGTTCGGTTGCATCTCCTGAATTTGCAAGCTGAGCTTCGGCCAGTTTCGTGTCAATAACGTAGGCATTGGCGGCAGACATGCTTACTGTCATTGCAAACATAGAGCTTATTAATATGCTCCAAAATTTGATTTTCATGTTCTCACCTTCTTTATGGAATTAGTAATATTATTATCTGTTATTTAAAATGGCAGTGCTAGGTGTAAAATTTTCCGACAAATAAAGTTAAGTTGCCATACGCATTTATAGATTTCTTAATGCCTTTTGATTATTTTAAATCTAATAGGATTGCTCGTTGTTACCAGGGCTAAGGGGTTGCAGATTAATCTTTTAGCAGGGGTTTAGTAACTAGGTCTTTTAGTTATCGTTGCAAATTAAGGTAATGGCATGTGCTATTTATAATGATTTATGTCTTGTCCTGAAATGTTTTATCTCATCATTCATTTGATTTAGATTCTAAAGCCAGCAACAATAATGCCCCGAGGGGTGTTGAGAGATTGACGCTGATTCGTTGCTAAATTATGAGCCGTTACGGTTTGGCTGGCTGTATTACTTGCTTGGTCAGAGACTTCTATAGTGGCAGAACGTGCGGCGTTACTAGCAGGCGGCTTTTAACCCAATCTTGAGTAGATTTAGTACTAGCTGGCTTTTTCTGGAGTGGAAGATGAACTATTTTCTGATGTGATGTTTGTAGGTGCCGCATGATTTAAACCGATATATGCCAAAAGATGAATAATCAGAGCAAGTCTGCCGATGATCGTTGTGAAATTTATAAAATTTGGTCATTCATTTGAGTTGTTGTGGTATGTTGAGCCCCTTGTGCATTAAATTAGAACTCAAACTTGAGTACAAAAACCTACGTATAGGTCACAAATACTTATTGGGTTCAAGGTTTTGGTAGGCTCACTGTTTTTTACAAGACTGGGTGCTTTTCGTCCCCATCTCACGATGAGTTTGCCTTTGTCAAAATGATTTAACGCCAATTAATCAAAAGGCTTCATGTCCGCTTTAAAATTTATTGGATGTTAATGTTCACGCTTGCAAATATTATATGGCTTGTTGTTTGGGCTAAGTATTATTCGTTTCAGATATGTAATATAACCTTATTATCATTGTGTTATGTTTTCCACCTAAGACATCTATCATAATCCGTCGTTAAAGGGTGATGGTATTTCATATGCGGTGTGTTTATTAATTGCTTGTTTTGTATTTATTTCGATTGCCTTTCAGTAAAGACGGTTGTTTGGGAAACAAAAGACTGTGTTGTGTTGAACCTGATGTATAAATGTGGCAAGATCCGTCAACTCTATTTAGAATTAACAATAATTATGATTCAAACTAAACGTTTTACAACAGCAATTCTGTTAATCATTGGATTATTTTTGGCTGGATGTGCGTCAGTTGAGAATAGGCATGATCCATTGGAATCAATGAATCGTTCTGTTTTTGCATTTAACGAAGTCGTTGATGAAAGAATAATGGAACCTGTTGCAAGAGGATACAAGGCTGTGGTGCCTGATCCTGTTGAAATGGTAATTGGGAATTTCTTTTCCAACTTGAATGATGTGGTTGTGACAGCAAATGCATTGCTGCAATTGAATTTCCCAGATGCAGCTGCCAGCGGCACGCGTGTTCTCATTAACACAACCTTTGGTATGTTAGGAATGATTGATATCGCCAGCGATGTTAGTAATGCAAGTGATATTAATATCAGTAAGCGAAATGAGGATTTTGGTCAAACATTGGGTCGTTATGGCGTGGGTAGTGGGCCATATTTGGTGCTCCCATTTATGGGGCCGAGTACCGTACGTGATGTTGTTGGCATAGGTGTGGATGGTTATTTTGCAGACCCGGTTACTTCAGTTTTCACTATGAAGCGCATTAATCACTCTTTACACGAAAGCCTTGATGCCAAGGTTCGAGTACCTGTGACAGGACTGCGAGTGGTGAATTTGCGGGCAGAACTGTTAGGCACTGATAAAATGTTGGAAGAAGCTGCGCTGGATAAATATGAGTTTATTCGTGATGCCTATATGCAAAGAAGGAATAGTTTAGTACACAACGGAGATGTGCCTGATATTGATGATGAGTGGGATGAGTAGTAAGGCGTTAATAAAGTAATGCAGTGTCCTCACTAATTATTAGTGACAGTTTAATCGGCGCTATAGCTTGATCGTTATAGTGCCGATTTTTAATTAAGAATAAAGAGAATTGATATGCGAAAGTTCCAGTGTAATATTTGTGGTTTTATTTACGACGAGTCTATTGGTGATCCAGAACATGGTATAGCTCCGGGCACGCGGTGGGAAGACGTTCCTGAGAGTTGGGAATGCCCAGAATGCGGTGTATCTAAAGCAGACTTTGAAATGGTGGGGATTTAAGTAATGAATCGTGATTCGATTGTTATTGTCGGTAGCGGACTTGCGGGTTACGCCGTTGTACGTGAATTGCGTAAGCTTGATGGTGAAATGCCGATTACATTAATTTCTGCAGATTTTGCGGGTTTTTATTCTAAACCTATGCTGTCAAATGCATTATCTACTGGTAAAACACCTGCCACTTTCTTGAATATGGATGCGGTTAAAATGGCCGAGCAGCACAAGATAACCATTCTTCCACGTACTCGCGTGGCGGCGATTGAAAGTGCAAATAACGAACTGCAACTGGAAAATGGTGAGAAATTACACTATGACCAGTTGGTATTAGCGTTGGGGGCTGACCCAATTCGTTTGCCACTAGCCGGTGATGGCGCATCCAATATTTTGTCTGTCAATGATGTCGAAGACTATCGGTGCTTCCGTGAAGCGCTGGAAGGAAAAAAGCAAGTCAGTATTCTCGGTGCTGGGCTAATCGGGTGTGAGTTTGCGAATGATTTAGTTGCCGCGGGCTATGAAGTTCATGTTGTTGATATCAGTGCAGAGCCATTAGGACGTTTGTTGCCAACAGTTGGCGGTGTCTATATGCGTGAGAGACTAGAGGCAATTGGTGTCAATTTTCATTTGGATGTCGTGACTGAGCGTGTGGAGCGTGATAGTAATAAATTAAAATTAACGCTTGCTAATGGTGAAACAATTAAATCAGATGTTATATTGTCAGCGGTTGGTTTGGCGCCACGTACAAAGCTAGCCGCAGCGGCAGGAATCCAGATTAATCGTGGAATTATGGTAAATCAATTACTACAAACACAGTGTGCAAATATTTATGCATTAGGTGATTGTGCGGAAGTGGAAGGTAAGGTATTGCCTTTTGTGATGCCAATTTCATATGCGGGACGTGCATTGGCCGCAACGCTGGCGGGTAATAGCACGCCTGTTCATTATCCAGCGATGCCTGTCATGGTAAAAACACCTGCTTGTCCCGCTGTGGTGTCGCCACCCGATTTTACGAAGAAGGGTGACTGGCAAGTTGATGCAGATCAAGATGGCGTAAAAGCGTTATTTCGTGATGCTGAGGGTAGCTTGCTGGGTTTTGCTTTGCTAGGTGCGGCAACGAAAGAAAAGGTAGCATTGGCTGCACAATTGCCTCCCATATTGGATTAATAAGCACTACTCAAAATCACTATAAAGGTTTTTCAACGTTTATGAAATTTATTTTTGATCTTTTTCCTGTCATAGTATTTTTTGTTGCGTATAAAACATATGATATCTACGTGGCGACGGCGGTGGCTATTGTGGCAACGCTTGTACAAATTGGTTGGACATGGCTGCGCTACCGTAAAGTCGATAGAATGTTATGGGTGAGCCTTGCGGTGATCGGATTGTTGGGTGGTGCGACGTTGATGCTACAAGATGAGTTGTTTATTATGTGGAAGCCAACGGTATTGTATTGGTTGTTTTCTATCATTTTGTTGGTGTCGAGTGTTTTCTTCAAAAAAAACTTAATTCAAGTATTATTAGAAAAGCAACTTGTTTTACCAAAGAGCGTGTGGAGTAAGCTTAATGTTAGTTGGGCAGTATTCTTTATCTTTATGGGCGGTATTAACCTCCATATTGCTTATGGTTATTCGCTAGATACATGGGTTAACTTTAAATTGTTTGGGTCGACAGGGTTAATGATAATATTTGTTGTGGCTCAAGTAATGATGCTAGGGAAATATACCAAACTTTCTGAAGAAGATAAGGAGATCATTGCTGTTCCAGTAGATGACCGTCCTGTTGAGAATATGATGTTAAAAGAAACGATCGTAGACCCCAAACAAGATCATGAGAAGAATACCTGATGTTATATGTCATTAATGGTGAAGATATTCCAGATAGCTTAGAAAAACGATTGGCAGTTCGTCCTGAACATATCGCACGGCTTCAGAAATTATTGGAGCAAGGCCGTCTCATTATGGCGGGTCCATATCCTGCTATTGATAGTGTTGATCCAGGCCCTGCGGGTTTTTCTGGAAGCTTAATCGTGGCAGAGTTCGAGTCTTTAGATGCGGCACAGATATGGGCGAAGACAGACCCATACGTAACGACGGGTGTGTACGCGAATGTGACAGTTAAGCCATTTAAGAAAGTTTTTCCAGCGTAGTTAAGGGAGGTTGTTCGTCAGCGTCGGTGTGAATAGGTAAATTCCCAAGATTCACCTAAGCAACGATAAGGCGTATACTTCAAGATTCAACTTTTATTCAATTCATTAAAAAGGAAGTTCCATGCGCGTGATGAAATTTTCGCAGTTAGCAATAGTTGGTGTTTTTGGCCTGCTTACCATGATAACTACACAAGCTCAGGCTTCAGCTGTAGCTAAAGTTAATGGCGTCGTTATTCCTCAGTCGCGCCTTGAATTGATGGTGCAAGCAAATGTGGCACAGGGTCAGCCTGATTCTCCGGAAATGAGAAAAGCGCTACGTGAGAATCTCATTACTGAGGAAATTATTGCTCAGGAAGCAAAGAAAAAAGGGCTTGATAAAGATCCTGAAGTTGTAATGCAGGTTGAAATTCAGCAACAGCAGGTATTAGTTAGGGCATTTCAAGTGGATTATATTAAAAATAATGCAGTTAACGATGATACCTTGCGTAAAGAATATGAAATATTGAAACTGCAAATGGGTGACAAAGAGTATAAGCCTCGTCATATTTTGGTTGAAACAGAAGGCGAAGCCAAAGCAATCATTGCTGATCTAAAAAAAGGGTCTGATTTTAGTAAAATTGCAGCAGAGAAATCGCTAGATGATGGCAGTAAAGTAAATGGGGGTGAATTGGATTGGAGTCCTACGGCGGCTTACGTTAGACCTTTTGCTGAGGCACTAGCTGTACTAGAGAAAGGCAAGATGACTGAAACGCCGATACATACCAGCTTTGGTTGGCATGTTATTAAATTGGATGATATCCGTGATATGGAAATTCCATCATTTGAAGATATTAAAATGAATATGCAGCAGCGTGTTTTACAACGGGAGTTTGCAGAAGTTGTGCAAGAGCTACGTAATGCCGCTAAAGTAGAATAGTTTAGTTTTTAAAGCTGTAGCTAATAAAAAAGCCCTATTTAAAAAATAGGGCTTTTTTAGAGGGTGTAAAGGATTCTGTGTAACAGCCTTGATTAAACATAATCCACTAAGCGCTGTTCAAATTCAATCATAAAACGATTCAATGCTGATTTCCAATTTTTTATTGGCATCGTCGATTTTTTAGATGCATCCTGGATTACCAGATAGACCACTTTTTTAGCTGAATCGTCAGTCGGAAACAGTTTGCGTTTCTTGATGGCTTTTCGA
>JAJFJG010000062.1 GCA_021774265.1 Nitrosomonas sp.
ATCCAACGATTGTTGGCATCCAGTTTTACTTCAAAGGGTGTTTCGAAGCCTTCCAAGGTGAGTTGCTTTTGGCTTTTGTATGTGATCATGTGCAAGCTTTTTTGAGTTATCTCGTTGTTTTGCTTGCATTATTATACCACAGAAAGACAAATAGTTACTCACAATCAATGAGTTATTGTTTCTGAGTGGACTCTACTTAGTGTTTTAAGGCCAACAGCCAAGGGCGAGATAAAGAGCTTTGAAAATGAAACTTTTCAATTCGTAGTCGTTAACTCGGTCATCTCCAGCAAGTCGACCCTCATCAGTTTTATCAAGCTGATCGATAGAAATCTGAAGCGAGAGCTTGGGAAAATTGAGAGAGTTCGCAGCTTTCTGGACGATACGTGGGCCTTTGTACAGCGGCTTAAGATTTTGGATTCCGGTTTTGATAGAGCCGAAGCAGAAAACGAGCTTGATCTCATCGTTGATGACTTTGCCTATTCACTGGCCGAAACCTGCAAAAGATTGACGAAACCTGAAAAGGATGAAATGGCATTTGATGGCTTGGTTATCTTTGTGGATGAGGCTGACAATGCTACTCCGGATCTCCATCTAGGCTATTTCTTCAAGGCGGTTACTGAACTGTTACAGCAACACGGCTGCAACAACGCCATGTTCGTTGTAGCAGGTTTGCCTGACCTATGCGATAAATTGGCCCTTTCCCACCCATCGTCGATCCGTATATTTAGTCAGCTAGTAATAACTGAACTCAGCCCGGATGATCGTGCCTACGTCGTAGATCGTGGACTCGTTGTGGGGAATGAAATTAACGAACAGAAAACAGCGATAAAAGGTGCTGCCCGAACACTGATCTCGAGGCTATCCGAAGGATACCCACACTTCATCCAGCAGTTTGCGTACTCCGTTTTTGAATTTAACCAGGACGGAGAAATCGATGAAGAAGATGTTGCTAAAGGCGCATTTAGTGCGGGTGGCGCATTGGATCTAGATATTATGAAAGTGCCTATAACGAACAGATTAAGTCCGATGAATACAGACAGGTACTGGAAATAATGGCCGAGAACATGAACTCTTGGATCAAGAAAAGTGAGATACGAGAGAAGTTTTCTGGCAGCGACCACACTGTATCCGATGCTCTAAAAGCCCTAACTGCTCGAAAGATCATTCTGAAGAACCCCTCCAAACTCGGCGAATATCGCCTTCAACATCGTGGTTTTGCTCTATGGATCAAGCTTTTTGGTCAACGAAAACGGCAGGCATAACTCAGACGTTAAATGGCCTAAATCTTAGCAAGGAGTAGTAGGAATTTATGAAAGGTAAAATTGCACAGTGGAAAGATGATAAGGGCTTCGGGTTCATACAGCCCGAAGATGGCTCTGAAAAATTGTTTTTCCATGTGTCTAGCGTCAAAACTGACACCCATAGACCCCAAGTGGGCGATAGCGTGCGTTACGAGCCAATGCGTGACGCTCAACAAAGGCTCAAAGCTAAGGGTGTAGTAATCGAAGGCCTTACCAGAAGCGCACGTACATCACAAAAAAAACAGCCCGTACAAACTGAGCTACCAAAAAAAACTGCCTTTGACTACATATCAATTCTGGTAGTTTTAGGCTCGCTTACTGCCGCAGGTTTTGAGTTTTATCGCACGAACGTAATAGAGAGCTCTTGGCCTTTTGGTATTCCCGCAGTGATTGCATTTTTCATTCTCAATCGCCAGAAAAAACCGAAAGACAAATCGTTTTATTGCTCGCGTTGCAGAAAGGTAGTGGCGCACGACGCACGAACAATTCAAGCTTGGAATAATGGATCCATAAAACTTTACTGTAGAGCTTGCCACATTCAGTGGTTGAAGGATAATCCGCGGCAAGAACATGCCTCGATGCAAAGTCAGAGACGTGGCTGCCTAGGTTTGCTGGCTCTTATGCTCGCTATTCCGGCTTTAGGTAGCATGGGTTTATACCATTGGTTGGCATGAACAGCCATTTAGCAAGCCAATCAACGACCGCCAGAAAGCTGGCTCTGACCTCCAAAACGCTACACATTTCTCCGGCCCGTTATTGAAGCGTTAAGCATCCAAAATGGGAATACACAAAAAACAGTCAAGGCGATGCCAAAAAGCAGCGCACTTGCTGTTAACATTAGGCAATAATGCGCAACGCCCCGTAGTGAATTGGGGTTCTGCATGTATTGATTATGCCTGTTATTTTAGGTCGGAGAGGCTCGCTCCAAAATTAATATGGAACGGCGCACCGTCCAGAACCAATGCAGGCACCGACTTCACACCCGCAGCTTCAGCTTCACCAATGCGAGACTTGTCGTTGCCTAGATGCACAACTTCTACAGTGTAGCGAGAACTGTCAATTGCTTTTGCGACATTATCCTCAGCGGCGACACATACTGGGCATCCGGCATGGTAAAAAATAGCTTTTGCTGTCATGATAAACTCCTAGTTTTGGGTTAAAGTATTAATGTGCGCACGTTCAAATAGTAATGGCTTGTCCGACATAAAAAAAGCGGGAACCAGTAAGTTCAGTAGGCACTTATTGGTGTATATAATTGAAAATTACAATGAAAATTAATTAATAGTGCGTACTGTAAACACGTATCGAAAACTCGAAGAAGTAGTAGGCTGTAAATGGTCGGTGTCCGTGTTGCTCGCGATCGGCAACGGTATCAACCGTCCTGGCGCGCTTGAAAAGCACATTGATGGCATATCTACTAAAGTCCTATCCGAACGGCTTCGTAAACTTACTGCATATAGGCTCCTCGAAAAGCAAAGTTACCCTGAAGTTCCGCCGCGCACAGAGTATGCTCTAACCCCTTCTGGCAAAGAGCTGTTAAAAATAATTCTTCAGATACAGAATCTTGATGCGGAAATTGAACATGGGAAAACAGAATAACTCATACATTAAGGGATTATTACCTAATAACTGCATGCTGCCGCGCAAATGAGCAAGGCGCTAGATTGATCTAAAGAGAAACAATGACATACTTATATTTAGCCATAGCCATTATTGCCGAAGTTGCTGCAACCAGTGCTTTGAAAGCATCAGAAGAATTTACCAATCTAATCCCAAGCGTAATTGTAGTCGTCGGGTACGGGGTTGCATTCTATTTTTTAACGCTTGTTTTAAGAGTGATGCCAGTAGGTATAACTTATGCGATTTGGTCTGGGCTTGGTATCGTTTTGATATCTGTTGTCGGTGTTTTTTTGTTCAAACAAACGCCAGATATACCTGCAATGATTGGTATGGGTTTAATAGTTTTAGGCGTGGTAGTAATAAATGTATTTTCTAAGACCATTAACCACTAAATCTAACCAGTCTTCAAACGTGATCTCGGCTTCACGTCATTTGGTGAGCCTATCGCACATCTGGGTTATTTTAGGGCGGAGTTCGTCGATTCTACCCAGCTCCGTAAGTCTGGCTACAATACACGGTTTGAAGCTGGTGGCTTGTACAGTCGTAGCCGATGCGGTTTTGGGTATGAACCGAAAACTCTGCCCCGATGCTCCAAGACGAATCTTCGCTGTTTTGGCCGCCGCAATGTTGCTCGCTGTAAGTTCGGTGTGGGCTCAACTACTGGTTGTCGTGTTTTCTGCAATTGCGATGCAAGGTCTAGATTCGTAGGCTGCTTATCTAGGCCTTCTCGAGTTGTTAGCTGAGTTAAGATTGCTTCTTTATTTTGATTCATTAATCATCCACATATAGTTTAAACTAATAGGAAACTCAAGATCCTCTTGAAGTATGCGTTGTAAGTAAAGAAATATTAAATGAATGGCTAAAGAAGGGCGTATTATTCGTCGTTTATTCTTGCTGAAAACATCTCAACTTTAACTATACTAAGCCATGAAAGATACATATCAAACATGTATTATTTAAGTGCATATCAAAAATGCATTCTCTTATTCTCTAGAGATAAATCTCGAATCCTAATCATTACTGATAAGGGCAACTATAAAAAAGAATCTGCATGTAAGCTAGGAGCAAGAACTGTCGACTTTGTTTCTTTAAGGAGTGAATTTAAAGGCAAAACGCTATGTGATCTGTTTGATGCTTTCAGCCGCAAGAATGCCGGTCATCATAATTGCAAACTGTACGATCTAATTATACTAGACCAAGTATGCGACTCTCCAATACTCCACAAAAATTGCGCATTGATTTGGAGAAACCGCCAAGAAATGTTTACATCACTATCAAAGCATATAGAGCCTAAAGGTAGTCTGGTTATTCTTACTCAAAACGCAATTAATTTACAAAAAATTTCCAGTTTGTTTAACGCGCTCATTAATTTTTTTATCAGGACACGCTTACCGGGTACTTTTCTTCACCAATTCACAAATGAATTAAAGAATGTAGGTTTTCTAAAATTTAATTATTTTTATATTTATCCTGATTTCAGTTCCTTTGCCCATTTAATTTCAAATGATCGCAATGCTTTTCGGGATGCAATTTCTCATAAATATTCAACGTCATTAAATATCTATCACCGACCCAAGTTTTGGCTTCGATGGATTTTTACTCGTGCCCAATTAGATCGCTGGTTTTTATGCTGCCAAATGATTTGGGTAAAAAAATGATTCAACACATACTTGATTTTCTATTTAGTCAACCCGAATTTTCAAATAAAAATGAAAATTGCGTGATGAACATTTTAGCTAGAGAGCCAGCATTAATGCATATATTTTTCACTGATGGAACAGATTATTTCATTAAGGTTGCCACAGAGCATATAGTTAATAGCGTTCAAAAACAGGAAGAAACTACTCCTAATAAGGTTACAGAAGAAAAAAGTTTATTTTCTAGTGTTCGCAGGATAGGCCGGGAATATGATGCGCTTGTAAAGTATAGTGAAATTTATCCTAGTCTTTTACCTGAAATAATTTTCTTCAGAAAATTTGATCGACACGCTATTTTAGTTACTAAAGGAATAAAGCATTCTGCCGTCAATTTAAATGACATTCTGCGGGCAAAACTGAGTATACGCCGTCAAATACAACATCTTTTAATAGGTAGAGACAGAATTATCTCTACAGACAGAAACGAACTCAATAATCTAACATTAGTGCTTGATCATGCATTAAATAGCTTACCTGCACATTTATTACAAAGTTTTCAGAAAATTCGATTGGCGCATGACTGGGATGAGATGCTTGCTACACTTCCTTTAATTCCACAGCATGGTGACTTGGCAATTAATAATTTTGGATTAACATCTACTGGACTCGTTTTATTTGACTGGGAAGATTATGCGTTTATAAATACTCCCGGGTTTGATTTAAGTATTCTGCTTGTATCAGGTTGCAGATTTAATATACCCAAGCTTGTATCGCTAATAGAAAACGATTTTAATCAATCGAACAATAACTCCTTCTTGCAACCAATAACTGAAGGAATTGGAATTAAACACTCTCAATTTTATGACTTAATGCTGATCAATTTAATTATATTTTATCAACTTAAATGTCAGCATGGGTATGGTAAAGATATAATAGATTCCACAGAAAATGCTTTAAAGATTCTTTCAGCATTAATAGCCGAATCCAAGTCAGTAATCTAGAAACTATTAATTCAACCCCATTCAATTAAAAATATACAGGAATATTATGGATTATAGAGAAAGTCATAAGCAAAGAGGTTGTTCTTACGATAAATATCTTACGGATGAGCCATTTGATGCCTACATGACTGAAATAGAACATAATATATTAAGGAAAATTATCCCATCTCTTTTTCCAAATACATTACCTACATATTTAGATTTTGCATGCGGCACTGCCCGCATTACAAGTCTTGTATCTCCTCTGACAAAGCATTCTTTTGGTGTTGATATTTCAGAGAGTATGTTAGAAAAAGCAAAGGAAAAGTGTCCAAGTACAACATTTGTTCATAAGGATATAACAAAAGAATCCTTAGATATCGAGCCAGTTGATTTAATAACTTCTTTTAGGTTCTTTGGAAACGCGCAAGATTCGTTGCGATCAGAAGCTTTAGCCAAGCTCAACAAACTCCTCAAAAAAGACGGCTATTTGCTGATTAATAATCATCGCAATCCATGGAGCCTAAAATATATTCTAGGTCGCATAACAGGCGGGGAAAGTGAACTGGATTTGTCACCTCGGAAATTACAAAACTTATTAAATAAAAACGGTTTTAGAATTAAAAAAACATATGGAATTGGGACATGGGTTTTCAGAAATTCATTAATAAATTCTAGACGCCTTAATTCGAAATTAGCTCGTTATTTAGAATTACTTTCTAAATTACCTGGCGTGCATCTAATTTCACCAGATGCCGTAATAATTGCACAAAAATATAAATAAGCAATTTTTAATTTCTTTTTATTACCATCCTATGATTATCAAAATAAATTAAACAATAGTGGATGAATCAGTAAATACTAAGCGTAATAACTTTATGAATGGCGCGCTGTGGATGATTGCAATGCGCTGGATGATGAGGCTATTTGGATTGGCAAGTACGATTATTCTTGCCAGGTTACTTACGCCTACAGATTTTGGTATCGTTGCATTAGCACTAATAGTGTTTGGCTTACTAGAGGTTCTTTCATGGACAGCTGTCGACCTTGCTTTGATTCAAAAACAAGAAACGACAAGAGAGCACTATGATGCCGCATGGACAATGCAAATTATACAAGGCTTAATAGTAGCAATTTTACTTATTATATTAGCGCCCTATGCATCGATTTACTTTGATGAACCTGCCTTAACGAATGTCATTTATCTATTATCACTTAAATCATTTATCTTTGGCTTCCAAAATATTGGTGTCGTAGCATTTAGAAAGGAATTAAACTTTTCCAGAGAATTTAACTTCCATCTATATAAAAAGGCGTTTACTTTTTTGTTCGTAGTAACACTTGCAGTTGCATTAAATAATTATTGGGCTTTAATTTATGGAATGTTAGCGGCTGCTGTAATTGATGTAATTATCAGTTATAGAATGCATTCATTTCGACCTCGACTTTCTTTAACAAAGATAAATGAAATTTGGTCATTCTCCCAATGGTTGTTGCTATCAAGAATTGGATATTTTTTGAATCAAAAAACAGATCAATTTGTAATTGGTGGTGCGTCCGAAACAGAAGTTATGGGTGTTTATCATATGTCAACAGAGATTGGCACAATGCCAACCAATGAAATTGTCATGCCATTAAGGCGTGCATTTTTCCCCAATTTTGCAAAAATTGCACATCTTCCTGAAGAATATAGCAAAACTATATTGAAAACGATAGGTGTTATAAGTAGCTTAATTTTTGCAACAGGTGTGGGCATTTCAGCAATTTCTGAAGATTTCGTATTACTTTTACTTGGTGAAAAATGGCAGACAACCATTCCATTAATACAAATACTTGCTATTTTTGGTGTGGCGGCAGCACTGTCTTCTGCAATGGAATTATTATTATTAGTTTCAGGACGGGGCGATCTTTCTACAATTGAAGCCTGGCTACAACTTACAGTGCTTGTACCTGTCGTGTGGTTTGCGGCACATACCTATGGTATATACGAGGTTGCATTAAGTAGAACATTAGTCGCAAGCCTATTTGTTTTCCTAATGATTTATTTGCTTACCATTGCTACACCCGTTAAATACTTGTCGGTTATAGGCGTGATATGGAGACCATTTCTAGCTTCTATCATTATGTTTGCAATGGTTCAGCAGTGTCATTTAGATGAACTTGACAATATTGTTCTGAGACTTACGATGGACATAACAATAGGTGCAATTACCTATATTGGCAGTTTATTTTTCTTATGGGTTATTACAGGCCGTATGCCGGGTATTGAAGAAGATGTATATTCTAGAATATCTCTCTATGTAAAAAAAACTTCTTAAGTTATTTGCATTAATAAAACAACGTGTTACTGACGTTTACATTTATTACCAACCATTTTGTTACGCTTTTAATATGCTCACAAATACCCGATATTCACTGAATACTGCATATGAAACAAATTCAAACGATGAAGTTGCAGCTTTTCAATATATTTATCTGCCAACACCGTATCTAGAACAAACTCAACCTGTATAGGCAACTCGCCGGCCAGCTCGAAAAACGTTTCATCATGGTGCTGTCCGTGTCTACCATAACCGGCAATAGAACGAAAAACTGAACCACCTTCAATACCTATTTTTTTAGCCTCATCTAACAACCACTCATAAAGCAGTTGACCACTATGACGCTGTTTTTCTGTCATATATATTTTTAAACAAACACTTGCCATTTTATCTCCGTTAATACGACTAATGAAACCATTTAAAAGTATGCAAACCTAACACTGTCATACTCAAAGAACCACCAAGGTGGGTAAGAATAATGGTAGCACCCCAAAGATATTGACCACGAGCTAACAGTGTGACTGTCTCGATAGAAAAAGTAGAAAAAGTAGTAAGCCCTCCCAAGAAACCGGTAATAATGAGCAGTCGCCATTCGGGTGTTAAGCCAGGGTGCTGCAAAAAAAATGCAACGATATAGCCAATAAGAAAACCGCCAATTAAATTGGATGATAGCGTGCCCAGGGGTAATTCAGCATGAGTGGCATTTAGCCATATCCCCAGCCCCCAACGCACCCAAGCACCCATTGCTGCCCCCAAGCCTACAGCGACAAAAGCGTAAAATGTCATGAGTTATTGATCATATGTTAATCCACTTTACTTTACTCTCGATGCGAGGAATAAAACAGCTTTTCTCACCCTCACAAAAAAATCGCCTTATTATCAAGTAAAATACTAAAAATTATGTTATTCACCTTCTTAATGATTCATGATGTCTGTTACAGTTATCCCTTATTAGGGCAATTAATTACGTAATAGGCACAAAAACAAACATGCCCTTTGAACCCGTTATTCTCTGGACCGACGCACTAATATATATTTTAGTCGTTTTGGTTACGGCACTTTCCTGGCATGTTCGACGCAGTGAACACATGCTTGCACCTTGGCGTCGTGTTGGGCATAGCGCAAGTGGAATGTCTGCATTCACATTATTATTATTTTTTGTAGTTATTGGGCTGTTAGACTCCGTTCATTTTCGACCTGCACTAGAAGGCAAAAACAGCAGCGGAGAACAAATTTATAGTGCAGAAGTATTAAGTATATTCGATGTCATCGCTACACCACTACGTACTCGTGTAGAAAAAACGTATTCTGCCCCGCTTTCAGCTCATCTTTATGCAAAAGAAACCATTGAGTTGCCTGATGGCGGGCGAGCGCGTGAATTTTCACGTTTAGAGTTCGGCGGATCACACCTAGAAGATCCAAAAAAACAACTATTTAACGACATTACCCAAAGAACTGCTGCAGGCGTTGGCTACGCCATTTTACTTTGGGTTCTATTGGTAGCCTGGTTAAACACTAACCTAGCACGACACCATAAGCTCAGCTTCATACAATCACTAAGAAATCTCTGGTTGGGTGAAATGGCGTTTCCTTGGCGCGCCATTTTAATCACGTTGGCAATTATGCTATCACTATTCTTTATCACAGTGATGCTAGCATCGCATTACCATGTATTTGGTACGGATAAAGTCGGTCAAGATGTTCTCTATCACTCTCTCAAAAGTATACGAACAGCATTGGTTATTGGCGCGCTAACCACGTTGATCATGTTGCCCTTTGCACTGCTACTTGGCATCATGGCAGGTTACTTCCGTGGCTGGATTGATGATGTCATCCAATATACCTATACCACGCTAAATTCCATACCTAGCGTACTATTGATAGCTGCCGCTGTTCTCATGATGCAAGTCTATATTGAAACACATCCTGAACTATTCGAAACCACCGCTGAACGTGCTGACCTACGTTTATTATTTCTCTGTATTATTCTAGGATTAACCAGCTGGACAGGGCTTTGTCGCCTGCTACGTGCTGAAACCTTAAAGTTACGTGAGATGGAATACATCCAGGCTGCGCACGCTTTTGGTGTATCCCACTGGCGCATTATCAGCCGCCACATCTTGCCAAATGTCATGCATATCGTATTAATTGCGACGGTCATGGATTTTAGTGGTTTGGTTCTCGCGGAAGCTGTACTTTCTTATGTCGGCGTGGGTGTAGACCCTTCGATGATTAGTTTTGGCACCATGATAAATGGTGCCCGACTAGAAATAGCTCGCGAACCGGTTGTATGGTGGACACTAATCGCAGCCTTTGGTTTTATGTTCACACTGGTATTAAGCGCCAATCTGTTTGCTGATGCGGTGCAAAATGCGTTTGACCCTCGTACCAAAACCTTATCCGAGAAAAGCAGCATCTTAAAGCGCAAAAAAAGACACTTTCCAACAAGCAGAGAAAGCGAGCCTAAGCCACCCTTTCCATCTGCAAATGCCAAAAAGACACCGCCTTCATGAGTTCATTACTAGAAATTAAAAATCTTAAAACAATGCTTCATACCAGTAATAAATCAGTACGAGCTGTCGATGGCCTCACAATAAAAATTCAAAAAGGTGAGACATTTGCGTTATTAGGTGAATCTGGCTGCGGTAAATCAATGACAGCGCTTTCAATCATGCGATTATTACCAGATGCAGGAGAAATTGTCGCTGGCTCCATTAAATTGAGCGGTGAAGAGTTGCTTCTTCTTCCTGAAATGGACATGCGTAACCTGCGGGGCAAACACATTAGCATGATCTTCCAAGAACCCATGCTTAGCTTGAATCCCGTGATGACCATTGCTGAGCAAATTGGCGAAGTGCTACACCGTCATTTTCATATTCGTGGAAAATCATCCAATGAGCGCATCCTGGAAATTTTAAATCAAGTTGGTATACCAGATGCAGTACAACGCATGCATGAATACCCCTTCCAATTTTCCGGCGGCATGAAACAACGCGTTATGATCGCGATGGCGCTGGCAGGAGAGCCCGAGTTACTAATTGCTGACGAGCCAACGACTGCACTGGATGTCACCATTCAAGCACAAGTTCTTGACCTCATGCGTAATTTACAACAACGCAGCGGTATGGCTATTTTATTAATTACACATGACTTAGGTGTTGTTGCAGAAATGGCGCACCGCGTGGCTGTTATGTATGCAGGAGAAATCATTGAATCTGCCACACGTGAAGCATTTTTTAAAACACCATTACACCCCTATTCAAAAAAACTATTTGCATCATTACCCGGAAAATATAGTCGAGAACAGGGATTGGCTGTAATCAGCGGTAACGTACCCTCCCTATCGCAAACATTTACAGGCTGTCGGTTCGCTGACCGTTGTGACGATGCTTGGGATTTATGTCATCAGAAGATTCCTTTATGGAATACCCCCCCAGATAATCATTATGTCAGATGCCATCTTTTCAACACCAACCAATCATCGAATCAACCTAACGCCACTGCTAAAGAACCAACACCTATTCCAATCGTCTCGCAAAAAATAGCAAGTACAAGCAATGAGTTGCTACGTGTCACAAATCTGAAAGTATACTTTCCCATTCGCAAAGGTTTAATCAAACGCATCGCTGGTAACGTAATGGCTGTTGATGGCGTTTCATTAACCATCCCCCAAGGTAAAACTATTGCATTAGTGGGCGAATCAGGCTGTGGCAAAACGACTGTGGGCAAAAGTATCTTGCAACTCATTAAACCAACGGCAGGTAGCGTTTTATTTAATGGACAAGAACTAGTTGGCCTTGAACGAAAGCAATTACGCGAAAAACGCGCAGATTTTCAGATTATTTTTCAAGATCCCTACTCATCCCTTAATCCACGCATGTTGATTGTTGATATAATAAAAGAAGGGATGGCTGCTTTAAATAACCATTCTGATGAAGCAGAGATAGATACATTGTTAAAACATGTCGGATTGCCGCCTGAAACTAAGCGGCGTTATCCACACGAATTCTCAGGTGGACAGAGACAACGCATCGCCATTGCCCGTGCGCTAGCTGTTAATCCGAAGTTGATTATTTGTGATGAGCCTACAAGCGCATTGGATGTTTCGGTGCAAGCACAAATCTTGAATTTATTAAAATCGCTACAAAATAGCTTGGGTATCGCTTATTTATTTATCACTCATAATCTTTCAGTTGTTGAACATATCGCAGACAATGTAGCCGTAATGTATCTAGGTAGAATTGTTGAACAAGGCTGTGTCGATGACGTACTTCATGATCCGAAACACCCTTATACACAAGCATTATTATCAGCCGTTCCCACAATCAATGAAAAAGACAAACGAAAAGTGATTCCCCTAAAAGGCGACTTGCCATCACCATCTGCACCGCCGTCTGGTTGTCACTTTCATCCCCGTTGCCCACAAGCCATGAGCATATGCCGCGAAACTTACCCAGAAATTACAGCGATAAATTCAACGCAAACCGTTCAATGCCACCTTTATTCACAGAAACAAGACTCCTAATATCATGACAATTGACAATGAAGTGGTGCGACGCCGTACCTTCGCCATCATTTCTCACCCGGATGCAGGCAAAACAACCTTAACCGAAAAACTGTTAATGTACGCAGGAGCAATTCATATTGCAGGCAGCGTTAAAGCACGTAAATCTAGCCGTCATGCGACTTCTGACTGGATGGAAATTGAAAAACAAAGAGGCATCTCAGTCGCCAGTTCGGTCATGCAAATGGAATATCGTGATTGCGTCATTAATCTCTTGGACACACCCGGTCACCAGGACTTCTCAGAAGATACTTATCGCGTATTAACCGCTGTCGATGCGGCTTTGATGGTAATTGATGCAGCTAATGGTGTCGAAGCACAGACATTACGCTTGCTTGAGGTCTGCCGCGCACGAAACACACCTATTCTAACTTTCATCAATAAAATGGACAGAGAAGTCCGTGACCCCATCACGCTGATAGATGAAATTGAACAAACACTAGGTATGTCAGTTGCACCATTTACTTGGCCAATCGGCATGGGGCGAAATTTCCATGGGGTATTTGACCTGTACCAAAACTGTATGCGTGTTTTTAAGGCGGGTGAAGATCGTGCCGGTGGTGAAGATGAAATCATCACAAATTTAAACGACCCGGCGATTACCGAGCGCTTTGGCACCGATCTTCGTAACGCACAACAAGAGATCGAGTTGGTTCAAGGTGCCTCTGCTGAGTTTGATAAAGAGGCCTTTCTTAATGGAAAACAAACCCCTGTCTTCTTTGGTTCCGCTATCAACAATTTTGGTGTACGTGAAATTCTTGATGCACTGGTCAACATGGCGCCTGCACCAGGCTCACGCAAAGCCATACAACGAGAAATACAACCTGCCGAGAAGAAGTTCACCGGCGTTGTATTCAAGATTCAAGCCAATATGAATCCGGCTCACCGTGACCGCATTGCTTTTGTGCGTATCTGCTCAGGTATGTTTAAACGCGGCATGAACATAAAAGTCGTGCGTAGCGGTAAAGACATTCGCACCAGTACAGTCGTTTCATTTTTGTCGCAACGCCGAGAATTGCTTGAAGAAGCATATCCTGGCGATATTATCGGCATACCTAATCACGGCACTTTACAGTTAGGCGACACCTTAACAGAAGGCGAAAACCTTCAATTTACCGGCCTACCCTTCTTTGCACCTGAAATATTTCAATCCGTTGAAATTGCTGACCCTATGCGCAGCAAGCAACTGAAATTAGGATTGACGCAATTAGGTGAAGAAGGTGCCATTCAAGTATTTAGGCCGCATATTGGCAATGCGTTGTTATTGGGTGCGGTCGGTGTTTTACAGTTTGAAGTGGTCACACATCGACTAAAACATGAATACGGTGTCGACGCACGTATTGCACCAGCCAAATACCAAGTCGCACGTTGGGTAACATCCGATGACACTCGTGAATTACAGCGCTTTATCAGCGCCAATGCACACCGCATTGCCTATGATGCAGTTGATGCACCAACATTCCTGGCATCCTACGGTGCAGAACTCAGTGTTGCGGAGGAAAACTGGCCTGCTATCAAGTTTCATAAATTACGCGAACACGCGGGCCTAGTATTTCAAACACACATGAATGGCTAATTTAAAATAAATCATGATATCCTTACAAACCGATATTGTGGAAATAATAAAAAAACAACATAATTTAGCAACATGTATTATTAAAAGGAGAAAGTCATGGAACTTAAAGGATCTCAAACCGAAGGGAATTTAAAAGCCGCTTTTGCTGGCGAATCCCAAGCTAATCGTCGCTACCTCTACTTCGCAGCCAAAGCGGATGTAGAAGGTCAAAATGACGTAGCATCTGTATTCCGCTCTACCGCTGAAGGTGAGACAGGCCATGCACATGGTCACTTGGAACACCTAGAAACCTGCGGCGACCCTGCAACAGGTTTACCATTCGGTGGAACACGCGATAACTTGAAAACAGCTATCGCCGGTGAGACACATGAATATACTGACATGTACCCAGGCATGACCAAAACAGCTCGTGACGAAGGTTTTGATGAAATCGCTGATTGGTTTGAAACACTAGCCAAAGCTGAGCGTTCTCATGCTAACCGTTTTCAGAAAGCATTGGACGGCCTAGCCGACTAAATCTAAATTAATTTAGAACAACGGTAATGGGGTTTACAGAGCAATTATATTTTCTGTAAACCCCTTTTATTTTTGTAATTTACTTTTCAAATGCCCCTATGACTAAACGTGAAGGTAGCCTAGAAGCACCAAAACGCCTCCCTATTGACTGGAAGAATCCAGTTTTTTACGATGAAACCAGTCTTAATAATGAATTAGAACGTGTTTTTGATATCTGCCATACCTGTCGGCGTTGTGTGAACCTATGCACCACATTCCCGCGTTTATTTGACCTCATTGATGAGGGATCAACCGGCGAAATTGATGGTGTAGATAAAACAAAATTCTGGGAAGTCGTTGACCGCTGCTATCTTTGTGATATGTGCGCCATGACTAAGTGTCCTTATGTCCCGCCACACCCGTGGAACGTGGACTTTCCGCATTTAATGTTACGTGCCAAGGCATTTAAATATAAAAAAGTCGGCGCTAATTTTCGCGACAAACTGCTATCCAGCACCGACATGGTGGGCAAACTAGCAACCATCCCCGTGGTGGTGCAAGCAGTTAATACCGTGAACAAAACACCAGCCACGCGGAAAGTAATGGACAAATTATTGGGTATCCATGCAGAAAGACAACTACCCGATTACGATAGCCAACGCTTCAGAAAAAATGCCAAGCCAAATGATACATTTCCGGTAAAGAATGGCGCAAAATCAGCTGGTAAAGTAGCGATCTACTCCACCTGCTACGTTAATTATAACGAGCCAGGTATTGGCCATGATCTTTTAAAGATTCTAGAATACAACAAAATCCCGGCATGCTTGGTTGAAAAAGAAGCCTGTTGTGGCATGCCAAAATTGGAGTTGGGTGACCTGCAAGCTGTTGAAAGACTCAAGAACGAAAACCTCCCGCCATTGGCAAAACTTGCAAAAAAAGGCTACGCTATCCTCACCGCCGTACCTTCTTGCACACTGATGTATAAGCAAGAACTTCCATTGATGTTTCCTGATGACGAGGATGTTAAAGCCGTGGCTGCTGCCATGTTTGATCCTTTCGAGTACCTGATGCTCAGAAAACAAGATGGATTATTAAATACAGATTTTAAACACTCATTGGGCAATATTTCATACCATATCCCTTGCCATTTGCGTGTGCAAAACATTGGCAAAAAAACCAAAGATATTTTAGAACTCGTTCCTGAGACTAGGATCAATTCTATCGAACGCTGTTCGGGTCATGATGGAACTTGGGGTGTTAAAAGTGAATACTTTTCCGACTCCATGAAAATTGGTAAGCCAGTTTTCAAGCAAATGGCGAAAAATAAACCAGATTACATCAGCTCGGATTGTGCAATTGCCGCACGCCATATCGAACAAGGGATGGAAGAGAGTAAAGCGCAAAAATTGCACCCTTTGACGCTGATCCGTATGGCCTATGGCGACCAAGCAACGCAACCTAAACTGATTGACACAACCGCAACTCAGACAGCTACAGATGCCACAAAGGAAAAACAAATGACGACAATAACCCGCGACAGTCTGTTGACTTTAGAAGCTTACGCCAAAATTCGGCAAGAATTTCGTGCCCAAGTCATGGCACATAAAAAGAACCGCAGAATTAGCCTGGGTGACCATATCACGCTCATTTTTGAAGACGAGCTCACCATGCGTTATCAGATTCAGGAAATGTTGCGCATTGAAAAGCTTTATGAGGAGCAAGACATCATTCAAGAACTGGAAGCTTACACACCACTCATCCCAGATGGGAACAACTGGAAAGCTACCATGATGATTGAATATGCTGATCCCATTGAACGCGCCGAAAAACTAGCAACATTGGTAGGCATAGAGCAAAAAATCAGCATGACAGTCGCTGGCCATACCCCGGTTTTCCCCATTGCTGATGAAGATCTGCAACGAGACACCGAAGAAAAAACCTCTGCCGTCCATTTCTTACGTTTTGAACTAACACAACCCATGATTCAAGCACTCCAACAAGGTGCTGCGTTAAGCGCAAGTATTGACCATCCAAACTATCAAGTCACTATTGATACCATTGATGCAGCGACACGTGAATCATTGCTCAACGATTTTAAATAACCATGAAAAAATGGCTACTCATATTTTGTGCTTCGTCTCTCATAAGCTGTGCTGGTAATGAAATTTTCAAAGATGGATTTGATAACGAGAAAACTTGGCTTGAACTAGAAGCACAGTTACCAGGCTATCCCAAACGAGAAGATTTTCTCGAATATGATTCCGGCCCTAATTCCAGCAACACATATTATGTTGACGAAAAGTCCATTAAAGTCGGGAACGACGGTGTCATACGCTTCAGTCTAATTGTCGAGTCATCAGCCGGTGCCATGAACGTCAGCTTCGAAGGTATACGCTGCCAAACTACTGAACGAAAACGCTATGCTCTCGGCCAAAATAACGGCACTTGGATTGAGTCCCACGTAGACGACTGGCAATTGATGAAAAATACTAGCCAATTTTACCCCCATCGCGAGCTTGCCACCTACTATTTCTGCCCCATCGGAGACATCGTCGGCAGTGAACAAGAAGCTATTCGTGCTTTAAAAATGGGCATGCATCCGCGGGTTCGTTCGTTGCGGTATTAGTGGGTAGTAAGAATAAAGAAGTTTTGAGAGGGCTTCATAGCTCCATCTCTTTCAAGTATCAGAATGCGTAGTTAAATATTACTCTTCTGAGAATCTAACAAGCTTTATTATGGATATATTTTATTGTGGATGATGCAGAGTCATTTAACCATTATTTTGCTCGAAACTTTGAACAACGTGCGATTGTACGTGCAAGTGAGCAAAAGCAGGAAGTTAGCAATGACTGTATTTCTAAATCTGAGAGTCACGGGTTATCAGAAGAATCTTTATATCTAAGCAATCACTTCCATGATCGACTTGAAAGTATTAGAGCTGACCACCTAAGTAAATCTACAATTTTGTGCGTACCCATCCCTAACAATGGGAGCATCCCCAAAATTTTGAATGAAGTATTTAATATTGAGGCGGTATCGAAATTGATTGGCAATGCACTTGGTACGGGCGAAAAAGATGTGCCTGATATTGACGTCCCTATTGATACAGATCATGCATTCTTTGAAACAGAAATTCCTGAAACCGATGAAATTGGTGAAGATAATAGGCAGGAAATTAGAGCGACAGGGGTTCTAAAATTCTTTAATTTAGTACCAGACTGGCTGACTGATCAACTTGACGCATCCATTATACCTTTTGAAGATAGATGGCTCGCGACTCTTGATGTGCACTTGAAAAATACAGGGCATATCATCATTAGCCCCGCCCCGTTAGGTATGGTATTAGACGCTAATACAAACAGAAGAATTATCGTCACATCAGTTATGAAAGGCATTGTTAATACTAATGAAGGCATACCGTATCCCATGGAGATCGAATTAGATTACGACCCAATGTTAGGCGCTCTAGACGATGAAATAGACATTCCTGGTGAAGGCCAAAAAACAATAATTGCAATTAACGAAATTTATGATTCTGGCGATTCTGAAGATAATCAAGTCAATACGCTGAGAAACGCAGGAAAAGAACAAGAAAATTTCATGGATTCCATTGTAGCGGAAATTATTCCTGATAATAACGATCAAAACGACTCAGTTCATCAAGCCGTTAATGATGACGAATTATTTGAGGTCGAATTATCTCTTTCTGGTCATCGTAAAGATGAGATAGAACTCATATTAGAGCAACAAGTAGTTGTCTACGTTGACCCGAAACATCTAGAGCTCGCCAAAGCACAACTTACTGATGACCTTGTTTTTCTTACAGCCGACATCTATCTATCATTTGGTTTATATAATCCAGGAGCTCCACCAGAAGGCAAAGAGAACGCTGACAGAAATGATTATCTTCAGCTCTATATAAACATAAACAAAGGGACTGAGAAAACTCTAGAAGACGCAATTACTTTACATGGTGGACCACTTTTAAAACTTGCCAAATTAAAACTTCCTAACCATTTTCCGAGGCACAAACCGCAACATTTTAGTGATGACAATTCTGCGCCTGACACAACCTTAACTATAAATACGCAAGACTGAGAAGCACCGTCAATATTGCAGAGCCAAATTGAAACAGAGATGTAAACTCGATTAATCTTCGCCTCAGGTATCATTTTACCAATTTCTAAGCCAGTCAGTTCAAATACAACTTCCAAGCAATTTAAAAATAACCAAAAATTATTTAAAAAGTTAACGTTTAATTTTTGCGAAAATAACTATTACCCAACAGGCACATAATGTAATTACGTTACTTTATTTATTAATTTTTAATTTAGGTCATAACAAAACAACAAACATTAATGTGCATGCAAAAAAATATCACTAACCAACCAAATAGTGCCTATACCCAATAAGATAAGACCAACTTGTTGAATGGTCATGCCGATCTCTGGGCGTTTATGTAAGCCGGGTATCAGGTCTGACATGGCGACGTAGATCATGCTAGCTGAAGCTAGGCTTAGCAGTGGCAAAATTAAAAAATCCATTTGATGCAATAAAAAATAGGCCAATACGCCACCCACCAAAGTGGCAAGGCTGGATAGCAGATTCACTAGGAACGCTGTACTACGTTTATACCCTGAGTTGAGAAGAATAATGAAGTCTCCGGCTTCTTGCGGGATTTCGTGAGCAATGATAGCAATGGATGTAACGATACCCAGTTGTATGTCCACCATAAAAGCAGCAGCAATTAAAATGCCGTCGACAAAGTTGTGGAAGGTATCACCGATGATAATCATCATTCCACTACGGCCGTGATCGTGGTCATCTCGATTGGCTGTCGTTGTGTCGATGCCATGAGAAGGGGCATGTACTTCGCAATCTTCCAGATGACAATGGCGCCACAGCACCAGTTTTTCTAAAATAAAAAACAACAGAACACCCATCAGTACGACGCTGGTAACTTGTGTTGGGTTTTCAGAAAGCTTAAATGCTCCGGGCAATGTGTTTAGAAAAGCGGCACCTAATAATGCGCCAATAGCATATGAAACCAGCATGGATAGCCACGATGCACGTGTATTAAGCGTTAATATCGCAGCAACTAGAAGGCTCAAAACGCCACCGAGCAAACTGGCGAGAATAATCCAGGAAAGCGTTGACATAAAGTTAATTAAGATGGAAAGGCGGCATTATACGCTGTTAAAAAACAACTAATGATAAATTTAAGTAGTTATGCTTAGGTCTTAGGTGAATTCGCTTAACTTAACCAAATTAAAGCCGCCATACGCCCGGTTTCACCATCACGGCGATAAGAAAAAAATCTTGAAGGGTCGCAATAAGTACAGACACCACCACCAAATATAGCTGTTACACCTGCTTTAACCAATCTTAACCGTGCCAACTGAAAAATATCAGCCAGCCATTTATTGTCATCTTGGCTTTGCTGTGGCACAAAGGCAGCGATTGCTTGGCTATCGTGATTGATAAACGTCTCCCTTACCTCCCCACCAACTTCAAAGCATCCCGAACCAATCGCTGGACCTAACCATGCTATAAGTTGTGTCTGATCACCATTATACATTTCTGTCACTGTTTTTTCGATAATACCAGCGGCCAATCCACGCCAACCAGCATGAACAACAGAAACGACCGTTCCCGATGCGTCACATAACAATACCGGCAAACAATCCGCTACCATCACTGCGCAAACAGTTCCATGCGTTCGGCTTAAGGCCGCATCACCTCGTCGTGACATCATCTCGTTATCCATGCAAAGAACGGATGTACCATGCATTTGCTCTAACCATTTTGGCGCTGACGGTAAGTACCTATTGAGCAATAACCGGTTTTTTTCAACATCAGACAAGTTATCTTTGACATGACTACCTAGGTTTAAAGTTGCATAAGCATTGTTCCCCCCACCGCTCACTCCCCCATTTCTAGTTGTAAACAACGCATTAACATTTTCTGGCGCAGGCCAATCAGGAACAATCCAGTCATTCATAACAATAAATAATTAACCTTAGATTTAAAGAGTTACTTTTATCACGGAACTTTAAATGCATTATAATTGACCATTAAGGCCATCACGGTGTAATGTCCGCCATTAATTATTATAAATGCACCTTTTTAATTTTCAATCCTCAATTCGATGAACGAGTTACTAAAGGTACTTGATATAGGTATAACAATGAGTCAAATGAACAATCTATTTACAAAAACACGTAAGCTTATTTTATCTGCCAACACAGTCGCCATTTTGCTATGTGCTCCCTATAGCTTTGCTACTACTGAAACACTTAAAACAATAGACGCAGATACAATACAGGATTCAAGGGATGCAGCAATACAACAAGAACATGTGTCTAACAATACAGATGAAGCAGATCTTCTCAAAGCTGCTTTCACAGGTAAAACTGCAACAGTAAAAGAACTGCTGGAAAAAGATATCAACTTAAATTGGCAGAATGATAAGGGCTTTACCTCACTCATAGTTGCTGCCCAGAATGGTAATACTGACATCGTTAATTTATTACTCAATAAAAATGTTTATGTTGACGTACAAAATGCAGGAGGCGCTTCCGCGTTAATCGTCGCATCCAAAAATGGTCATACGGCCATTGTCACCGCTCTGTTAGAAAAAGGTGCTAATGTCAAGTTACGAACAACTGACGGCATCACCGCACTCATGATTGCAGCCATGGGTGGTCATGAAGAAATTGTTGATGCCATATTGGAAAAAGGCGTAGATGTGAACCAAGCCAACGATGATAAAGTAACCGCATTAATGGTCGCCTCACTAGAGGGCCATACAGCCATTGTTAATAAGCTACTCGCAAAAAATGCTAAAACAGGTTTACAAGCTATCGACGAAACGACTGCCCTATACATGGCCGCCCAGAATGGTCATACAGAAATTGTAAAGGCACTATTAGCAAAGGATGCGCCAACAGACCTTAAAGCCATCAACCAAACCACAGCACTTTATATGGCCTCACAAAACGGCCACACCGATACTGTTAAAGCATTATTAACCAAAGATGTAGCGATTGACTTAATAGATAAAAATGAAGCTTCTGCACTCATCATGGCGGCGCTATATGGTCACACAGAAATTGTTGAAGCGCTATTAAACAAAGGTGCCAAAATTGACCAAAAAGCAAAAAACGGCTTTACCGCACTGATACTAGCTGCTCAGGGTGGTCATGCCGCCACCGTTGAAATGCTCTTAGCCAAAGGCGCAAGTGTTAACCTGCAAAACGATGATGGTGTTACACCATTGATGTGGGCAGCGTTGCATGGCCATACCAATGTTGTTAAAAAATTATTAGCAAGCGGAGCTGATATTAACCTGAAAACCAACAGCGAAAAGAATGCATTAGAAATTACCCGAGAACCTGAGATCATTGAATTGTTAGAAGCTGCGGCTAATTAAGTAATATTTTAAGCAGCGACTCCCGTTGATTCTTTATCAACCACACATTTATTCATGGGTCCATGCATGATGCCTAAATCATCCATTTGGCTCGGGTTAATCGGCAATACTTTAATACTGTAAAATCTAGTTCTGTTTGCTAAGAGAAAACATGCTCTTAATGCTTAATCTTCAAGGAGTCGCCCATGAGAGTCGCCGTGATATACAACAGAACCCAAGACGTGGATGGCGTTATCAATGTTTTCGGCATGCAAAATCGAGAAGTATATAACCCGAAAACTGTAGAACGCGTAGCAGCCGCACTGGAAAAAGGTGGTCACAATGTCCGTATTATAGAGGGTAATATCAATGTAATAGAAAAGCTGACGGATTTTATGCCGCGCGTTGTTCAGGGGGAAAAACCAGGAATGGTATTTAATATGGCTTATGGTCTACAGGGCGTTAGTCGCTACACCCATATTCCTTCCTTGCTAGAGATGAGTGGTATCCCTTATGTTGGTTCTAGCCCTGCCGGGCACGGCGTTGCGCTTGATAAAGTCACCACTAAAATGATGCTTCAGTCGAGCGGACTTTCCACTGCCCCTTTCTGGGTTTTTATGTCGCCGGATCAAGTCCCTGATGATCTCACCTACCCAGTTATCATCAAACCTAAGATGGAAGCTGTATCTATGGGCATTCAGGTGCTGGATAATAAAAAAGAACTTCAAGTGGCTATCAGTGGTTTGGTGCAAGAATTTAATCAAGCTGTATTGGTTGAAAAATTTATTCCCGGTAGAGAGTTTGCAGTTGGTATCCTGGGTAATCAAGATCCAGAGACATTACCGATTGTTGAGATTGACTTGGGAGGAGACCCCAATGCAATCCAAAGCCTGGATGACAAACTAAAAACACCCAAAGCAAAAATATGTCCAGCACTTATTGACGATGACCTCGCTGAAGAGTTAAGACGACTCGCCAAGGAAACTGCCCGCGTTCTTGGCATTTATGATTTTTGCCGAATCGATTTCCGCATGGATGAAAATAATAATCTCTATGTTTTGGAATTAAATTCAATGGCCAGCCTGGGGCTTACTGGAACTTACGTTGCGGCAGCCAAAGCTGCTGGATAT
>JAJFJG010000063.1 GCA_021774265.1 Nitrosomonas sp.
TAAGGAAAAATGTCGCATGAGCGCAATAGTAGATGTCATCGCCCGTGAAATTCTCGACTCTCGTGGTAACCCAACCGTCGAAGCGGATGTGTTACTTGAGTCTGGTGTATTGGGTCGCGCATCTGTCCCCTCCGGGGCATCAGTGGGCACCAAAGAAGCCGTTGAATTACGCGACGGAGATGCACAACGCTACTCTGGGAAGGGTGTACTCAGAGCCGTAGAAAACGTCAATACCGAAGTAGCAGAAACCCTGATGGGACTGGATGCGACGGAACAAAGCTTTATTGACCAAAGCCTGATTGATCTTGACGGAACTGAAAATAAATCTCGACTCGGTGCCAATGCCATTTTAGCCGTTTCACTCGCTGTCGCAAAAGCAGCAGCTGAAGAATCAGGTTTACCTTTGTATCGCTATTTAGGTGGTGCAGCTGGTATGTCGATGCCGGTACCCATGATGAACTTGATTAATGGTGGCGCGCACGCTAACAATAATATCGACATACAGGAGTTCATGATCATCCCACTAGGACTACCTAGTTTCAGTGAAGCCATACGCTGCGGCGCAGAAATATTCAGCACATTGAAAAGCCTTATTAACGAAAAGAACATGCCCACGACGGTTGGTGACGAAGGTGGATTCGCGCCTAATCTTGCCAACAATGAAGCCGCTTTGCAACTGATGGTTCAAGCCATTGATCAAGCAGGATACCAACCAGGAACGGAAGTCGCCATTGGTATTGATTGCGCCAGCTCAGAGTTTTACAAGGACGGAAAATACCATTTAGCTTCTGATGGCATGAGCTTAACCTCAGAACAGCTTACTGATTACCTCGCTACGTGGGTAGACAAATACCCTATCATTAGCATTGAAGATGGCATGGATGAGCAAGATTGGGAAGGTTGGGCGCTATTAACCGATAGACTAGGAAAATCAGTCCAATTGGTCGGCGATGATTTATTTGTTACTAACACTAATATCTTAAAGCAAGGCATCGCCAAGAACATCGCAAATTCTATACTCATAAAGGTCAATCAGATTGGCACGTTGACTGAAACATTTTCTGCAATTGAAGCGGCTAAACGCGCGGGTTACACTGCTGTGATATCTCATCGATCCGGCGAAACAGAAGATACCACCATCGCTGATATCGCAGTTGCCACTAACGCTCTACAAATTAAAACGGGGTCACTTTCTCGCTCAGATCGTTTGGCCAAATACAATCAATTATTACGCATTGAAGAAGACTTAGGTGACACAGCTCTATATGCCGGACGGGATGCATTCTATCAATTGAAATAATGAAACTATTGACTCTCTCACTTATTTCCTTAATTGCTGTATTGCAATACCAGCTGTGGTATGGCAAAGGCAACTGGATAACCGTATGGGATCTAGAAAAACAAGTCAAAACAGAGCGCCAGGCCAACCGCAACCTTCAGAGCCGCAACACGGTACTAGAAGCCGAGGTTAACGATTTGAAACAAGGCTTTGATGCGATTGAAGAGAGAGCGCGTAGTGAACTAGGAATGGTTAAACAAGATGAAATATTTTTTCAAGTTTTAACCAATAATCAAGATGATCTTATTGATGTTAACGAACTGGGTAAACTGTTAAGATAACTTGTTTACTCAGCTTGTTTAACTCCCAGCCCCTAGTTCAACTGATAAACCGCACGATATTTATTCTTCAAGTATTCAATAAAATAATTAGGATTAAGTGCTTCACCCGTTACTCTTTGCACTAATTGCTGCGGCGTATAAAGTCTGCCTTGACTATGAATTTTCTCGTTTAACCAGCTTCTAATTGGGGCAAAGTTTCCCATCTCTATATTATTTTCAGTATCTGGCAGGTCATTCACCATGGTTCTATAAAATTGGCAAGCGTAGATTGCACCTAAGGTATAGGATGGAAAATAGCCAAAAGCACCGCCACTCCAATGAGAGTCTTGCAACACACCCAACGTATCTGTTGGTGGTTTAACACCCAGATACTTCATCATCATCTCATTCCATATCTCAGGCAAATCATTAACTGCCATCGAGCCATCAAATAAACCTTTCTCAATCTCATAACGCAAAATGACATGCAATGGATAGGTTAGCTCATCCGCTTCCACTCGGATAAAACCAGGTTGACAAGTATTAATCGCTTGATAAAGTGACTCATCACTTTGACCTCGCAAATTGTCTGGAAATGAGGCGCTTATAGTTTCAAAATAATGCGAACAGAAAAACTTACTCTGCGCAACCATCCGCTCCCAAAATAGTGATTGCGATTCATGTATCCCCATTGTCAGTGATTGAGACACCGGCAAATCGCGCCCTTCCAACATACGCCCCTGCTCATACAGCCCATGCCCTGTCTCATGAATTACCGCATACAACGACTCTATAAAATCATCTTCCTTATAACGCGTTGTAATACGAACATCAGTTGGGTGACTACCACCACAAAATGGATGAACCGATACGTCCATGCGGCCGCGATCAAAATCAAAACCGATGTCTTGACTGATTCTTCGCCCTAACGATTCTTGCTTAGCAACAGGAAACGTCCCTTTTAAAAAAGAAACATTCGGATGATATGAACCTTCCTTAATTGATTGAATGAGCGGGATTAATTCCGTCTTCATATAATCAAATATCGGAGTGATTTCTGTCATTGTTGTCCCACGCTCGAAATTATCGATATTCGCATCATAAGGGTTTAAGTTAGGGAAAGCACATTGTGCCCAGGCTTTTTTTAATTCAAGAAATTGCTTCAACACAGGCGCAAAGTCCAAAAATTTATTTTCTTCACGGGCCTTGACCCAACTAATATGCGCCCGCGATCCTAGCGCTGCCATCTCCATTACTAATTGCTTAGGTATCTTTGTTTCCAAATCAAAATCACGTTGTGCCTCATGAATATTACAGCGCTGCGACGCATTGAAAGCGCAATCATCCTCTTCTTGCAGCCCAAACAAACATTCACCAAGTTGAGCATCAGTCATTCGCTCATGAATCACACCCGCAAGCGCAGAAATTTGTTGCGCGCGTGCTTCCGAAGCGCCTGATGGCATAACAACCTCTTGATCCCAGCTCAAGGTAGACATCACACCATTAAGATACGAAATCTCTTCTAATTTATTAATTAGATTTTGATAATTCTTATTTATTGTCATATTTATTTTTCCAAACTAATCATTCATTAATTGGAACACTTTATAATGTTAGAGTGGCTATTAATATTTCATTTACATTTAACTTGAAATTTTACTTAAACTATACAATATGACCTGATGGGCCATTCTTCCGGAAATTTACCCTTGTTTGTTTCGTGGAAAAATGTTCGTTCTGGTAAAATGACATCGACTCTATAGACATAGTACACATAGGTAGGCGCAGTTCACTGGTACAGCTATTAGGCAAAAATTGCAAGTAGCTGAGATACAAGCCTCCATAAATATTTTTCAGGAGATCGCGGCTGCACTTTAGTCTAACTGATATTTTCACAAGTAAGTATATGATCAATATGCAGTTAACATTATCGCCTCACATAAAATGTCATTTTACACCTGACAGTATCAGCACTAGTTCCACTAAATATAGGGAACTACCATGGTATTTCTCACAAATGAACACATAGCGCATAGTATATGATTACCAATTACTCTTATACTATGCCTCCTAATTACACACTACAACTACATTTTTATGAAAAGGAAACCCAAGTGAATGCTCTGCATATTTGTGTTGTAAGACGGTTAGTCTACATAATCTCCTTATTATCAGTTTTTGCGCTGGGTGGCTGCACCACTTATCCGCTACTTTCAGACACTGATGAAATAGCAGCCCCACATGATTACCTTATCGGTCCAGGTGATAACGTCAACATCATTGTTTGGCGCAACCCTGAAATCTCGATGTCGGTCCCTGTTCGTCCAGACGGAAAAATCACTACTCCTTTGGTTGAAGATTTATCAGCGAGCGGTAAAACTGCAACAATACTAGCTCGCGACATTGAAGAAACCTTGTCCAAATATATTCAACAACCTGTCGTGACCGTTATTGTGACGCAATTTATTGGTCCCTATAGCGAACAAATTCGGGTTATTGGCGAAGCTGCGCAACCTCAAGCTTTGGCTTACCGAGAAGAAATGTCATTAATGGACGTTTTAATTGCTGTTGGCGGCATAACAGACTTTGCTGCAGGTAATCGAGCCAGAATTATAAGGAATATTAACGGCGAGCAACAGCAATTTAGAGTGCGCTTAAATGACCTAATAAGAGACGGTGATATTTCGGCCAATGTGCCCATGGTTCAAGGTGATGTTCTTGTGATTCCTGAGAGCTTTTTCTAATGACAATTTTTTTGTTCCGAGATAACTCATTTTATCCTTCAAAGGAGCATTTAAAACATGGATGAGTTAATCGCTCAACTGTATGTATATATTAAAGGTACTTGGAGGTATCGTTGGTTAGCAGTGACGCTTGCTTGGATCGTTGCTATAGCAGGATGGGTCACTGTCTATAATTTACCCGATAATTATAAAGCATCGGCACGTATTTATGTTGATACACAAAATATTTTACAACCGTTAATGCAAGGCATGACGGTCACACCAAATGCGCAGCAACAAGTTTCCATTATAAGTCGAACTCTGATTAATCGCCCAAACCTTGAGCGTATCATGCGTATGGTTGATCTTGATATTACAGTTAACAATGAAACCGAAAGAGAAGAGCTGGTTACCGACCTAATGTCAGATATCCAATTAAATGCTGCGGGTGGAGACAATATTTTCACCATTTCAATTAATAATGAAGACCCATTGCTCGCAAAAAACATTGTTCAATCACTATTAACCATTTTTGTCGAAGAAGGCTTGGATGGCAAAAGAGAAGACTCTTCATCTGCACTGCGCTTCATTGACCAGCAAATTGCCGCATATGAAGCTAAGTTAATCGCAGCCGAAAAAGCTCTTACAGTCTTTAAGCAGGAGAATCTTGGATTATTACCTGGGCAACAAGGCGGCGATTATTATTCACAATTAATTGAAGCAGGTGAAAATTTAAGAAGAGCGGAACTTGCGTTACGAGAGGGCGAACAAGCAAGAAAAGCCATAAAAAAACAAATAGCGGGCGATGAACCAATTTTTACTTTTGAGCCATTTAGTACAGAATCTGATGTCATTGTAGACATAGAAATTGATACGCGCATACAATCATTAAATGAAAATCTCGACACATTGAGACTAAACTTTACTGATCAACATCCTGACATCGTCTCAACCATACGCCTTATTGATCAATTGGAAAAACGCAAAAAAGAAGAAGCAAAACCCATATATCCCACTGGTGATCCTGGAAGAAATTACAGTCCTATGCTGCAACAGCTTAACGTCGCACTGGCTGAAGCTGAAGCTGTTGTTGCATCAATGCAAGCTAGGGTTGAAGAATATACTGCGCGTCATGAACACTTAAAAGCATTGAGTGTTGCAATACCTAAAGTAGAATCTGAGTTTACTCAACTAAACAGAGATTACAGCGCCAATAAAGCTAATTATGAGCAGTTACTTGAACGTCGCATCTCCGCTCAAATGTCTGGCGAGCTGACTTCAGCATCAGGTTTACTCTCATTTAGAATTGTTGACCCACCAACAGTACCAGACAAACCTGACGGCCCAAATCGACCGATATTTTTTAGTTTAGTTTTTCTAGCAGCCTTAGGTATTGGCATCGTTGTGGCATTTGTTATAAGCCAAATTCGTCCTGCTTTTTATAGTCAAAGTAATTTGCGTGAAGTTTCTGGATTGACTGTGTTAGGCACAGTCCCCATGATTTGGACTGATTATGAACAAATTAAGCAAAGAAGGCGTCTCTATGCTTTTGGTTTTTCGTTGCTATGCCTTGCGGGCATCTATACTTTTTTAATGATTTTTTTTGAAAAAATTGATTCTGCATTGTCTAGCTTGCCATTTTAATTAAAATTTGAAATAAAATGGCATTATCAATAAAACCTCGTTAACGTGGCTTAATAATTGGAGGAAAGTTTGAGTATCATTGAAAAGGCTGCTAATAAGCTTAGAAAGAGTGCTAATGCCAGTACAAAGCAACCCTCTACTAATGAGATTTCCACTAGCAAAGAAAAACAAGCACAACTTTCTCACGACGATAAGCCAGCTAAAATCATTATCAATCAGACGCTGTCACCACTCGTCCCTGAAACAGATCAGGTATTCATCGATCTCGACAAATTAAGTAAATTAGGCGTTGTAACGCCCGATCAAGGAAAAACCCAGATAGCCGAACAATTCAGGGTAATTAAACGTCCATTATTAACAAATGCATTTGCGGATCCTAAAATAATAAAGAAAGGCAACCTGATTATGGTTGCCAGCTCCTTGACTGGAGAAGGAAAAAGTTTTTGTTCGGTAAACTTAGCAATGAGCATTGCTTCTGAATTGGATCATAGAGTTTTATTGATTGACGCCGATGTCGCTCGACCATCAATACCCGGAATTCTTGGTTTTGGACAAAAAAAAGGCCTGCTGGATATTCTTCTTGATAAAAAGCTTGATATATCAGATGTCATGCTACAAACAAGTGTTGACAAATTGACACTACTTACTGCAGGTGAAGAAAGACACTCACATGCCACCGAATTGCTTGCAGGTCACCGCATGGGACTATTGTTAGATGAATTGGCACAGCGTTATCATGACCGAGTTGTGATCTTTGATTCTCCACCACTATTACTAACCAGTGAAGCGCGAGTTTTGGCTGCACGAATGGGTCAAATTGTCCTAGTAGTTGAAGCCGAACAGACAACTCAGCAAGCCGTTAAAGAAGCACTTAAGCAAATTGAATCTTGCACTTCAATTAACTTAATCTATAACAAAGCCAGAGCTTTTTCTGGAAAAGAATACTATGGTTATGGTTATGGGTATAATTATTCATGAAATGCCGTGGGTATAACACTAGCTATGATGATGTATTATCCAAAGCATGTTGTGCGCTGTTAATAATACTAGGGTCATCCTTTCCTGATACTTTTGCGGCTGAATGGAATTTCAACCCACGGTTAACTGTTAGCGAAACATATACTGACAATGTTCGATTAGGTGCTGCTGGAATTGGGGCTGGTGGATTTGGAGGATTTGGAGGTGTGGGCAACCAGCAAGGGGGCGATTTTATAACACAAATCAATCCTGGAATATTATTTACAGGTGTTGGGCGACGATTTAATTTAAGCACCGATTACACGATGAATAATCTAATTTTTGCTCAAAATAGCAACTTTAGCAGAATAAGACATCAATTAAATGCTAATGCAACGACTGAGATAATTAAAGACTTTTTCTTTATTGATGGTACGGCTAGAAGAATGCAACAAAATGCATCTCTGATTGGCCCACAAGCAGTTGACAACACAAATGTAACAGGAAATAGAATTGATTTAAGGACTTATAACATCAGCCCCTATTTGCGTTATCGTTTCAAACGTCTTGCTTCTACTGAGTTGCGTTATACACGTGGAATCGTTGAGTCAAATTTACGAAATGGACTTAGAAATAGCCAGAGAGACAGTTATCAGTTTATGCTGAATAGTGGCAGTGCATTCAGAACACTGCAATGGGGTTTAAACTACAGTAAAAATATTATCCATTTTACACGCACCGATAGAGAAATTAAGATGGAGCGATCAATTGCAAACCTTCGTTACAACCTAACGTCGCAATTCGCTTTAACCGCAACAGGTGGATATGAAGATAACGATTTCGGTTCAGCCAGTAACCGTAACATGTCCGCACCATCCTGGACCATTGGTTTCTTTTGGGCGCCAACAACAAGAACCGAGATCGATCTTGCCGCCGGAAAAAGATTCTTCGGTGACACATACAGAGCTGAAGCTAACCACCGTACGCGCTTAACCACATGGTCTGCGAGATATATCGAAGAAGTTACTACATTTAATCAACAAGCTGGTCTAGCTGGGGGCTTTGAGAACTTTGGGGGGATTGGAGGCCTTGGAGGCCTTGGGAGCCTTGATTCATTAGGTGCACTGAATAGCTTAAACAATGGACTTTTTCTACAGAAACGATTCAGTGCTTCTGTTAGTTTAAATGGCGTTAGAAACACACTGTCATTTAGAATTTTTAATTTATCTCGCAAGTCACTTTCATCTATAGATGATAACGTCGAGTTATTTGGGCTAGATAATGAAGAGGGGTTAGCTCTGGCGCAGCTAACCCGAAACATAAAACAAACAGGAGCCAATGCTAGATGGAATTACAAATTTAGTCCTCGCACTAACGCTTCTCTCGGTGCTAGTTTCGTAAAATTCAAGCTTGCAAGCTCTAATACAACAACTAACAATATGATATATGACGCAAGCTTAACAAGAAATCTCCAGTCCAACCTAACTGGAATATTAAGTTATCGGCGTATACAGCGGCAAGGCGGATCAAGCCAGTTTGGAAGTTTAAGCGCAAATTCTATTACCGCCTCTTTAAGAATGGATTTTTAGAAGGAAAATAATGTACGAATCATATTATGGTCTGACTGCGAAACCATTCCAACTACAGCCTGATCCGAGTTTTTTCTTTGCCAGCAAAGGCCACAAACGTGCCATGGCCTATCTAGAATACGGCCTATCGCAAAGCGAGGGATTCATTATTATCACTGGAGAAGTTGGCGCAGGTAAAACCACACTCATGCGCACGCTCTTTAAGAAACTGGAATCTGAAGAGATCATTTCCGCTCAGATTGTAAATACTTATCTGAATGCCGATGAAGTATTAAGGATGGTTGCAGCAGCATTTGGATTAAATATTGAAAATATAACTAAGGCTTCCCTATTACTTGAGCTGGAGAAATTTCTCCGTCAATGTGATCAACAAGGTAAACGCGCACTTTTAGTGGTTGATGAAGCACAAAATCTTTCAGCCGACACACTTGAACAGCTAAGGATGCTGTCTAACTATCAAACAGATAATAAACCACTCCTACAAACTTTTTTACTTGGCCAACCAGAATTTAGGCGGATATTATTAGGAAATAATATGCAACAACTACGCCAGCGCGTCATCGCCACCTATCATTTAGGTCCAATAGACGTCTTGGAAACTAGAGCATATATTGAGCATCGTTTAAACACGGTTGGCTGGCGAGGTGATCCGATTATACAAGACGAGGCTTTTCCGCTTATACATGAACATAGCGGCGGCATCCCACGTAAAATCAATACCCTCTGTGACCGTATGTTAATAATGGGTTACCTAGATGAACTGCACAGTTTTGGCGCCCATGAGGTGAGAGAAGTCATTCAGGATATTCAACAAGAATTTGATTCTTCAGATTTAAAGTTTGACGAACCTAACTTGCCTCCTAACACCAAAAATAATAACCTCAATGTTGAACAAATGGATGAGCGTCTCAATAAAATGGAGAAGTCCGTTATTTCTGTCTTAGATTTATTAAAACAGGTTCTATCACTATCCAGTGTAAAGAGCAGAACAGAAAAAGACAAGTTATAGCGATTGTAATTCACAAATATTAAACCAAGAAAACAAATGAAACCAATACGCAACGCCATGACAATTGATGTTGAAGACTATTTCCAGGTTTCTGCCTTTGCATCCCATATTCCAAGAGAATCATGGGACTCTTTGCCATGTCGGGTTGAGAAAAATATAGATCGAATACTTATATTACTGGATGATAAACAAATAAAAGCTACTTTTTTCACTTTAGGTTGGATTGCCAAACGTTATCCATCAATGATAAAACGTATGGTAGAAAATGGACATGAGATTGCCAGTCATGGTTGGTCGCACTACAGAGTTACAGATCAACAACCTTCAGAATTTAAAGAAGACATTACGAAAAGTAAAGCATTACTAGAAGATATTAGTGGCCAGCCTGTATTAGGTTACCGCGCACCTAGCTTTTCCATTAACCACAACAATCTCTGGGCTTTAGAATTTCTCCAAGAAGCAGGGTACCAGTATAGCTCTAGCATCTATCCCGTACAGCATGATCATTATGGCATGCCAGATGCGCCACGTTTTAGTTTTCACCCACCAGAAGGCAAAGGCTTACTTGAGTTACCTATCACAACAACACGACTATTTGGTCACAATGTCCCTGCTGGCGGCGGTGGTTATTTTCGCCTATGGCCTTACCCTGTTTCGCGTTGGTTCTTAAACAGAGTCAATCAGATTGATACTCAACCCGCAATTTTCTATTTTCATCCATGGGAAATTGACTTTGAACAACCTCGCCAAGAAGGCATTAACTTAAAAACACGTTTTCGTCATTATCTAAATTTGCACCGAATGGAAGGAAGGCTCCGATCGTTAACCCATGATTTTAAATGGGGCCGTATGGATCATATTTTTTTAACACCAACTTCGTAAGCGCTTGCAATTTTATGTCTAAAGATCTCAATGACTCCGTATTGATAACGCCACCATCCGTTCACTATATACAACCAGAAGATTATGAAAGATGGGATCAATTCATTTCAAGTTGCCCAGATGCCACTTTTTTTCATCGTGCAGGCTGGCAAACAGTAATCGAGCGAGCCTTTGGGCATAAAACTTGGTTTCTTTATGCTGAGCTGAATGGTGAAATTCTAGGTGTGCTTCCTTTAGCTGAGGTCAGAAGCGTTCTCTTTGGACACTCTCTGAGCGCACTCCCCTTCTGTGTCTATGGTGGTATTGCCGCAATTAACAAACAAGCCTGGCAAGCGCTTGATCAGGCCGCTCAGGCATTAGCCACACAATTAAATGTCGACTATCTAGAATACCGTAATCGTGAAATAAAACATTCAGATTGGCCAACTAAAGATCTCTATGTCACTTTTCGTAAAGAGATTGACCCCGACGTGGAAAAAAATATGCAAGCAATTCCGCGCAAACAACGCGCCATGGTTCGCAAAGGGATTAAAGCTGAACTGCAAAGCGTTATTGACCAAGATATTGAACGTTTCTTCGTTGCATACGCAACAAGCGTCCATCGTTTGGGTACACCCGTTTTCTCTAAAAAGTATTTTCAATTACTCAAAGAGGTTTTTGCTGAAGACTGTGAATTAATGATTATTACTAAAGATGACAAAACAGTTAGTAGTGTCATGAGTTTTTATTTCCGAGATGAAGTCTTACCTTATTACGGAGGTGGAACTGATAGCGCCAGAAACCTCGCGGCCAATGACTTTATGTATTGGGAATTAATGCGCCGAGCCTGTGAAAAAGAATACAAAATTTTTGATTTTGGTCGAAGCAAACGTAATACAGGCTCTTTTAGTTTCAAAAAGAACTGGGGATTCGAACCACAACCACTGCATTATGAATACCAGCTCGTTAAAGCGAAGGAAATACCTGATCACAACCCTCTGAATCCTAAGTATCAGTTGTTTATTAAAGCCTGGCGAAAACTACCACTTTCTGTTGCTAATTTAGTTGGTCCCCATATTGTGAAGAACCTAGGCTAACATGGAAGATATTCTTTATCTTACCCATCGAATTCCCTACCCACCAAACAAGGGCGACAAAATACGCTCTTACCATTTATTAAAACACTTGAGCCAAAACTATCACGTTCACCTTGGCACATTTATTGATGATAAAGACGATTGGAAACACGTTGATAAAGTTAAAAGTCTCTGTGCTGAAGCTTATTTTGCAAGTCTCAATCCATTTGTTGCGCGGTTACATTGTCTACCCGCACTATTTACTCATGATCCGTTAACCTTAGCCTTTTATAAAAACAATCAGTTCCAAAATTGGGTCAATACACAGATTAAAACAAAAACGATTCGAAAGATATTAATTTTCTCAGCTGCCATGGCGCAATTTGCACAACATCATTCCTCGTTACACCGCGTGATTGATCTTGTTGATATTGACTCAGATAAATGGAGACAGTATGCAGAGACTAAAGCTTGGCCAAAAAGCTGGATTTACCAACGTGAATCAAAGTTATTGCTGGATTATGAGAAGAAAATAACACAAGAGTTCGATAGCACATGTTTTGTTTCAGAAAAAGAAGCCCATATCTTCCAACAGCTAACACCAGAAGATGCAAATAAAGTTACCTTTTTCAATAATGGTGTTGATACTGATTTTTTTACGCCAGACAGGGAATATAACAATCCATATCCCGATCAAACAGAAATCATTGTTTTTACAGGAGCAATGGATTACTGGGCAAATATAGATGCGGTTGAATGGTTCGCTAAAGAAATTTTTCCTAAAATTTCTGCGAGTCGACCAGATATACAGTTTTATATCGTCGGTAGTCGGCCTAGTGCTAAAGTTAAAGCACTAGCCTCTTTACCCAACATCACTGTCACTGGATTTGTTGAAGAGACAAGGCCCTATTTAGCTCATGCGTCTCTCATTGTAGCACCATTAAGAATTGCTAGAGGAATACAAAACAAAGTATTAGAGGCAATGTCCATGGGAAAGGTCGTTATCACGTCTCCACAAGCCTTAGAAGGCATCAATGCAACACCTCAAAAAGAATTACTTGTTGCTACTGACGAGAATGCTTTCGCTCAACAGATTATCGCATCACTCCAATCAAGTAGCACTGCCTCCATTGGTCAAGCAGCTAGATCTTGTGTCTTATCTAACTACAGCTGGGAAAATAATTTAAAGCGTATTGACCAGTTACTATCCGGATCACTAAAAACCCAATCAATATGAACACACTGACTTCACTTAACCAATATGATGTGACAACTGATAATCATTTGAAGATAGCTTCTTTGATCACAATTATAGTTATCATGGGAATTCTTGGTATTTATTATCAAACAACGTGGTCTATGGTTGCTACCTGGAATCGCTCAGAGACTTATGCGCATGGGTTTCTTATTCTGCCATTTAGTATTTATATGATATGGACACGACGGCGACAATTACTATTACTTGATCACCAACCCAACTTTCTTGCTTTAATAGCGCTCTGCGGTCTTGGTTTCATATGGCTTATTGCTACACTGGCCAGTGTACAAATTGTAACACAATACATGTTGGTTGCCATAATACCCATTATTGTCTGGGCTATATTAGGTAACCACATATTAATAGCAACGGCTTTCCCATTAGTATATCTCTTCTTTGCCGTGCCATTTGGAGATGTACTGATACCACCACTCATTGATTTTACCGCTGACTTCACAGTACGCGCGCTTCAATTAACTGGGGTGCCCGTCTTTCGTGAAGGAACATTTTTCTCACTGCCGACAGGCAACTGGTCTGTCGTAGAAGCATGTAGCGGGCTGCGTTATCTCATTGCATCAGTCACCTTAGGCACACTGTATGCTTATCTGACATATTTTAGTTTTAAACGCCGAATTATTTTTATCATTCTATCGATAATCGTGCCCATTATTGCCAATGGCATTCGTGCTTATCTAATCGTAATGACAGGCCATTTAAGCGGGATGACATTAGCAGTCGGAGTAGATCATCTGATTTATGGCTGGATATTTTTTGGTTTTGTCATGTTGTTATTATTTTGGATTGGTTCTTTCTGGCGTGAGGATGATGAAATAAAACAAGTTACACACACAAACAAAAACCACAATAAAACCAACACATCTTCATCGCTTAACAGAACTTTATTAATGGCTTTCACTGTATTTTTTGTTGCTTTAATCTGGCCAATATCTGCCTCCTATATAGACAAACAAACAAAATTGAATGCAACTCACAAAATTGAAATAAACTATCCGCAAAAAGACTGGTCAGTTAATTCAAACCCAATGACTAATTGGGAACCTATTTATGTGGGTGAACCTACCAAACTTTATAATAATTACCAACATAATAATAAAAGGGTTAGTCTTTTTATCACTTACTACCATAACCAACATCAAGGCAATGAACTCATTAGCTTTGGAAATATTTTGGTAAAAGAGCAAGATGACATCTGGCGCAATATCAATGAGACAACACGTACTGTTGTCATAAATTCACAAGAATTAAAAATTCGCCAAACACAACTCCAATCAAGTTCTTCTAAACTACTAGTTTGGCGTTGGTACTGGCTTGATGATTTTGAAACAATCAGCCCTTATGTTGCTAAAGCACTACTCGCAAAAAGCATGCTATTTTCTAATAGTGACGGCGGTGCTGAGATAATACTGGCCAGTCATTATGAAAATTCGATAGATGAGGCTACTGAGGCCATGAATCAATTTTTAAGTGATTTGAAACCATCAATATTGGCTGGGCTACGTAAGGCAGAAGAGCCTTTCTAAATGAAATCAAGAAAACCACCTCTTATTGTTCATGTTATCTATCATCTTGATATTGGCGGTTTAGAAAACGGCTTGGTTAATCTTATTAATCATTTACCGTCTGATCGATACCGACACGCAATTATTTGTTTAAAAGGGTATACCGATTTTTATCATCGGATAACCAGAAAAGATGTAAAAATAATTGCATTAAATAAAGAGGAAGGCCTTGACCCCAAGTTATATCTTAATCTTTTTAAAGCACTACGTCAGTTAAAGCCTGATATTGTTCACACAAGAAATCTTGGGACAATGGAAGCACAACTTATCTCGGTTGTAGCTCGTGTGAAAGCACGGATACATGGGGAACATGGTCGAGACATGTTTGATCTTAATGGCGATAATCGCAAGTATAATTTACTACGTAAATTAATCAGCCCATTTATTAATCATTTCATCACTGTAAGTAAAGACCTCGAAACATGGTTAGTTAACACAATTGGTGTATCACCCAATAAAATCACACAAATTTACAATGGTGTTAATAATCGTCGTTTTCACACGAACCTAAAAAAATTTACTGAATTAGGTCCAACGGGTTTCTTTGATGAAAACACATTTGTTATTGGTAGCGTTGGAAGAATGGCTGCAGTAAAAAACTATCCAGCACTAGTTCGCGCTTTCATACAGACTCTTAAAAAACAGCCATCCGCTCGCAAGTATCTTCGTCTATTAATCGTCGGTGAAGGTATTACACGTAATGAGTGTGTAGCATTAGCAAAAAAAGAGAATATTGATAACCTTGTTTGGTTTCCTGGCGAAAGAACAGATATTCCGACACTCATGCAATCAATGGATTTGTTTGTATTACCCTCACTTGGGGAAGGCATCTCTAATACGATCCTAGAAGCAATGTCTTGTGGTTTACCTGTTGTAGCCACCAGTGTTGGCGGAAATGTCGAGCTAGTTAAAGAAGGGGTTACCGGAAGACTCATTGAGGCAGGCAATCTATCTGAAATGACGGAAGCTATATTAAATTATTACACCGACGCTCAATTAGTAAAAGATCATGGTGCAGCAGCACGCCAACAAATCGAGGCAAACTTTAGCATGGACGCAATGATGAAAGCCTATCTAAGCGTCTATGACAAAGTCTTACAATAAAAACCATATGCAAACCTCATTGAACTTACTTTCAGTGAAAATAATTTTAAAAAAGGAAAAATAATATGTGTGGAATTGTTGGTCTGTTTGATATGTACAATAAAAATGAAATAGACAAACAACAGCTTGAACGCATGAATCAAACACAAGTTCATCGCGGACCCAACGAAGGTGACATCTATACTGAACCAGGTATTGGTTTGGGACATCGTCGTTTATCTATTATTGATGTGTCTAGTGGTCAGCAACCACTTTTTAACGAAGACGGCAGCGTTGTCGTTGTATTCAATGGTGAGATTTATAATTTCAAGTTACTCGTTAATGAATTAACGGTTCTTGGCCATAAATTTCGTACGCACAGTGACACAGAGGTAATCGTACATGCTTGGGAAGAATGGGGTGAACGTTGTGTTGAACGTTTTCGCGGCATGTTCGCTTTTGGTTTATGGGATCGAAACCAAGAAACACTCTTTATGGCTCGAGATAGATTAGGCATAAAACCATTTTACTATGCATTACTTGAGAATGGATCGTTTATTTTCTCATCTGAACTAAAAGCAATTCTAGCTCACGCTGGTTTTAATCGAGAAATGGACCCTCGTGCGATAGAAGATTACTTTTCTTACGGCTATATACCAGAACCAAAAACAATATTTAAACAAGCCAACAAACTTTCTCCCGGTTTTAGTTTGTCTGTACGTAGAGGGCAAACATCACTGCGACCTAAGCAATATTGGGACGTTCCATTTACACCACATGACACTATCAGTGAACAAGAAGCTCAAGAAGATTTAATCACTAGATTGCGCGATTCAGTCAATGTCCATTTAATGACAGAAGTGCCCCTTGGCGCATTCCTATCTGGCGGCGTCGATTCTAGTGCTGTCGTAGCAATGATGAGTGGTTTGATGGACGAACCCGTCAATACATGCTCTATCTCTTTTGGTGACCCAAAATTTAATGAGTCTTCCTATGCTCAGGAAATTGCTAATCGTTATCAAACCAAACATTACGTAGAGCAGGTTGGGCAAGACGATTTTGATCTAATTGACGAATTAGCTGCTTTATATGATGAACCTTTTGCTGACAGTTCAGCAATGCCTACTTACCGTGTCTGTGAGCTGGCAAAGAAAAAAGTAACAGTGGTCTTATCGGGTGATGGGGGCGATGAAAATTTGGCTGGATACCGTCGATATCGCTGGCAAATGTATGAGGAGAAAACTAGATCAATACTTTCGCACAAAATACGTAAACCACTATTTAGCTTATTAGGAAACCTTTACCCTAAGGCTGATTGGGCACCTAAATTTTTGCGAGCAAAAGCAACCTTTGAAGCATTGGCTCGAGATTCCGTAGAAGGCTACTTCCATAGTGTTTCTATTATGGATAATAAAATGCGGCAACGCCTATTCACTCCTTCTTTCAAAAATGATTTACAAGAATATCACGCAATCGAGGTATTAAGAGAATACGCAAATCAATGCCCAGCAGAGGATCCATTATCGCGTGTGCAATACATAGACATCAAGACATATCTTGTTGGAGACATTCTTACCAAGGTAGACAGAGCCAGTATGGCACATTCCTTAGAAGTCCGAGTACCACTATTGGATCATGAATTAGTTGAGTGGGTTTCAGGATTGCCCGCTTCTCTTAAATTAAAAGGTACGGAAGGCAAGTACATATTCAAAAAATCACTAGAACCCTATCTTTCAAACAATATACTTTATCGAGACAAAATGGGGTTCTCCATTCCGATCGCAAGCTGGTTTAGAGGCGAGTTACGTGAACGATTGCGCAGAGCGATTCTAGGCCCGGTACTGGCTGAAACGGGCATATTTAACACTAAATTTCTCGAGGAAATGCTTGATCACCATCAATCAGGGAGAAGAGACTATAGCGCACCACTATGGACGCTATTAATGTTTGAGTCTTTTTTACGTAATACATACCACCTTGAAAAGCTAAACAATTCAACTGAACCTAAGGTTGCGTGAAATTAACAAATAATTTACAAAACGAAAAAGCATCATTCAAACGCAAAATGGGAAAACCAAATTATTTGGCTTTCCCATTTTCATTGATCAATAAGCCGTTCACTTGGGGAAAGGTATACGTGACAGCCAAGCTTGGGACGCTGCCTCATTAACACTCAAAATCATGTCTGGGAAGAAACCAAAAACTAGAACTAAAAATGCAGGCACGCAAAGTAATAGTAATTCGCGTTTTTGTAAATCTTGCGTTTGGAGAACATCGTTATGCTTAATCGGACCTAGAAAAGCACGACGCGTATATGACAGCATATAGGCAGCACCCAAAATAGCACCTGCCAACGCGGCAATTCCTAAGCCCGTATTTGCCGACAGAGCACCAACAATCATTAGGAATTCGGCGGGAAAGCCACTTGTACCTGGAATTCCAATACTGGCAAGTAGAAATAAGAAATACAAACAAGTCAGTTTAGGCATTACTTTAGCTAGACCACCTAAATGAATCACATCAGTGCTGCCTAAACGGTGTTGAATAAACCCGGCGATAAGAATTAAAGCGCTGGCAATCAATGTAAAGTTAAGCATTTGAAATACTGCACCTTGAACACCTTGCAAATTGAGTGATGCAATACCAATTATAACCAATCCAACATGGCTGATACTGGCATATGCAAGTAAGCGTCTCAAGTTAGTTTGCCGCAAAGCTATCAAAGCACCATATACGAGTGTAATGGCACCCAGTATAGATAACATCCAAATAAATTCAACTGAGGCAGTTGGTGCCAACGGCATAGTAAATCGAAGAATGCCGTATAAACCAAGTTTCAGCCCCATCAATAAAGCAACAATATGAGTCGGTCCTTCCATTGCCGCTGCTGGCAACCATGTATGAAAAGGCACCAGCGGCGCCTTTACCGCAAAACCAAATAATAACAGCATGAATACAACAGTCTGCAAATTCTCATGTAATGGCGTTTCTAACAATACAGGCAAACTAAAAGACAAATCATACGGTATGCTACCGCCTATCTGAAGAGCATGATTTGATGCCAGAATAATAATTGCTAATAATAATGGAACACCACCAAACAACATAAACAATGTGTATTTCATTGCGGCACTACGTCGTTGTGAACCGATACCCCACAGCCCAATCAGAAATAAAAATGGCGGCAACGTTAGTTCCCAGAACAAGAAAAATAACATCATGTCTAAGGCACAAAAGACACCAATTGTTACAGCTTCAAGCGCCAATAATAATGAAAAATGAAAACGCGGGTTGTATTGTGTGGAGTTCCAACAAGCCAGCATCGCAACAATTGTCAATAGGGCAGTCAATGGCAAAAATAGTATAGAAATACCATCAACACCAACAAGATATTCAATGTTTAATAGCGGAATCCACGCATATTGCTCCACTAACTGAAAATCAGCATTGGCGCTATCAAAAAACAGCAAGGCAAGAAGCGTTAGTAATAATTCAAAACTAGCAATACCCAGTGCAATTGTCTTGGCTTGTTTGGCATTACTGACAGCGCCTACCGCAATGGCACCAAATAAAGGGAGCAGAATAATAAGCGTTAATAGTGGAAAATTAATATCACTCATCTTCGGTGTCCTTGGTATTAGTCAATACAGTGTCAGAATGTTGTTCATAATAGGATGACGAGTGCAATGCGCTCATCGGTGACACACCCTGATCTATAATATGTATCCAGGGCGACGTGTTCAAGCCAACACTGATAATTAATGTACAAATGACAGCCGCAATTATACCTTCATTCTTAAGCGAAGGTGGCGTGCTGACTTTTGGAGAATATACAAAAGGGCCTTGAAAACGTATTGGCTCAGCAATAAAAATCTGTTGGAAAGCGCGTAGCAATAATGCCGCGGCTAAAACATTACCAAAAAGTATCGCTATAGAAACAATCCAACCAGAACCTTTAATTGTTCCTTCCACCAACAAGTGAATACCATCAAATCCAGGTGTTCCAGGCATAACCATTGTACTCAACGCACAAACAACAAATAAAACGGCGATGGCAGCATTGGAATCAAACATGCCACCTAAACGTGGGATAAATGAAGTATGTGTTCGTTTATAAATCATACCAATGACAAACAACATACCGGCTGTTGCAAGGCCAAAGGTGAGAGATAACAAAATGCTGCCTTCCATGCCGTAAGTGTTGAAATCAAAAACACCGATAATCAGCATACCTGTTTGGCTGATCACAGCAAATGCAAGCAAGCGTCGAATATTGATTTGCATTAATGCTAATAATGCACCATAAAAAATACCAATTAGTCCAAGTATAATTACGAAATCAGTCCACTGTTCAGCAACTTCTGGCAAGAAAGGAATAACAAACCGAATAACGGCATAAATTCCAAGTTTTAGTCCAATTAAGAAAATACCTGCACTAGCAATCGTGCCTTGCTCTGCAAGTACCGGTAACCATCCATGAAATGGAAATAATGGCATACGGATGGCAAAACCAAAAAATAGCAGAGTAAAAATTAATGTCGCATATTCAAGTGCGGCATCACTATGCCGGAGCACAGTCCAGTCAAACGATACCGTATCACTTGATCCCATGACACCAAACCCAAGCATCAAGAAACCACACAGAACCATTAACAAACCACTACCCCAATGTTGCAATAATAACGCAACAACCCAGCGTCGATTCTGTCCAGAACCACCACGAATAGTCATTATTACAATAGGAACTAGCTCAAGTAGGCATGCAAGCCAGAATTGCAATGCATTCATAGCCGAGAACGCTGCAATTAGAATAGCTCCGTATCCTAGTATGCAGGCAATTTGTATCCTATCTGAAGCACGCCGAGTCGTTAATGTATAAATTAACGCCACCAGCATTAGTATGGCCGTTAAGGGAATAAATAAGATACTAGCGCCATCAACACCAACAGAATAGTTAAAAATTATATTCTGAAATTGTTCATACAATTGAATGCCGGGGCGGTCAGTTTCAAAAACAGACAGAAGATAAATGCTAAGTAAAATAGTTATTATTGTCGCGACAAATCCAGTACGCAACGCTAGAACTGCCGAAGGTAACAGCAAAACTATAAGCATTGCTATTAGTGGGATCAGCGTTAATGTTGTTAATAACGGAAATGCCGCCGTTTCCGACCATAGGGTTATATTTACAGTATTCATCAAATCCTCAAATTGAAGACGCAAACATCAAAACCAGAAATACAAATAAAACAAGATAACGTGGTTTAAGTAGCAATTTCTCAAGTGTATTCGCAGCATGACCAAGTTGGCGACCAATATCAACCATTCCTACACCAACACCACGTAGAACCAGTCGTTCTTCAAACCAACTCATGGCACTTGCCATCCATTCCAACAGCTTTCCTGCAAAACCTTTTCCCCTAGCCAATTTATTCAGCTCCAGATTAGGTTGTTCAGTCAAGGTCTTTTGTTCCAATTGCGCCAGTGATGAGATCGCCATAGCTGCCGATGTAGGTGTTCCCATCGCTCTATCAATTACTTTATTATCAAAATATTCCAAATCTCGGCCCAATCCGTTAATTGGTCTAACTAACGTACGATCAATGATTGGATCTAACCAAAAACGTTGTAACGAAGCAATATATAACCAACGTTGATTTGCAATACTTTTTGATATTGGTCTCATTGGGTTGCCATGCACATAGTGCAACAATGATGGCGCTGTCATTACCTGATAGCCTCTCACCACGGCATGCGCACATAAATGCCAAGTTGCTAACTCCCAAAACCCTAATCCACAAGCTAGAAACATTAAACCAATCTGGCCAGTAATCGCAAAACATATTGAGCTTTTTACATCTGTCTGAGTTAACCCTACAATAAGGCTGTATATCGCAGTAAACAAGCCGACAATAATCAACAACGCCATTGTTAAAGGTGCTTTTTCAATTATCGGTTGAAGTAAAATCACCAAAAAGACACCCGCATGGATCATAACTGCACCGTAAAACAATGCACTTGAAGGCGTCGGACCTTCCATTGCCCTTGCTAACCAAGGTGTAAAAGGTAACTGTGCAGACTTAGCTATCGCAGCCACAACAAAACACAAACTAATAACAGTCGCTGTTGGCATTGTTAGCTGCTCGGAAAAAGAATTTAAGTCACTCCAATTGACTGTCCCTACATAATAAAAAGATAAACCAATACCTAATAAAAATCCGGCATCACCAACACGGTTGGTAACAAAAACGCGTGTTGCATTAATCGTTGCAATAGGTCGATCATAGGCAAATAATATTAAGAAATATGAACATACTCCTGCAATCTCCCAGCCTATGAAAGTGCTTACAGCATTACCTGATAACACTATCAAAAGCATGGCAAAAGAAAACAAGCTCAGCGTAAAAAAGAAACGATGAAATCCTGCTTCCTTATGTATGTAGTTAATTGAGAACCGAGTAATAATGACCAGAATAATAGAAAACAATAAAGCTGCAAAAACATTAAACCCACTTGAAATGAAATTTACTTCAATCTTCAGTAAGTCACTTGCAAGCCATTGCCCGACATAAAATGACCCCTTGTTCATTCCCAGCAAGTCAAAAATAAAAAGCGCAATTGATAAAAAGCAAGAAACTACAATTGCATTTTTTGCAATAGAAACAGTCGTACTTTCTCCTTCTCTACCACTAATCTTGTCAAAAAAATGACCAAAACCAATAATAATTGCAGCCAACAATGGTAGCAGAGGTATAAATACAGCCAGAAAATCCATCTTAAGCTCCTGTTAGATTTGGTTGTTTGACTAAGACAGGAGGCAACGGATCATTCATATCTTGGAAGTATTCTGTGGATGTGTCGCATACTGGAATAACTTTATTTGTTGGCTGCCAAGGAACAAATCCCACACCACGCTCAAATACCGATATTTCGCCAGTTTCTGGATCTATAGCACTTAGCAACACCCAGCCACCACCAACTAGCTCTTGGATGCTTTCTTGCCGTCCATAAATTTCACCGAGCACTTCCGTCTTTGCCTCAACCAAGATCTGTAACCTTACTGGCTCATGAATCTCAACCATTTGTTTAGGCAAACCAGTTCTTAAGTCACTATTGGTACCTTCCATGACACCAAAAAGACCCGTAATATTATGCGGGATCTTAGTACTACACCCAAAACGTTCATTGTCAATTGTTGAGAAATAATACTCAAGATTAATACCCGCACCAACAGGACCAACCGCTAGCAAAACGTTTTCTAAATATTTACCACCTGGATCCTGGGTAGCATCATAAGAGATCAGAAATGGTCGCCTATCCAGGAATATTCCTTGCGTCACAGAACGTCGTCCAACTATGGCCGAAGCATTTGTAGCGTGCCCATACTCTGGACGTACCTGACTTAAGTCATTAGAGCGCAGATGTGCATGTTCAATCCCAGCCGCAGGGGTTTTAGGATTATTAGCCGAGAAAAATCGACGGCATCGCTCTTGAGCTGAGGCGTTTCTCCCTTCAATAAGATCATCTCTGAGCTTTTCATAATTCAGCTTTAAAGCTTCGGGAACATCCTCGGTGTCATACCAAGTAACGACATCGCTACATGTGTCATGCTCTGCACCTAAAAACCAGGTATCCTCAGGAATTACAATACCTCTTTCAGCCAACATTTTTCGAATTACTGGACGATTGATCATTGCCGCAAACAGACGAGCATTAGGCCCGCCACGCTTTCCACTACACGCACCGCAGTCATGAGCTGCTTCGTGAGGATTATTCTGACTTGTCGACCCATGCGCCATTAAACTTACAATTTTTGAAAACCCATAGGTTAAACCGGTATTACGCAGAAACCCTTCTAACCTGTCGACCTGCTCTACATCAGTAAATCCTAGACGTGGTTTAGTAGGAGTAGCCTCATTTTTCGCGTCTTCTTCAGAAGCTGTAAACAACAGTTCTGTAGGTACTTTTGCGTCTATCTTTTGCCGCATGGAATTATTAAATTGTATAAGCTGTTTAGGCAAAAAAGTTCTTCCCAACAAACCAACAAATACAGCAGGTGCTAAGACATCAATCATGGCATGAGAAATAATCAAACTACGTCGCAACGATTGATTCATTAAATAAGCAAGCTTCTGGTAGAAATTGCGTCCTTTATTATGCGCATCCACAATTGTTTCAGTACCTTTTCTTGGCACTTCATCAACATTATGAGAGGGTACAACTACGATTGGGCATAATGCCGTTCTATGGTGATCATCAAGACCTTTATAATTCATAGGTAGACCATAAAAGCCAGCAGCACCTAATGTTTCAATTCTTGGGTTAATCTCTTCTAATTGACGACGTATACTTTCTTCTCGCTCATCAATGCAAAACACAACCTGCGCTTCTGGTCGCTGGTCTCTTATAGCCCAACGACCTCGTTTAAGATTTGCATTAATCGCATGAAAAAAGTCTTCTCTATAATGATACTCATAAGCATAAAGCCAAACTTTACTACGTTCAGGTGCCCTAAATTTATCGAGTATGCTCTGCATTTGCACCAAATCATTCTTGCACATATCTTGAATATCAGCTGCATTCAAACCTAAATGTTGGCACAAGCGAAAAAGTCGCCAACCTCTATTAAATACATCATGACCATCGCCATATTCTGCCATTGGGCTGAATTGCCACGTCCACATTAAATCAGCGAGATTCTTCCATTCATCTTGGTGCTGTCGTTCTGACCCTGTGCGTTGAATTAGATCTTTAGCCATCAGTGTCAAATACTCAGGTAATTTACCTTGATACAGCTGATTGCGAACCATGAACTCAGAGAGATTATTACGGAAATAATATTGTAATGTTCCTAATTTGGCACTTATTTTCCAATTATCATGGCAAGCTTGATCAAGCCATAATCGACCTACCGTTATACGGATAGCCAAATAATCTGCCAGATGCATCTCGGCATTATTATCGGTATGGTAACCTGGATTATGCTGTCGCCAGTTAATTAGTCCAGACCAACCAGGCATTTCCAATGCTAGTCCCTGCAGATAACCCTCCCACTTTTCCTCGGGCATTTCTAAGTACTGTAGTTGCTGAATAATGCAATCCACTGCATCTTCTGGTGATTCTGAGACAATACGTTGCCAATCAGGCAAATCGTGTAAAAACGAATTCACATCATATTGAACCGATAATCTCCAGGCTGCGTACAAACCAAGCTTACTACGCTCTGGCAATTGCCATGCTGCGACCCCCTCATCCATTGCTGACGCGCAGATACGGATCATTTGAGGGCGAACAGAATAGAGTATATCTGTACCACAAAGTGCCATAATCAATCCGCGTAATGTGATTTTATCGCCAATTTGTGCCATCATTGCATCAAGTTGGGCCTCAGCTTCTTGTTGCATTTTTTGATGAACAGACACATAAACACCATCAGTCTGACTTGAATTAATTTTCTCTAGCCATTCTCTAGCATTTTCTTCCGACAAATCAAGCATATTTTCGGGATGCAGGTTTGACAATTCAATGTCCAGTTTATCTAATATGCTGTCCCATAGCTGCTTAACAACTAGGCTCTGATCTGAAGATTGTGAAAGCATTCGCTTTCTAGGTTGTTCTGGCACATCTTCCTGAATTTTCTCTAGCGCATTCAACTCTTCTACTTGCCAGCTAAGTTGGCTCCTTGTTACAGGCTGCAAATCATGCAGTAAAGCCACTTTATAAATATCTTTACGTTCTATCGTTAATTTTTCAGAATGAAAAACAACATCATCTGCTTGTAACTCTTTCGCATGTGCTAATGATGCTAATAAATCTGCATCAGTAATTCTTCCCTGCTGATAAAGCGCTCTATTTTGTATCTCCGGCAAATAACCATAAGTCCCTGTCAATGCTTCATATTCTTCCAAAGCTTTTTCAAAAGGAAAACGTTGAAAACCATGAATGGTGTTGTGATGTACAAATTCATGGATCGGACCTTGCCCCGGCAGAACATGATCCAAATGATTCAATGCGGCAATAATATGCTCACGTTGATCGTTAAATTCAGAAGTCATAGAATCTCAATCCTATTGAATACGTAGTTTAATAATGTCATTCATTTGAGTAATAGTCGCCATTGAAAGGTCAATCAACGGTGCAGGCCACATACCAAATAACACTATTGCAAAAACTAACACACCAGCGGCAATTAGCTCGTTAATTCTCAAATCTTCAATATTGCGCATTTGCGGTTTTACTGGCCCAGTAAATAGCATCCCTATTGTACGCATCGCATATGCCGCACCAATAAGTATACTTAGACCAAGAAATACCATTAAGAAGCCCCACTCTTGAAAACCACCTATAAAAGCATGAAGTTCAGCAACAAAACCAACAGTCCCAGGTAATCCCATTGCCGCAAATAATGTAATTGTCATGAATAAAGCAAAGCGAGGCATCACCTGAACTAAAGAGCTGTAATCCAAAATATTACGGGTTTGTGTTCGTTCATAAAGCAAGCCAACTAATAAAAACAATGCGCCAGCTATTAACCCATGAGCAGTCATTTGTATAACGGCTGCCGTCAAACCAGTAATGTTCAACGTTGCAATACCCAGCAGCACGATACCCATATGGCTCACAGAGGAATAAGCCACCATCGCCTTGAGATCGGTTTGTCGCCAAGCTAACAACCCGCCGTAAATCATCCCAAATAATGCGAGGAAAACAAGTGCAGGCTGTAATGTCTGCGCCGCTTCTGGCAGCATAACAACTGCTCTGATTAATCCATAAGCGCCCATTTTCAACAAAATGCCTGACAGTAAAATACTAACGGGACTCGGTGCTTCCACATGCGCAAGAGGCAACCAACCATGCAATGGAAAAATCGGCATTTTGACACCAAAGCCAATCAGAAGTCCGATTAACACCCACACTTGTTCATCTTTCGGCATGCTTTGAGCAGCTATACTCATGGATGCCATCAATGTGCCGCCATGTGCTGGCATATATTGACTAATCGCTAGCAAGCTGATCAACATAAAAATTGATCCACCCATAGTGTAAAGAACGAAGTTAAGACTTGCCACGTGTCGTCGCACACCACCCCATCTACCAATAAGGAAAAACAATGGTGCTAAAGTTACCTCCCAGAAGATATAAAACAGTGTCCAATCCTGCGAGAGAAACACACCCAGCATTCCAAATTCTAATAAAAGAATACTAATATAGTATCCTTTTATTTTGTCAGTAATACTGAATGAAGCAAGTAACGCAATAGAAGTTAATAGCGTCGCTAAAACTAACATTGGTAGCGACAAACCATCTATTCCAAGCGCAAAAATAGTCCCTAGTTGGGGATTAAGTGAGTATTGCTGCTCAAATTGCAACCCACTAAATTGCAAGTCATAAATAGCAACCAGAAAACAACTAATCAGGAAAGCTATGGTTGCAAAAGAGTTTGCGATGAAACGTATTTGGCTAGTTTTATGGTGTGGCGTAACTGCTAGTACTAGAATACCTACAGCTGGCGTCAAAAGTAATAAACTAAGTATCCCCATGGATGATTTACCTTTTTGCTAGAAACATTTGCTTGGCTTTAACAACCTGGGGAGTGCATTTATCAGGCATTGTTATTTTTTATTTTTGAATTATTATTCTAAGTTACACAAACTTTTAATGATCGCGAGCAACATCTCGCAGTTAAGCTTAAGAATTTTTCTTATTCAGGTCGAACCAACAGAATGGAAGCTTTCACTTTGGAGACTAATTGCTCTGCAACTGACCCCATCACAAAGCGATCCAAACCACGACGATTGGCTGTTCCAACAACCACCAGATCTGCGCCCCATTCACTTGCAGCAACAGAGATTGATTCTGCAATACCAGCCGCTCCATACATAGCCTCAGCTGTTATTAATCGTGTTTCTACTGACAAAGCATTCATTGATGCTTCAGCTTTCGCTAATACTTCAGCTGCAGATTGATTACCTTCGCTTTCATTACTTATCGCATGAACGATACAAATAGCTCCATTATACGAATTAGCTATATTTTGCGCCTCATTTAATGCGCCCTGAGATGTTTTCCCATCATCTACAGCAACCATGATTTTCTTATACATACAATCCATCCTTGTAATTTTATATTTTATTACAAATGTCAAAGCACAATGTTAAAACTATGTTAAAACTATGTTAAAAACTTGCACTTTGACAAAAAGTAACATGAATAAAAACAAACCAATTAATCTATTGCAGTTTTGCTCTTTTCCTTAATATCATCAATATATCTCTTGACAATCGCTTTACCAGGCATGCTGTCATTCTTGTTATATACCAAGTAATGAACAATTCCATGAATCGCCATAGCAATTAACAAGCCTTCAAAAATGCCGACTTGAAATACTAATGCACCACACAAAATTGCCAGCATCAATGCATAAGGACCATGATGAATCACGTGCCCAAGACCTGCTATCATTTTCCAGCCAGTAAACATCATAATTGCTGCTAGTGCAAATTTAGGCAAATAGTCTAAATACTGAACATTAAACACGAAGAAAGTAACCACGCCACCGACAATAATGACAGAGAACTTGGTCATTGCACCGGCCAGCCTGTTAGTGGTGCTTTTTGCCAAGCCGTCAAGGTTAGTCATACCACCAAAGAAGCTTGAACCCATGTTTGCAATCCAAATAGCCAACAAACTGTTGTTACTATTGCATTTGCGTTTCAACGGATCGATCTTCTGAATCGCTGCATTACTCATTACCTGTTCAATCACATCGATAATCGCCAACATCGCACAGAAAAGTATCATATAAACCATCATCATGGCCGTGAACTCATCTGGTATTGGCAAACGGAAACTTAATGCCACGTCTTCCACGAAGATCATCGGAACTTCGACCAACTGCGCTATGATTACACCACCAATAATTAAAACAAAATACGGAATAGCAGGTTTCGTATGTTGGAATTTCGAGAACAGGAATAAGAATATACCGAAACCAACACCCGATATCATTAGCATCTGCACCCTGGCCGCATTCCAGAATGCGTCAGCATCTTCTGAACCTACTGGTACTTCATAAGTCATTTCTGCAAATTTCAAAGCAATTTTCAATCCAATACCGGCCAGTAGACCCTCAACTAAATAAACTGGCACAGCTATTAGTAAGAATTTTTGCCAGTTAAAGTGCCATATTATCGCTTGCATTAAAGCTGTTAAGAAAATACAAAACGCCATGTTTTGAATGCCAAATGATGCAACACCCAAAGCCAATACTGGAGCAAGACCCGCCGCAATACCTGGGCACCCTACAAAATTGCCTGGTCTAAAGAAGGCATTAATCCAACCAACCAGACAAGCAAAAGCAACGGTCGCTAAACCTACCTTAATTGGATAATCTGACATCATAGCAATGCCAATTGACAACGGAATTGCCATAGCACCGGTAATTAATCCAGCAGCTACATCACGTGCTGCGTATTGCGACTGAAAAGCTGCAGAACCCGGTATCGTAACCGGTCCTGAGTCTTGTTGTGTTTGCGAAGTCATACAACTATCTCCCTTTATTTTATATATATTTTGTAACTGTTCGGCCTAGCGGCGCTTGGCCAATATAAATTGATAAAACCTGCACGTTTTTATATCTCACACGTTCTTTTTACCTCGTAGCCAAACAATTAAACCAGTTAGCTACGCAGATAAAACTGAACAATTACTACTTTTTATTTATATCAAGCGGGAAAAATTTAACACAGCATACGTGAAGATTTCGTGAAGATGTAAAATTCCTAGCTGAATGTGTATTACTTTTATATAGTGAATAACCCTTTAGTAAGCAATACTTTAGCAAGCAACGGGGTATAAGAATTACATCTACAACCTTTGAATCTTAATACAATTCTTTAAGTAGTCGCTCCTAAAAAATGCCTAACGGATAACCCCTGCGAAAAATATATTTTTAAAATCTATCTGTCTGATAGAAACGCTAGTGTTTGTGCTCTATACTTCTACTGTTATATTCTGGTATTCATGTTTTTCTTCATAGAGGAAAAGTCAGAAAATAGCCACCAGTAGGTTAATGTGGTCATCTATTGCGCCTTTCAGATAGTTTTTTGCTAATCTGAAATCTGATGCTAAGTGGCCCTAAGTTGTCAATAATGTGTTCAATTACAGCCCTCCTTCTGCATAGTTTTCGCTTTTTTTCTTTATAGTAAGTATCTTTTTTATTGCTTTTTTCGACAGTATGACCTGTATTTTATTGACGCTTATTTATCATGACAAACTCGATCAAACACGCCCTGTTACGCAGCCTTGATGCTTAAACGTGGCTCAGTAATAGTGAGCTGTCATGTTATATTTTCAGGCAACAATAACAATCACGCCACTTGTCGCAGTACAGGCAATGGATGCCTTACTGCCATATTCATATGGTTTTGTGATCTCTGCCTTTTGCGATGCAATATACATTGGGTTCGTGTATCAAATAGATTTTGTTCTTGCCTTTAGGCTTCAGGCTTAACACCCGCATATACAATATAAATTTGTTTATAATAATCAAACAGGTAATACTGAGACAACTCTTTTTATGAGTTTTCGAATCAACGTATGGATGATTGTTCTGGGGAGTCTCAATGCTTTCTTAGCCTTGGCTCTTTTCTTTACGTGACGAAAGTGTCGAATACTCAAGCGCAAGGACTTTACTTCCTTGACATAGGTGCGCCGATGCTAAAATCATGTGCTTTAGCAAACTTGTTTAAGCGGTTAATAATCTTAATAGCCAGCTTGCTATCCGTCGGGTAGGTGATGATTTCTCGTGAACGGTGGAGTCAATATTAACCGCATCTTCTAGCGCCAAGTCCCCATGCAAGCCAATAATCACCCTAGATAGATATCACCCCAATCCCTTCTACACCACTGTGTTTGCGCAAATGCTAAGCTCTTTGCTGTGGTACGAAAGTTTCTGCCGAAACGCTTTCAGGCCACAAAAAGCCTGGTAATAAGGGTTGCGTTTCCAATGCAAAATAGCAACTTCATCATTTAGATTTTTCAATTGTTTGAAAAACAATAGTTCTACCATTAAGCGTATCGGTTTGCTTGGAGCACCAATAGCCTCTTTGTAATAACTGAGACTTTTGCAAAACCCTGATAGTTGAATAATTAATCCTTTGTAATCAATCTTCAAAAATCTTTAGCCAGGGCTTTTGCAAAAGTCTCTAACTAAGAAAGTTTCCTCAAAAGAATGCCTAGCTGAGGCTAAGGCTAGTTTGAACAGCGGATCATTGGGTCAAGCTGTAATAGCAAGTCTGTATCAAATAGATTTGCTTGATGGACAGAGCTCTTTGAGTGAGCAATTTCGCTAACCATGTCGACTAGAAAACATAACATTATTTTACCGTTCCTGGTCGACATGACCAGCCAAAAAATAAGTATTATTTTTTATAATCAGATACTTGAGATATTTTTAGGATCGACTAGATAGAATTAACGGGCGGACGAATATGAGCAAAAATTACTGTGAAGGATGTGAAAGAACTTGGCTCACTAGTAACTTTAATTTGTAGTTTATTATTTTCTGCTGCTATTTTTACGATAGACAACCCAATACCACTCGATGATTTATTATGTAACGCTGCTCGAGGAGAGTAAAAATATTCATTAAAAATTTTTGGTAGGTCTTTGCTTTCAATGCCAATACCATGATCTGTAATGGTAAGACTTGCTGTCGCATTAACTTGATCGACAATAGACCTAACTTCTACTTTTGAATTATTATGAGAGTATGTAATTGCATTTGAAATAATATTTTCCAGAAGAATTTCTAATTGATCTGGAATACCATAATAAATGAAATTATCTGTTTTAATATCCAATGCAATTTGCCTTGCATTTGCAACAGGAATTAACTTATCAACACACTTTTGCAAAGTTTTGTTAATATCAATCGGTTCAAATGCAGCCGTGTCTAAGCAAGTTTCTTTTAATCGCTGCAATCGAAGTAAATCTAAAATAAGACCTGACATGCTTTTAGCACGCTGATCTATTTTCACTAATGTTTCTTTTGTTTCATCTGAGGCATCACCACAATAACCTGCATTAATCAGGTTTATCTTACTGCGAATAGCATCTAATGGCGACTTCAACTGATGCGTCATTAGCACAGCATATTGGTCTTTTTCTTCTTGCGCCTGATTAATCTTTTTGTACGCATCAACGAGGTAATGCTCATGAGTATGTACAACAATTGAGAGCCTTGAAACTACATACCAGACAATTACAAACAAAATATCTAAAGCGATCATCCATAAAAACGTATTACTTCTATACTGATATTCTTCAGAAAAACTGTAAGCAAATTTAATCGTATTTTGTGCTGAAATTACTAAAGAACTTTCAAGTAATAAAATAACCGTGTACATGATACATACCAGCACCGTCACAAGGAAACTTTCTATTGTTGAAAAGAATATACAAGCTAAAGCAATATGTAGCACATAGAAAAATGAAGCGGGCGTGGCAGTACTACCAACATAATGCACAACAGCTGACAAACAGATTAAATCAATTACAATTTGCACCCATAAATTAATGGTAGGCGAGTTAAACCTTCCTTCTTTACAGTAATTTAGTGCATATATATAGAAAATATTAGCCAGACTTAATACTAATATAATTACAATTGGCCAGTTCTGATGTTCCATCACACCAAATTGCATCAGCGTGTTTGGCACAAAAATAGCAGAAGCTTTGAGTATCACTAAAGCACCGATTACCGCCCAGCGAAAGATAATAAACCAGCGAATATTACTGACAAGAATCTTATCACTTAGTTTTAACCCATTGCCTCTTATCCCAGGCAATGTCGTTTTATTTTTAGATTGATGCCAATCAAACTCAGAAGTGGCCATCGCGATTTAAGCTGACTTTTCGGCAGATCCACTATTTTCTAAGCGATCACGAATGGTTTCTAATAAACTAATAGGTTCTACGGGCTTTTCAAGAATACACACCCATTCATACTCACCATCCTCAAAATATGGCTTAATCATGTCGCCCAAAGAAGTCAAGAAAATGGCTTGCATATTTGGAAATCGATTGTGAACGTGCGCATAAGTAGTGAGTCCGGCATCCATAGACTCAACCATCACGTCAAGAATCGCCAAATCAGGCAAATTAGCGCTATCTTCTAATGCATCAATAAAATCTTGCATAGTGAGGTAACTTGTTACTTCATACCCATTTTTAGTCAAAATGCGCGCAACGGCATCTCTAATATCCGAATCATCGTCGACATGAGCAATTCTTCCTGTCATACGAACACCTCCCCTTAGTAATATTTTAATAATTGAGGCTTTAAATACCAATCTTTAATCAGCATATTATTCTAGTCAGAATAAGCAGCAACTCCCTTTATCTTGTTTACTTATCCCAGATTTTTTATCACTGTAGACACAAATAAATAACGGCAATACAACCTCACTTCTATTATTGTTATAAAAACAATATACACCTTGCGATTCCAACTGAGCAAGTAATTTCTTTGGGGAAACACGGTAAACCGCCTTTTTGCAAACATTCAAACTCATGTCACAGTCACTGTGCGCGGCATCTCCCCCAATTCTTTGTCAGCTTTACGAATCACTGTCGCCAAGGTTCTTCGCGCCTCTCGTATTTCTTTACCTAAATGTAGCAAGGTGGCAACATCGACAGATCCCTGATATAAAAGTGATAATAAATGCAATATTTTGATGCTACCTTCGGGTTGAATAGCATGAAGTAGTTCAGCTGGCGGCGAAAAGTCAACCGGATTAGTTATTGCTCGTATCGCTATAAATGGAGCCTCGTATTTCGCCGCTACTTCCGCAATTGCGGCACTTTCCATATCGTAGGCACATGCGCCAGTGACAGCACCTAACTCCAATTTTGCTTTTGCTGACGCTAAAACCCCAGGACTTGTTGTCAGTGTACCGCCGACAATTGTCAGATGCGGCGGTAACAGTGCTTCTACACGGTCACGCCATTCAAGCGACACAGGATAACTGAACAATCCCTCTTCATCATCTTGAGGAATTTTCCCCGCATGGATTGATTCTGGGAGAATCAAGTCTCCAGAGCTTAACTTTGGATCTAATGCACCTGCTATACCAAAGCTGACTAATGATGTTACTCCTAGCTCCAGCAATTCAGTTGCAGCTGATCGAGCCGCATCATCGCCCATACCACTCAGCCAGACCACGGATCCCTCTGCCAAACGTACAATTCGATTGTAAGGCATACGAAAGGAGGAAACACAACTCGCCTCCATACGAAGCGCTGTAATAATCCCTACGACACTCATAACGCATCACTCATTGAAAAATTAATTAATGCTGCATGGCTAATGATGTGTGAGACGGTAAGCATATGAAGAAATTTCATTATCATTCTAGAAGCCTTTTTAATATTTATTTCGAATCAATGATTAATTCATAATGACATAAATTTTCCATCTAATCATGGCGAGTTTCATACAACTAAATTACAAGTTAAAGGATCTCCACTCTATTTATTTTGGAAAAGTAATATGAAAGGTAGATCCACTACCCGGCACACTTTCAACTTCAATCAACCAAGCATAATGATTACAAATACGCTTTACAATTGCCAATCCGATACCAAGACCCTGACCTCTAGCAGAACCACGAAAGAAACGTTCATACAATAACGGAAGATAAGCTGGCTCAATACCAATACCAGAATCTATAATAGATAGCCGGTTGTTACTAAACTCAACACGAACAAATCCGTTTTTAGTGTATTGAACTGCATTACGAAGTAAATTTATCAATATCGTATGCAGCGCTTGGCGGTTTAATATGACGATAACATCTGGTGTGATATTGACCTCAAATACTATATGTTTGCGTTGAATTTCACTTAACAATGGATCAACAGCGTCATAAACACACTCTGTCATTGCAACTGGTTCAATAGCACCTAACGATTGCTCGCGCGCTAGAAACAGCAATGCTTGTAACTGCTCACCCATACGTACTGTAGCTGCTTCAATTCTATTAATGCGCACCCTTACTTTGTCTGGCAATTCAGGTTCTGCATTTAATAATTCACAACTCGTTAGAATTGCTGTGATTGGAGTACGAAGCTCGTGACTAATATTTGCGGTAAACTCCTGCTCTCGAAGTAGAATCTGTTGGATACGAAGTTGATAGTCATCTAAAGCACGTGCAAGCTGGGCAACCTCTTCATCCATTTCCGGATTATTAAGTATCATGCCCTTTGCATCTTCAGGGACAAGAAGCTTTACACGTTCAGCAAGATCAGTTACCTGCCTCACAAGCAGCCCGGCCAACATATACCCCACCACAAAGGCTATACCAACCACACCGATTAAAGAAAATAAAATTAGAAAACGTAATTCGCTTAAACGCTGTTGATGCAACGTTGTATGGTAAGCAATGAGGAATTTAATACCTTTGATGTGCCTAACTGAAACACGAATATCTTGATAATTATAATCAATTCTGTGGTAGTTATTATTTAAGCCACGCAAATAACCAGGCATTCGAAGCTCATCATCAAGATTGCGTATTACATAACTTTGCAGATTAGACCCGACTTGAGGGGTAAAATCGGCATGTTGCCGATGGAGATGGATCATATGATCCATCTCCATTTGGATGACTTGATCGATATGAGCTTCTTCCATATCATCAGACGCAAAATATAAACTAATACCAAGTCCGGCTGTAATAAATATACAAAATGTTGCCAGTGCTAGCGCAACACGTAACCGAAGACCTTGCTCAATCTTGAATCTGGGCACGTGGAGTTAAGCAATAACCAAGACCGTGAATTGTTTCAATGGGATCATATCCACAGGCCTTCGTTAAGGTTCGTCTTAGCACATGCATGTGACTACGTAAGGTGTCACTTGTTTCTTGCACACCTTCCCAAGCTTCCGACTCAAGTTCCTGGCGACTAAACACACGACCAGGTTCGCTCATCATAAGCGCCAATAAACGAATACATTTTGGGGGTAATTTAACGCCCTTGTCTGCAAAACGTATCGATAGCGTTTTAGGATCAAATGAAAGATCATCAACTTCCAATTTTCGGCTTGCCACCTTACCACTGCGACGCTTGTGCATTGCCGTCAAACGCGCTTCAACTTCTTTTAGCGCAAATGGTTTGACCAAGTAATCATCAGCACCATGGTCAAACCCAGCCAACTTATCATCAAGCGTATCTCGTGCTGTTAACATCAAAACAGGCGTGTCATTCTGTGATTCTTCGCGTAGCTTACGGCATAGCGACAACCCATTAATTCCTGGCAGACCGATATCAAGCAAAATGCAATCAAAACGTTGAGACACTGCAAGGTGGAGTCCTTCAACACCATCTGCAGCCGCATCGACGCTGTGTCCACATGATTCCAGAAAATCATACAAATTGGCAGCAATTGCCAAATCATCCTCAATAATTAGTATATGCACAGCAATATATTGCTAAATTAACTTTGTTACGATTAATCTAGTTCTTTAATGAAATTGTCGACTAAATGAATGAACTGTTTCAACTAACGTAGTGACACTTTCAGGTGGTGTAAACTGAGAAATACCGTGGCCAAGGTTAAATACATGACCGTTACCACTACCAAAGCTGGTAAGCACTTTCTCAGTTTCTGCTTTGATAGTTTCAGGACCAGCAAATAGAACTAAAGGATCAATATTGCCTTGTAATGCTACTTTATCTCCTACACGACGACGTGCATCGCCAATATCAACTGTCCAATCAAGACCTATAGCATCGCAACCACTTTCTGCGATACGTTCTAACCATAACCCGCCACCTTTGGTGAATATAACATTCGGAATACGTGCGCCATCATGTTCACGTTTTAACCCTGACAAGATTTGCTCCATATAGCGCAACGAGAATTCCTGATAAGCTTCGTGAGATAATGCACCACCCCAGGTATCAAATATCATCACCGCTTGCGCACCTGATTCAATTTGGGCATTCAAATAAGCGGACACGGCCTGTGCGTTAATATCAAGAATGTGATGTAGCAATTCTGGCCGTTGATACATCATGGTTTTTATCTGACGAAAATCAGAACTGCCGCGCCCTTCAATCATATAGCAAGCCAATGTAAACGGGCTTCCTGAAAAACCAATGAGCGGCACCTGGTTATCTAATGCTGTACGAATCGATGAAACCGCATTCATGACATAACGCAGGTCAGTATTCATGTCCGGAACTTTTAACGCACGAATTTCTTTTTCTTCACGTAATGGACGCTCAAATCTTGGCCCCTCCCCTTCAGAAAAGTAAAGTCCAAGACCCATCGCATCTGGAATTGTAAGAATGTCAGAAAACAGAATGGCCGCATCCAACGGATAGCGTGCCAAAGGTTGCATGGTAACTTCAGTTGCAAAATCGCGATTCTTACACAACGCAAGAAAATTACCCGCACGTGCACGCGTTTCATTATATTCAGCCAGATAGCGCCCTGCCTGACGCATGAGCCATACAGGCGTATAGTCAACAGGCTGCCTTAGCAGTGCCCGTAGCAATGTATTATTTTTAGGTGTTGTCATTAAGAAACCTGTTAAATCATAAAATTTGATAATGAATTTTTTTTATGTTAAAAATTCTTCACAAGACTGCTGATTTTATCAGTGATTGGCATTTACGTATATTGCCAATAAATTTTATCGTATTTATCCAATTCACTCTTCTTCAATTGCAAACAAACGCTGATACTCCTTAATCGCATAGCGATCCGTCATTCCAGCAATATAATCAGCAATGGCTTGATGCTTTTCTTGCTGAAATTTTATTTGATGTTTATGCGGAAGAAGCTTGATATCGGCAGCAAAAACGTTGAACAATCGTTTAATCGTATGCTGTGCTTTACCACTCATACGCACCACATGGTAGTGCCTGTATAGATTCTCACGCAGAAATTTTTTTAGCGTTTGTTGCTCTCTTTTAATCTTGTCACTAAAACCAATTAACGGTGGCAAAGAATGCACATCTGATAAATCCTTTAAGTGCACATCATTAATATTTTGGCTGCTTTGTGTGGTTAAATCGATGGCAAGGGTATTAATCATTCGACGGATGGTTTCATGAATCTTTCGTCGATCCGCCAAACCAGGATGCTGTTTTTCAACTTGCGCCAAATGGCGAGAAAAAATTTCAACATCTTCTAATTGCGACTGGGTAATTAACCCCGAGCGTAGGCCATCGTCCACATCATGGTTATTGTAAGCTACTTCATCAGCTAAATTAGCCAACTGTGCTTCCAGCGAAGGTCGTTTACTTTCAATGAAGCGCGCGCCAACCTCTCCAAGTTTCCGTGCATTGACTTTAGTCACATGCTTCAATATTCCTTCACGCGTTTCAAAACAAAGATTTAGTCCATCAAATGTAGCGTAACGCTCTTCCAAAACATCAACTACTCGTAAAGATTGTAAATTATGTTCAAACCCTCCGTATTCCTTCATGCATTCATCTAACGCGTCCTGACCCGCATGACCAAAGGGTGTATGGCCTAAATCATGTGCTAGCGTAATGGCCTCCACCAAATCTTCATTCAGCTGCAGATTACGTGCAATAGAACGACCAATTTGTGCAACTTCTAAACTATGTGTTAGTCGAGTGCGAAACAGATCCCCTTCGTGATTCACAAAGACCTGAGTTTTGTATTCTAGCCGGCGAAACGCACTCGAATGTATAATTCGATCTCGGTCACGCTGAAACTCGCTACGTCCATTCGGTGGCGTTTCAATAACTCGACGTCCCCGAGAATTCGTCGATAATACTGCGTAGGGCGCCAAATTATTCATGTGTGCATGCGACTACCGTTTCAGTTAATGCGTCTAGTGGTATATCTGAATACATACTGGCTTCGCCGATTCGGTTGAGCAAAATAAAACGTATTTTTCCAGCGCTGACTTTTTTATCGAGCGACATCAATTCTAGATATTTCTCTGTCGAGAATTTTGGCGCAACAACAGGTAGGCCCGTTTCTATAAATATTTTACGAATACGAAACACATCCACTTCATCGATTAAGCCAAGCCGCTTAGACAATTCGGCTGCCATAATGATACCTGTCGCAACCGCCTCACCATGTAACCAAACCCCATAACCCATGCCATTTTCAATAGCATGGCCAAAAGTATGTCCAAGGTTTAATAATGCACGCACACCATTTTCTTTTTCATCTGCCGCAACAATTTCAGCCTTCATTTCGCAACTACGGCGAATGGCTTCGTGTAAAACGCTGGGTTCTCTGTCTAGTAGTTGTTTCATATTCTGCTCTAGCCAATCAAAGAAGCTGAGATCCCGTATCAATCCATATTTAACAACTTCAGCAATGCCAGCACGCAGCTCTCTATCAGGCAGCGTATCCAATGTTGAACTATCCGCCAGCACTAGCTTTGGCTGGTAAAACGCACCAATCATGTTTTTACCCTGCGGATGATTGATACCTGTTTTACCACCAACGGAGGAATCAACTTGTGCAAGCAATGTCGTGGGAATCTGAATAAATGGCACGCCTCGCAGGAATGAAGCCGCAGCAAAACCTGTCAAGTCACCAACCACACCACCACCCAACGCTACAATTGTCGTGTTTCGTTCACAACGGTGAGATAGCAATGCATCAAATATTTGATTCATGGTCTCCCAGTTCTTATAGGACTCCCCGTCTGGAAGAATAACAGGAACAGACTCCACGCCATGACGACCAAGTGATTTACGTAATTTATCCAAATAAAGCGGTGCAACCGTCATATTACTAATAATTGCCACGCGTTTCTGTGAAAGATGCGGCAAAATCAGGTCAGCTTGGTTCAATAAATTATTGCCAATATGAATAGGGTAGCTGCGTTGTTCCAGTGAGTTTACTAAATCCACAGTAATCGTTTGCATCATTTCCTTTTTCTTCTTATAAACTACAAGCTGTTGCGCCAATTTATTAACAAGATTACGAACCCCCTGTGAACTACTATCTATGACAAGATGCGCAGCTTCACGATAAAATTCATCACGTTCAGCGAGAAGTTGAGTTAATTTGGCATGTAGGTTCTTGGTTTGGAGTAAGGGACGGTTTTTATCATGCCGAGTGCGACGCTGCAAATCAATTACCGCAGCGCGTAGATACACAACTGTTCCATGGCGTTTTAATAAATCACGATTATTTTCACTCAAAATAGCGCCACCACCTGTTGCGAGCACAACATTATCCATTTTTACCAGCTCTTGGAGCACTTCCGTTTCGCGTCTGCGGAAACCCGTTTCCCCTTCGATATCGAAGATAACAGGAATCTTCACTCCCGTACGCTCTTGAATTTCATGGTCAGAATCTACAAATGTTTTCCCGGTGTAATTCGCCAAAGACCTACCAATGGTCGTTTTCCCTGAACCCATCATCCCAACCAGGAAAATATTACCGTTTCCTATTTGCATTTTTTTATTAGTATAAGACGATTCCATATTCACAATTGTAACGGAAATGCCTTTGGCTGAGCTGTTACAAACTCAAGTTATTCCATTTTCGAATTTTTATTTTTTATTTTTTATTTTTTATTTTTTATTTTTCTTATGATGCGTAACTAACTTTGCCTTTTCATTGTTATTCCCATTTGCTGGCAATGCCGGTTCTTGCTTGCTGACAAACCAAGAGAAAAACATTGGAATAAATATCGTCGCAACAAAGGCTGCCATAATCATGCCACCAAATACGCCGGTACCCATTGATTGCCGTGCAGCTGAGCCAGCACCCGTTGCAATGACTAACGGCACGACACCTAAGATAAACGCCAAAGATGTCATTACAATAGGACGAAAACGTAATTGTGCTGATTGAATTGCTGCTTGCTTAATTGACATACCCTCTTTTAATTTCTGGTTGGCAAATTCCACTAACAAAATAGCATTTTTAGCCGCCAACCCAATCAGCGTCACCATACCTATTTGAAAATAAACATCATTCGGCATATCACGTAATAAAACAGCGATAAGTGCACCAGCCATTGCAAAAGGCACGGCCATAATAACGGCTAAAGGTAATGCCCAGGTTTCAAATTGCGCGGCCAAAATAAGAAACACCATAATAAGAGCCAGTGTAAAAGCAAACAAAGCAGCAGAACCTAAGCTTTTTTCTTGAAATGCAGTGCCTGTCCAAGCAATTTGGTAACCTTCAGGTAAAGTTTGTGCGGCCACACGCTCAACTAACTCAAGCGCATCGCCCGAACTAACTCCTGCCTCACCTCGTCCTAGCAGTCTGGCCGATAACAAACCATTAAACCGCTCTAATTGCTCTGCACCAACAACATGCTTAACGGTACTCAAGGCTGACAAAGGAATCATTGAACCGGATACAGAACGCACATAAACTTTACCCAAATCCTCTGGCTTCATCCGATAGGCGGATTCTGCCTGTAATTGCACACGGTAAGTTCGCCCTGATCGGTTGAAATCATTGACGTACAACGACCCCATCGTACTTTGCAATGCTGTGTAAATATCTGCGATAGCAATCCCTTGTGTAATAGCTTTAGCTTCATCGACTTCAACAAATAATTGTGGAATAGTTGGACGATAAAAAGTGTTAATAGATGCCAGTTTCGGCTCTTGTTTTAATGCGCTCATAAAATCATTCACGACAACCGATAATTGCAACGGATCAGAGCTCTCACGGCTTTGCACGTACAGCTCAAACCCTCCTGTACTGCCTAACCCACGAATAGCCGGCGGATTAAAAGCAACCACTAACCCGTCTGTTTGCTGCGAACCAATATTAGATAGCTTATCAACCATATCTTCAGCCGTTGTTGTACGTTCTGACCAGTCAGTCATACGTAGAAACATGGTCGCCACATTAGTTTTGTTTCCGCCACCAATAAAGTCCAACCCATTGACTGCAAACTGAAAAGCGACCGAAGGGTCTTTCTCCACCTCAGCACGCACAGCATCCATTGTATTTACGGTACGTGAAAGTGTCGCACTATCTGGCAATATAACCGAAGTGATCACATATCCTTGATCTTCTGGTGGCACCAGACTATTTGGAATTAATTTTAATAAAATAAGGACGCCACCTATCAGTGCCACGAATATGAACGAACTAATGACCTTATGGTGTAATGTCGAATTAACCATACCCACATAAAAACCACGCACATGGTCAAAACCACGATTAAAATACCTGAAGAATGTTGCTTTATTATGGTTCGAATTAAGCAACATGGCACAGAGTGTGGGCGTCAGCGTTAATGCTACCACACCAGAGATAACACCCGCCACCGCGACAGTCACTGCAAATTGGCGATATAACTCCCCCGCAATACCTCCCAAGAATGCCACCGGAACAAACACTGCAACCAACACTAACGTCATCGCGACAACCGCACTGGACACCTGCTGCATGGCCTTGATAGCCGCATTAATCGGCGATAATTTCTCTTCGGAAATCAAACGTTCAATGTTTTCTAGCACTACAATCGCGTCATCAACCACAATACCAATCGACAACACCATGGCAAACAGCGTCATAGTGTTTATCGAGTAACCTAACAGCCATAAACCCGCAAATGTTCCAATCAGTGAAATAGGTACAGCGATAATCGGAATAAGAGTTGCACGCCAGCTTTGCAAGAAAACATAGACCACTAAAACGACCAGCAACATGGCTTCAGCCAATGTCTTGACGACCTCCCAAATTGAAGACTTTACAAAGTCACTGGTGTCGTAAGGAATGACATATTTAATACCCTCAGGAAATACTTGTTTCAGTTCCTCCATTTTGGATTTGATCGCAGCGGCAGTTTCCAACGCATTAGAGCCTGTTTGCAAAAAAATACCAATACCAACACCCGGCTCACCATTGAGTATGGTACGAATATCGTAATCTTGTGCACCCAGTTCAATACTGGCAACATCTTTTAAATACAACACACCACGCGCTCCATCTGCACGTAAAATAATATTGCCAAACTGCTCGGGTTCCAGTAACCGACCTTTTGCAGTCACCGTGTAAACCAACTGTTGGTCTGCTAGTGCCGGTTCCTGGCCTATTTTTCCTGCGGCATACTGCGTATTTTGTGCTCGAATGGCCGCTGTAATGTCACCGGTTGTAATTCCCAATTGCGCCATACGGTCTGGGCGCAACCAAATACGCATAGCATAATCTTGTGCCCCAAAAATTCTGGCTTCACCAACACCTGTTGTTCGCTTTAAATCATCAAGAAAATTATTAGTAATATAGTTACTAATGAAAAGCGGAGTATGCGCTTCATCACCAGAAGTCACAGCAAAAACCAGCAATAAATCATTTGCCCGCTTTTGTACGGTAACCCCCGTACGCCTCACTTCATCAGGTAAACGCGGCAATGCAATATTGAGCCGATTACTGACGTTGAATGTCGCCATATCAATATCAGTTCCAATTTCAAACGTCACCGTAATCGTTAATTGTCCACTAGAATCTGCGCTAGAACTAAAATATAGTAACCCTTCTATACCACTTAGATTTTCCTCTATGGGTGCGGCAACAGTCTTAATCAACGTTTCAGCACTGGCACCAGGAAAAGTGGCCGTGACACGAATTGTTGGTGGTGTAATGGGGGGATATTGCGCAACAGGTAGCTGAATGGCGGCAGCCAGACCAGCCAGCACAATAATAATAGACAGCACCGAAGCAAATATCGGTCTTGTTATGAAGAATCGTGTCATTTTATTATGCTTGAATTATCTTATTGAATAGGTATTTAAGATACATCATATTAATGCGACACGACTTTCATGCCTTATTTTAATCTGATAATGTTATCGACAATCACTTTATCACCAGGGTTAAGCCCACCCAAGATAGTCCAATCGGTTCCAATCCACTCACCCACTTTCACAGGGCGTGGAGTTGCTTCGTTTTTTTCATTAACTACATAGACATACCGCCCCAAATCTGAAGTCAGGACTGCGAGCTGCGGCACAACAAATACCTTTTGCGATTCAATAGCTGCCACACGCACTCGAACAAACTGCCCAGGAAGTAAGCGCTGATTAACATTCTCAAACGTGGCTCTAAGTTGTTGTGTACCGAGTAACGGATCGATTTGGCTGGCTGCGAAATTGATTTCTCCCTTTTGCTCATATTCTGAACCGTCAGGTATGATCACAGATACATACTGAACATTTTTCTTTGTCATACGACCATCAAAACGACTCATCTCATTATCAGAAAAACTAAAACGCACCCAAATTGGAGATAACTGAGCAATGGAGGTCAATAAACTGTCATTTGCCGAAACCAACGAACCTTCAGAAAATTGGGAACGCCCTGTAACACCTGCGACAGGTGCTGTTACTGTTGTATATGAAAGATTTAATTCTGCACGTTGCACACGAACCTTAGCGGTTTCTAGTGCAGCTTCTTCAACTGCAAGATCAGCAAAAGCAGCGTCATACATCCGCTCACTGACAAAATCTTCTGCAACTAACTGCTTCATCCGTTGTTCCTCACGTTTCATTCTTTCAACACGAACTTGCTGCTCATAATGCTGTGCTCGTAATTCTGACAACGTGTTCTTAAAGGGTACAGAATCAATCAGAAACAGCGGCTGACCAGCTTCTACAAATACACCTTCGTCATACAACCGTTTTTTAATAATTCCACCGACACGTGGGCGTATTTCAGTTTCTTTAGCGCCTTCCATTAATGCAACAGTTTCTGCCGTAACAGGCAAAGTCACAGACTGAACCTGAATAGTACTTACACGCACAGCTTCTTCTGTCTTTTCGACTTCTCCCGGGTCATTTTGACCACAAGCAACGAGTACTATAGCAACCATAAGAAACTGTACTAAAACAATCAAATAATGATGCATTTAAAAATTTCTGCCTTTACACATAAAAATTACCGCCCTATCGTCTAAAAATTCAGATTGTAACAATGAAAGTCGCGCACTTAATTATTTAATGCTGCCCACATAATCTGCGCCCAAATTACACATTAATTTGAAAGGCTATACTCTTTCATACATTTGACCCAACATTAATTACTCAGCTACGCCTTAAATGAAAAATCCATGAGTCTATTATGGAGTTCTGTATAATAATTTATTAAACTGTCAAAATAACAGCCGTCAATAATGATTTTAAATACGTGTTATCAATAAACACCGCAATCTAGAGATAAATGAATTATTTAAAAGCTTGATCAAATTTAAAACATAGCTTCACAATTATTTGACATGCCCAGGTAATATGATAAACCACATAATGCCTTGTTATTAAATATATTTATATAACAATATCGATGACATCACTAAACGATAATGCATAAGCTAGCCTATTAGCTAGTCAAATTTAAAAGGTACTTTGAAAATGCCCATCAAAATATTAACAACCGTATTAGCTTATTTATGTATTGCCTGCATGGCAACTGCTCAAGCCTCTTTAAAACTCCCAAAAACAATAAAAGTAGACCCAGAAGCGTTGACTTCAGAACCCATGTGCGACCCTAAAATTCCTGCTTCATGGCGTGAAGCTCAAGTAATCGAAGGTGTTCAAATTCGGGAGTCACAGCGCTGCAGCCCTGACAATCCATATTTAATCGCTGCTGCAGTAAAAGGAACCAACAATATTTCTATGGGCACACTCATGGAAACTGCGTTATCTCCTGACACGATTATCAAAACTGACGATATGGACGGCGACGGCGATCCTGACCGCATCATTATCAAACTTGAAGTGATGGAACTCAACGGCCCTTCTCCAGACTTTGAGGGACTCATTCCTACGTTTGATATCGCTCCTGGTATTCAGCCTGGAGCATGGGTATTCGCGCCAAAGACAAGCGGCATGTCAACTGAAAACTTTGAGAGTGTCAGAGCAAATGCTTTATTACGCCTACCCTCCCCGGTTATTCGTGTTGAGCAAGGTGACATTGTACAAATCGTACTAGAAAACACCCATTACTTCCCACACACTATCCATTTACACGGCGTTGATCATCCTTTCTCACATCATGGATATGGGAATGATGGCCCCACACAAACCAGTGAAATGCACTTGATGCCAGGTGAGAAGCGCATTTATGAATTTCAAGCACGCCAGACAGGCACCATGTTTTATCACTGTCATGTGCAAACCCATACGCACTTAGCTATGGGTCTTGTCGGCATGATCATTGTCGAAGAAAACCGACCTAATAACTGGCTACAAACTTTAAATGTTGGTGCTGGTGATGTAAGACACCCATCGGTAGCAATACAAGAAGAATTCGATCACGAATACGATTTGCACTATCACGCCATGGATAAAGAACTGCATGAAATCATTCAGAAATACAATGATCCTCGGCTTATTGCACGAGACATGAATCGGCGGTATGATTTGACCGACTCAACTGAAGATTACTTTACTCTCAATGGATTGTCGTTCCCTTATACCTTAAGAGAATCAATGATAGTAGTCGAGCCGGATCAAAAAGTAAAATTACGCGTTCTTAATAGTGGTGGCGAACTACTGGCACTGCATTCACATGGTCATAAAGCCACAATCACTCATTATGATGGCATTGAACACAATCCTATCGCACAGATTACACGTGATGTTTTCGATCTAGCTCCTGCTCAACGCGTAGACCTGACTTTGAATACAACCAATGATGGATTACATAGTTATGATGCAGGTGTCTGGTTGTTTCACGATCATCGAGAAAAAGGAATTACCACCGATGGTATGAGTGAAGGCGGAAGTATTAGTGCAATTGCATACAAATCATTCCTGAATGAGATCGGCTTCCCTACAGGAACTCATGCTGAAAGCCTCGATTCGTATTTTACTAAAGAGTTCTACCAGAGAAAATTGCCAATATGGCAAGACCTTGATGAAGTTGGCAGTTTGGGTGCACCTGCTGGTCGAAGCCGAATAGATAGCATTGACCCAGAAACACGCACAGATATCTTCAATCTTATCTATGGATTACTAGCTGGGCTTATCCTTTATCTATTATTCGTTAAGCGTCAGCAAGCTATACAGATTGTGCTAAGTATGACTGCTAAGCTTAAAGGCTCAAAAGGGAGCGCAAACAATGAATAAGAATCTCAGTGTTTTATTCGCAGCCATTTTACTTGTCACCGTTCAAGCTCATGCGGAGACGAAAGCTGATGCTGAGGATCATAGTGACCACAATATTGATCACAGTATGCATAACATGGATCACAGTGAACATGACATGGATCATAGCACTCATGATATGAGTCATGACCATGACATGTCACACCATGATGGCGACGATCATGGAATAGATGACCCTGACCATGCGGGCCATGATGCTGAAGAAGATCATGCGGATCATTCTGCGCATGGTCATGGCCATCACCACATGGATGATAGTCATATCATGGATCATGAAGGTGGCATGATTATGGGACAGAACAAGGATAAACTACCCAGCAGTTGTGACAGCATCTCTGAAGAGATTGAAATCACAGTACATGCTGGCAAGAAACATGCTCAGGAATTTCCTGGCACAACGTTTGCCTTTGACCAACGTGAGTGGCGCGTAAAACCATGCACAAAAATTACCTGGCACTTTGTTAATGATGATGAAGTACGTCATCAATTTATGATGCACGGACTACCTAGATATCTCTACCAAAATGGCATGTTTCATTTAGAGGTCACTGGACCAAAAAAGATTTCCGGCACCATGATAGTTCCAGCTTCCGATGAAACCTACCTGGTCCATTGCGATATTTCTCAGCATATGGAGAAAGGTATGAAAGGACAACTCGTTGTCGGCAATGGCGGTGAAGATCTACCAAGTATTCCCGGATTCACACCTTATACATTCCCAGACACTTATCCACATGAAGATTTGCCGCAAGTTTCTGATAAAGACAATGAAGACACCATTATAGAGCAAGTAGCAGATTTTCTTGATTCCACACCATTTCTGTCAGGCATGCTGATTATTGGATTGCTGTTAGGCGCATTAATCGCTCCACTGATTAGCCGAATAATGGCTTTAAGGAAAAAAGACGAAATCGCTGAATAAAATTAACAAAAAAACTAATTTCTTCTAGATTAATAAATCAAATTCAGATAATAAATTAGCACTTATCACCCAAAAGCTTATCTATGCGTTAAAAAGCATAGATAAGCTTTTTCCCTTTTAAAAAAACATATTAGCGTTTATTTTCATCAAGCCAAATATAGTTGACTAAATTCATCGGGTATTATATAGTTGAGTAAATTCATCGGGTATTTTTCATTTAAATCAAAATTTTTTGTAATTAACTCTACCCGACTTTTCAGAGGGATTTTTAAAATGCGATTAACAACAAAAGGAAGGTTTGCAGTCACTGCATTATTGGATCTTGCAATGCAAAAAGGTAACAGTCCAGTTACGCTTTCTGATATCAGTCAACGACAAAAAATTTCACTATCTTATCTTGAACAATTATTTGCTAAACTCCGTCAATCTGAATTGGTTGGTAGTGTTCGTGGTCCAGGTGGTGGATATTGTCTCGCTAAACCATTGGATGAAGTATCGGTTGCAGATATAATTCTTGCCGTTGATGAGCCCATCGACACAACACAATGTGGCGGTAAGGAAAATTGTCTTAATGATAGCAAATGTATGACCCATGATTTATGGGCTAAACTTAATGATCTCATTTTCGATTATTTACGTGCAGTTACACTACAGCAATTGGTTGATGATCAATATATTAATATAGATGGCGACGTTGTTCCACTGTTTGATATACGCGCAGCCAATCGTGCTGCGACCAACACTACTACTACGACCAATACTGTTAACCTAGCTTAAATCACTAGATCAAGAATTGTCGTTCACTTGAACTTGATGTGAGTTAGCTTAATTTCCCTATATATGTTGTTGGATCCGGCCTAATATTATGTTCAATTTTTAAAGGCAAATTTGAACTTCTAAGATAGCCTGTTAATCAATCATCATTATGGACAATAATTGAGGTTTATACAGTGGGAATTACATTAACAGAAAGTGCAGCAAAACATATTCAGCAACAATTTGAAAAACGCGGCAAAGGAGTTGCTTTGCGCATCGGTATTAAGAAATCAGGTTGTTCTGGATTTAGCTATACATACGACTATGCGGATAACATAAATGAAAATGAAAAAATCTTTGAATCATGTAACACACGCATTATTGTTGACGCTGACAATTTACCTTACTTAGACGGGTCTCAAATCGACTTTATCAAGAACGGTCTCAATAGTGCTTTTAAGTTTAACAATCCAAATATTGAGGACGCATGCGGTTGTGGCACAAGCGTTAGTTTTAAAGAGTCGGTAAGCACCTAATTAAAAAATTTATAAAAAGATATCAGAAAATAAAAAGATATATTTAGCCTAAGTTAACAAGCGCATTGGCAAATTGAGTCTTAACTGAAAATCTCTAAAAGTTAAAGGAATAAACCAAATGAGCACAGCTTTGCAAAATCTGGTTAATCAGCCGTACAAACATGGTTTCGTCACAGATATTGAATCAGACATTGCACCCAAAGGATTGAGTGAAGACACCATTCGACTGATTTCATCCAAAAAAAATGAACCAGAGTGGCTACTTTCTTTTAGGTTAAAAGCCTACAATAAATGGCTAAGCATGAAAGAACCACACTGGCAAAATGTAACGCACAATAAAATTGATTTCCAAGAAATTAGCTATTATGCTGCGCCAAAGCCAAAGAAAAAACTTGCCAGTATGGATGAAGTTGATCCTGAATTACTGCGTACGTTTGAAAAATTGGGTGTACCTATGCATGAGCGAGCTGCATTGGCGGGTGTTGCTGTTGACGTTATTTTTGATAGTGTATCCGTTGCGACAACTTACAAAAAAAAATTAGCTGAAGTCGGCATCATCTTTTGCTCATTTTCTGAAGCAGTACAAGATCATCCTGAGTTAATAAAAAAATACCTTGGTACCGTTGTACCTGTCGGCGATAATTTTTACGCAGCACTTAATTCCGCCGTATTTACCGACGGCTCATTTTGCTTCATCCCCAAGGGCGTTAAATGCCCTATGGACTTATCGACCTATTTTCGCATCAATACTGAAGAATCGGGTCAGTTCGAGCGCACCTTGATTGTTGCTGAGGAAGGCGCATCTGTCTCATATCTTGAAGGTTGTACAGCACCTCGTTTCGACACTAACCAATTACATGCAGCTGTCGTTGAATTAGTTGCATTGGATAATGCTGACATTAAATATTCAACCGTACAAAATTGGTACGCTGGAGATGAAGATGGTGTGGGTGGTATTTATAACTTTGTGACTAAACGCGGTTTAGCTAAGGGTGTTAACTCACGCATTTCATGGACTCAAGTTGAAACAGGTTCTGCTGTTACCTGGAAATACCCATCCTGCATTTTACGCGGTGATAATTCAGTCGGCGAGTTCTATTCAGTTGCAGTTACCAACAATCACCAACAAGCTGACACTGGCACTAAAATGATACATATTGGAAAAAACACACGTAGCACTATTGTAAGCAAAGGCATCTCAGCAGGATATTCAAATAGTAGTTACCGTGGTTTGGTTAGAATCACACCCACTGCTGAGGGTGCGCGTAATTATTCACAATGTGATTCAATGTTAATCGGTGATCAATGTGGCGCTCATACTTTTCCTTATATTCAAGTGCAAAATAGTAGCGCCAAGGTTGAGCATGAAGCTTCAACATCTAAAATTGGTGAAGACCAATTATTTTACTTTTCACAGCGGGGTATTGACGCTGAAGAGGCAGTATCAATGATTATTAATGGCTTCTGTAAAGACGTATTTCAGCAGTTACCGATGGAATTTGCTGTTGAAGCTACTAAATTACTAAGTTTTAAGCTTGAGGGAAGTGTTGGATGATTAATCAAAACAGCAAAATATTACTTGAAATACGTGGATTACACGCAACCATCAATAACGTTGAAGTTTTAAAAGGTATTGATCTCACTATTAAGAGTGGCGAGATTCATGCCATTATGGGTATTAACGGATCAGGCAAAAGCACACTTGCCAAGGTATTAGCGGGTCACTCTGCCTATGAAGTTACCGCAGGTAATGTCTTATTTGAAGGAAAGGATTTATTTGAGCTAGCACCAGAAGAACGTGCGCGCGCAGGTATTTTTCTTGCTTTTCAATACCCCATTGAAATACCGGGTGTCGCGAACAATCAATTTCTCAGATTGGCCTACAACACAGTGCAATCAGAGCGAGGCAAAGAAGAGTTGGATCCACTTGAGTTTGATGATTTTGTTCGTGAGAAAATGAAGCTACTTGAAATGAACCCAGACTTCTTAGATCGCAGTGTTAACGAAGGTTTCTCTGGCGGCGAAAAAAAACGTAATGAAATATTACAAATGGCATTACTTGAACCACGCATCAGTATTCTTGATGAAACTGATTCTGGCCTTGACATTGATGCGTTAAGAGTTGTCGCAAATGGCGTCAATCAAATCACCAATGCAGATAACGCAACTTTGCTTGTTACACATTACCAACGTTTACTTGACTATATCGTGCCTGACTTTGTACATGTTATGGAAGCTGGCCGCATCATTAAAACAGGTGGAAAAGAACTTGCTTTAGAACTAGAAACTCGTGGCTATGATTGGGTAAGTAAAGAAAACAATATTCTCGCAGGAGCAGCATCATGAATGGAGCTGTCCGTGATGACTATCTCAGCCATTTACTCCAATCCTGGCACAAACCATCATCCAGTACCCTACCCTGGTTAAACCAGCTTCGAACCGAAGCGGTTGATTGTGTCAGCACACTGAGAGTACCCACGGCGAAAGATGAAGAATGGCGTTTCACCAACATCGCATCACTGACTAAGTTACCATTCCAAGAAGCGCATAATACATCAGAATTCAGCCCAACAGATATTGAGCACTTTTATCTGCCTGAGGCGACAACTCGACTAGTTTTTGTTGATGGACAATATGCGCCTCAGTTATCAAATAACACTAATGAAGACGATGTTATTGCTGGTAATTTATCAACATTGGCAAACAGCCACTCCGCGCAGATATCGCTGCATCTTGGACAGCACACTGATTTCAGAAATAATGTATTTGCTGCACTTAATACTACCTTCCTTAAGGATAGTGCAGTTGTTATCATTCCACGTAACACGACTACCAACGCACCAATTCATTTATTATTTATCGCGACACAACAAGAAGTAACTAACTATCCACGTTGCTTGTTAATTGCTGAGCCCAATAGCCAAGCCGTCATAATTGAGGATTATGTCGCGCTACACAATTTAATTTATGTCACAAACTCAGTTACTGAAGTCAGTCTTGCTAATAATGCACACATCAATCACATTCGCATACAGCGCGATAGCGACAAAGCTTTTCACATAGCAGATTGTTCTGTGTCACAAGAACGATCAAGCCATTATCAATCAATGAATGTTGCATTAGGTGCAAATATCTCCCGGCTTAGTCTAAATATTCATTTAGAAGATGAAGGTGCAGAATGCACAGTTGATGGTTTAGCGTTGATTAAAGGTCAGCAGCTTGCCGACACTCATACGTTTATCAATCATGCAAAACCTAACGGCACCAGCCGTCAATTACATAAATGTATTGTTGGTGGTGAAGCTCATGCGGTATTCAATGGTCGCATAATGGTTCGTCCAAATGCTCAGAGCACTGATTCCACTCAATCCAACCGGAATTTATTATTAACAAACAAAGCACAAGTTAATACAAAACCACAGCTTGAGATTTTTGCTGATGATGTGAAATGCGCGCATGGCGCAACTGTGGGTCAACTAGATAATGAAGAGATCTTTTATTTAAGAAGTCGTGGCTTTCCCGAGATTGATGCTCGCAATTTGCTAACTTACGCATTTGGCGCCGAGATTATTAATCGCGTCCCAGTAGCCTCACTAAAGAAACAACTTGAGCAAACAGTACTCAAGCATACTCAGAGTACTGCCTTATGAACGTCATAAATGCCACCGTGCCAACACCAGTACAAGCGGCTAGAGAAATAGAATCTTTTCGTAACGACTTCCCTATTCTTAAGCTCAAAATTAATGAGAAACCATTAATCTATCTTGATAGCGCAGCGTCCAGCCAAATGCCGCAGGTCGTCATTGACCGGCTGGTGCAGTATCAAACATCGCAACACGCCAACATTAATCGCGCTGTTTATGAGTTGTCTGAAATTGCCACATCTGAATATGAAGGGGCAAGACGCAAATTACAGCGCTTTATTAACGCACGTGAAGACCGTGAAGTAATTTTTACCAGTGGCACAACGGATTCGATCAATCTGGTCATGCATGGATATGGGCGTAAGTTCTTTAAAGCTAATGATGAAATAATCTTAACCACTCTAGAACACCATTCTAATATCGTACCATGGCAAATGTTAGCTGATGAAACTGGCGCAAAAATACGTGTTGTCCCTGCCAACGAAGATGGTGAGCTCTTAATTGGTGAATATAAGAAACTCTTTAATGAGCGAACTAAATTTGTCAGTTTAATCCATGTCTCAAATGCACTCGGCACAATTAACCCAGTTAAGGAAATGATCGCGATTGCACATGAGCATCAAGTTCCAGTACTGATTGATGGGGCACAGGCTGCGCCACATATGACTGTTGATGTTCAAGACTTAGACTGTGATTTTTATTGCTTTTCTGCGCATAAACTTTACGGACCAACTGGTGTTGGCATGTTGTATGGAAAAGCGAAATTGCTTGAATCAATGCAGCCCTTCAAAGGTGGCGGTGACATGATCGCATCCGTCACATTTGAAGAAACGCTTTACACTACCATTCCACACAAATTTGAGGCGGGAACACCACCTATCGCAGCCGCCATTGGATTTGGATCTGCCATTGATTATTTATTATCGATTGGATTAGACAAAATCAGCGACTACGAGAATGAGTTACTTAATTACGCCACTGAACAAATAAATGATTTAGCTGGTGTACGCATTATTGGAACGGCCAAAAATAAAACTGGCGTTTTATCATTTGTTATTGATGGTATTCACCCTCACGACATTGGAACCTTATTAAATGAAGAAGGTATTGCTGTACGTACCGGTCACCACTGTGCTCAACCGATCATGCAACGTTATAACATACCAGCCACATCACGTGCTTCATTTGCGTTTTACAATAATAAAACTGAAGTTGATGCTTTAATCAAAGGCATCCATTCCGTGCAAAAGGTTTTCTCATGATAAATGCAAAATCACTTTATCAAGAGGTCATTCTTGACCACAACAGAAAGCCACGCAATTATGGTGCCCTAAATGAAGCCAGTCACCATGCAGTTGGTCACAACCCACTATGTGGAGATCGTTTAAATATTGAGTTTAATCTTGAAGGTCAGTATATTAACGAAATTGCATTTCAAGGTGAATCTTGCGCGATTTGTAAAGCTTCTGCTTCTATGATGACCACTGCGGTTAAAGGCAAAACATGTTTAGATGTCGAAACACTCATACAAGAATTTCGTGATATGGCAACGGGAAAGCTCAGTTTGGAAGACCCACATCACCTGGGTCGATTAACTATTTTCTCCAACATTAGAGATCTGCCAACACGTGTTAAATGCGCGATTCTCCCATGGCACACACTACATGCCGCTCTTCATTCTGAAACAAGCACGTCTACCGAAGCAGAGAATGATCCAGTGCAATCTTCAACTGATACAGCCTAACTTAAGATTGCTAACTTTATAGACCTAGCCAAAAAATAGACAACAATTTCTTACTCGTTTCACAACTGCATAACAATAATTGAACGATCAAGTTAACTGGATATTAAATGCCTAAAATAGCCGACATAGAAGGAACACCCAACAAAAACGCACTGAAGTTCATACTCAAGGAACCACTAACCTGGGGGGTCACGCATTCATATGATAATGCTGATGAAGCAAAGGATGACCCACTCGCATCAGCGCTTTTTGATATCGACCATATAACCAATGTGCTTTATATTGATAGCTGGATAACTGTCACACAGGATGGCGAAGCAAACTGGCAAGATTTAGCTCGAGAAGTCGCTGACCCTATACGTGCAGCGCCAGGTGCCACAGCTGAATCGAACAAAGCCGTCACCCAAGCAAATAAGGCTTTAGAGAACTTAAGTCCTGAGGATAAATTACGTCTTGAACGTATAAACATCATGCTGGATGAGGAAGTTCGTCCATTCCTACAAAGTGATGGTGGCGACCTCCATGTACTGAGTTTAGAAGGAGACATCCTCCGTATTCATTACCAAGGGGCATGTGGCACTTGTCCAAGCTCTATAACAGGCACACTCAGAGGCATAGAGCAAATGTTAAAGTCAATAGAGCCCAGCATACAGGTTGTTGCAGACTAAAAACTTAGCCTAAATGTTTAATAAAAAAGGTAATTTCCCGCCATTTTTTTAAAACCGGGCATTTCTATTTGATTCCAATATTAAATTGTTGGCACACAAGCCCCGAGAAATATTCCAAGGTTTCTCGTCAGCTAGATCGTCAATTTTCACTCAGTATTCTATCGAGAAAATAAACTTGCTCCGCGCGGAAAACCACAAGAAATTTCAAGTTTAAGCATTGATAAACATGAAATTTCTTGTGTCAATGTTACTGCACGAATCTGGCATAAAGATCTTTTAAACTGATGAACTCTGTATTATGCACTTTGACATATTTGTGCTGACGTTGCCGCAATTTCTCAAGGTGGACTTCAATCTCATCAGGTTGCAAGAGTGTGCCGACTTTCAATATTTCACAGTCCTCGCCGCCGACCATTCTATTGATCATCGCATTCCCAAGTTCACTGCGATAATGTCCTGGCTCCCAAAATCCCACCAAGGCTTTTCCGGCTTCTGACGGCGCAGGTGGTATAGAAAACTCGTCGAAATCATGAAAATCCCATACTTCGGCTTGGTGTTCTTCAGCTATCTCTGTTAACACGCGTTTCCATTCCTCCTTCATACTCCATTTACCAGAAAGCGCAATTAAATTAAGAAAATCGGCATGACGCGGATTAATAAACAAGGTTACCTGGATGTCATTCGAGATCGCAAGTACTAAAATTCTTCGCAGGGTCTCAAGTGGTTTCGACCAGCGCAGCCCATCTTGGAAAAGCACTCTCTGTTGAGACAGAAGTTCAGCTACTTCAAGATTCTTCTGAGTAAAGAAGACTTTCTGTCCTTCGATTGCAATCCCGCTTAAGAACTGACGGCCTGGGTTATGTCCATCTGGGTTAATTGTAGGAGCGTTTGGGTCGCCTTGAGATAACACTGTACGGATAGAATCGATCGTTGCTTGCAACGAGAATAATGCTTTAAATCCATTTAATAGACGATGCCACTCAAAATATTGGTTGACATTTCCATGGGCAAAAATTTGCAGATGTTCCAGGTCACGCTTTGGTGGATTCCATTGAATGGGATCAATGAGATCATCTTGTTGAACAAAGAACAAGAAATCAAGACCCAGAAATAGATGTTCAATTCGTCCTTGATGCACGGCATGTTGCAGGTTCCGGTAGTTCTCATACAGACCTGTACCAAGCATGGCCATATTGTATACAGGCTTCATTGCTTCGGGCCAACAATGATAGCTTGGATCTAACCCTAATTCAGGTCGTGAATTTCCGAGTATCAGCGTCCTAGGCTGCACATCTAGTATACGGTATGGCTTACTGATGCGCTCTCGGGATTCGGCAACTGGCTTAGTTTGATTGATATCTTTTATCCGTGTATTCCCGAACATGTCGTACGGATCCACGAACCAGTTCCAACTTGCACAAACAGCCAATATCAAAAACGTAAAGCCAATTAACCATCGTATGTAAGAGCTTTGAGGGTCTTTACACATCGCGATTAAAACTGAAAATATAAAAACTCAGAGATATTGGTCAACGCCAATATACCAAGTGCACAAACAATCGATACACAACCAGCAAAGAAAACACCTGGTTGCCAGCTGATACAATTTATCCACCGAGAAAACGGTTGAATACTGTGTGCATCATTAGACTCATAGACCTTTAAGGCAGGTTCAAATTTTCGCATGAACTCTTGTGTGTTTGGCATAATTAACACGATAGGAAACAATGTAAGTATCCAGAGATAAGTGCCAACAAACTTACTGCCACCGCCAAGATACGTTGTGATACCAATTGCGCCTAAGAGTTCTCCAAATACACCAAGTCTCGCGACAATATTATTGGGTAATGCAACGCCATTCATACCCAACATACCTTCCAATATAGCAATCGCACTCGAAAAGCTTGTGGCGCGAAAAAAAACCCACCCTATTACAACCGCAATAAATGTAATTAACCAAGCTAATGCACGCCAATATGACTTCCTCAGTATAGATACGGGGATAAAAACGCAACAAAACTTTTCCCATGCATGATTTATTATGAGATAGCAGCCATGCAGCCCTCCCCATATTACAAACGTCCAACCAGCACCATGCCATAACCCACCCAACAGCATTGTCGTCATTAGGTTACTGTACCTACGAATATTTCCATTCCGACTCCCCCCCAACGGAATGTAAAGATAATCGCGCAGAAATCTGGATAGACTCATATGCCAGCGTCGCCAAAATTCGACAATACTCGTTGATTTGTAGGGTGAGTGAAAATTTAGTGGCAATCGAATACCGAAAAGACGAGCAGCACCGATGGCCATATCAGAGTATCCGGAAAAATCAAAATAGAGTTGGAATGTATACGCAAGAGCACCGCCCCAAGCTTCAAAGAAAGTGAGCATATCTCCATTCTCGGCCGCTTCAAATATTGGAGATGCGTGTAGCGCAGCGCCATCCGCCAACACGGTTTTCTTAAACAAACCGAGACTAAAGATCGTAAGACCGACTGCTATATTCATCAATTGCTTACGCGAAGAAAAACGTTGCATAAACTGCGGCATCATTTCGCGATGATGAACAATAGGTCCTGCTATTAATTGAGGAAAGAACGTGACGAAAAGAGCATAATGCAAGAAACGGTACTCATCTGTGATCGCTCTGTACGAATCAACGAGATAAGCTATCTGCTGAAAAGTAAAAAATGAGATTGCAAGTGGCAAAACAATATCATCCAGTCTAAATCCTGTATCGCTAATTGCATTGATATTAGCAACCAAAAATCCCGCATATTTAAAATAGCCAAGAGTAGCAAGATTAAGCGTGATTCCCGTAATAAGATAGTATGAACCATAAACAGTAGATCGGTTTTTGCTGATGATGCGGCCAAAAATGAAATTTGCCGCCATTGAAGTGAGAATTAGTGGAAGGTAGTATGGATTCCACCAACCGTAGAAAAATAAAGATGCTATAACTAACCAGCTGAGCGCAATTTCTTGCCCCAGTCGCGCCAGCACAAAGTACATTATATATGCGATGGGCAGAAAGACGAAAATGAATTCGTAGGAATTAAATAGCATTGGTTTGCACTATTAGTCCTCTCAGCTCGAACCAAGCAGGGCACTTACTATTAATTTTCAGTTGTTCTTTTATTATGGATAAAATAGATCTACGATAAGAATATACGGTAAGCGTATAGGGAAACTTGAAGGTCATTTTCAAAAAATATAAATCTACTGGATGTTGGATGTACTGTCAAACTAAATGACGGAAACATAAGGAATAAATAAACTGTCAGGGTTTATAGCAAATGATCTGCTAGAAACTATTGCATCTTATTTGACTGATGAGTAATAGTGATGATCCTTCAATTTGATATTTTAGAATACAGTTTAAACACCAAGCAAATATTTCGAAGCTTCTTTTCTGCCCCTTCATCAAATACCGATCTCCGATATTTCTCTGGAAAAATCAAGTGGCACATCAACACCGTCACATCATGACTTTTATGAATATGCTCGATCATCATAATATTTTTGCAGCAAGCTGCGGGGCATAGAACCTCAAAAAATATAATAAACATCAAACAACATCAACATTTCTGGCCATGTTACGAGACATATGCAGCATAAACTTCAAATAATCACTGACCCAAGGCGTAAAGCGAGGTAGTTGATATAAGTCACAACCTTTCTTAGCCGCTCCCCACGTTGTAGTGCATGCTGCATCAAACCCTAGACCTTTAATTATTTCAATGTGGTTTGATAGGTAGTCTTGATTGGGCTTACCATTAGGGTATGCAAAAAGTCGTACGGGTGAATTAATAATATGCTCAAGCGTTTCTTTATTTTCTGCAATTTCAGAATACGCAGCCTCATTAGTCAAGCGCGCCAAAATGGGATGGTTAGTCGTATGCCCTCCAATGCCCATACCAGAACGATGTAATTTTAAAACCTGTTCGGATGTCATCATCAGATTACCCGGCAAGGAAACCGGAATGAGAGAACATAGCTGATCAATCTTCTGCTTTCTTATTTCAAATGGCAAATATTTAAGAGCATTTATTAATGAAAACAATGCCTCTCGACGTTGTGGCAACGTATTCATCTCATGTTTACCCAGGTCCATCTTGGTTAAATCGAGTAAATCAACAGGCACTCGTCGCATCCATTCAATTACGACATCATTCCACATAATGCCACCATTAATAAATCCCGTCGCCACAAAAAATGTTGCCGATACACCATGTTTTTGAAGTATGGGAAGTGCTATTTCCTCATTATCAGCGTACCCATCATCAAACGTAATACAAGCTGCCCGACTCGGCAGCGTTCCATTTTGTATTCTTTGCACTGCTTCATGCAAAGGCAGAACATTAAAATTTTCAGAAAAATATTTTACTTGCAAGTCAAAACTGGTCGCACTCGCGCTAATTCCAAGTAACTCATCATCCTCTTCCTGAACCCGATGATAAATAGAAATTGATAATCGCGCATTTTTTCCCGAAGGAGAAAGGCTTGAGGTAATCATTTTTAACGGAAACGACAATAAACTGCGATTTATAGATTCAGTCATTTGAAGAACGTTCTCCATGTAATATAAAGGCATGGCAAAACAGTGGGCCAGCAAATGGAACATAATTAAAAACACACTCAGCCAATCGATTTTCTACCAACCATTGATATTGACTCCATCGTGAAGGAAGTATTGGTAGCCAATAAAGTTTAATATTAATTAGTTTTGCGTTTCTCATTAACACCTTCATATTATGATGAGACTCGTACCGTAAATGCTTAGGGCGCCCACGAAACCAGCGCAAAAACCGCTCTGAGATATGTGGCAAACACCAACCATTCAACGCATCAACCCAAACCTGCCCACCGGGCCTCACAACATTCGACAGCTCCTGCGTCACGGCCATAGAATCTTCAAGTGCTTGCGTAACACCAAAACATATAACACCATCACAACAGCCTCCTTTTATAGGAAGATGATTAACATCTGCCTTACACCAAGATACGCTATCATCTCCTCTCGCTTTCGCTTTTTGTAAAGAAAGCAACGAATAATCAGCACCTATCACTTTTGCTCCTTGACTCACCATAAACCTTGAATAAGTGCCTGCGCCGCAACCTGCGTCCAACCACAATCCACTCTTAGTAGACGCCCTTTCCCATCGGGAAGTAAATTGACGTAGCCGCGTTGCAAGTCCAGTTGGAGACCAACCAGCAATACCAGCATCATCTTCAGAAAAAGTTGCAAACCCCTCAAATCTTTTTCGCCATGCCCTCTCAAATGAATTCGTCATCTGTTTCCTATTCATATTGTGATACCCTAAAAGCATTAAAAATTTCTAATTTCTTGTCCAATGAAAAATGGAAAATAATATCTCATTGCTCATTAACTCAGGTTTAATTGATGTTCACTTAACTATAATCCAAACACTGGAAAACCTTTTGGCTAATTGGCCTAACATAAGCTTGCTATTCAAAAAGCTCGCGCCTTAAATATTGAATAAACTTGAACAAATGTCCGGTGTGCACACAAAATTCCTTACAAAAATTTTACCAGGATAAACAAAGAATTTTTTTACAATGCAACACCTGCAAATTAATCAGTGTCCCTACCGAAAATCAGCTATCTCCCGCAGATGAAAAAGCACAATACGATAAACACCAAAACAATCCTGAAGATATAGGCTACAGGAAATTTTTATCGCGTGTTTTTGATCCACTCCTTAAGCAAATCTCACGAAACTCGCTTGGGCTTGATTTCGGATGCGGACCCGGTCCAACGATTTGTCACATGGCTAACGAACATGGTATTAAGGTCTGCAATTATGACTTATATTATTTTAATCAACCAGAATTACTGGAAAGACAATATGATTTTATAACGATGACTGAAGTCATAGAACATATTGCAGATCCTAAATTACTGTTCGTCAAACTCGACACTCTACTTAAACGGGAAGGTCTCCTTGCCATTATGACTAAACGCGTAATGGATATTCAAGCATTTAGCAACTGGCACTACAAGAATGACCCGACTCATATTTGTTTTTATTCGATCAAAACTTTTGAATGGATAGCGCTCAAATTAGAATGGCGGCTTGAAGTTATTGATAAAGATGTTATTTTTCTTCACAAAGATAATCACTAATTTCTTTTTATAAACCCTTATATTTTTCAAAAAACTATTCTATCTATCTATAAAGAATTCCATCATATGTGAAAATTGTATTTTATGATTTTCAGGTATAATGAATTGGTTTATATACTTAAGTAATAAGATTAAACGTTTTAGAATTAATTAATTTTCGTCACAGAACGGAAAGGGAGATAAAAATAAATGAATATAAAGTTAGTTGCTTTTTTATTATTAGCGTTAGTAATGTCATGGTCGGCTGTAGCCTCAGCATCTGATGAGGCCACAGAAAATGGGGCTAAAGAAGTTGTTGCTGAAGAGGTTGCGGAAGAATCATCTGAGCCATTGGTTTCAGGCATTGGTTGGCAGCTTATTCGCTCCGTAGAGCTAGGTAGTTCAGGTAAGTTTGTCAATATGGTACTTATTGAACAAGGCCGACAGGCAGATAAAACTATCTATAGTTCCGCTCTTAACCGACTGTGCCGTGATGAAAAAGAATTTTGTCGAGTCAGATTCTGGATGCAAGAACGATTCATTCCTGAAAAAGCTTCCATGACCACAGTACAGTATCAGCATTTACTCGCTGACCACTTGTTTAACCGTGAAGCCGGTATCCATCAAATAGAATATGCTTGCTCAGTTGATCCAACTAGCGATAGCTGTATAGCTCACTAACCAACAAGTAATTTACCCCTAATCGTCCATTTGAACGATTAGGGGTTAGAACAACACCCACCCATTAACAACTAAATATGTAGCGCCCGTTTATCCACAGCCAAAGCTGCCTCATGTAGCGTTTCCGATAATGATGGATGTGCATGAATAATTCTAGCCAAGTCTTCGCTGCTTGCTGAAAATGCCATGGCCACAACCGCTTCA